>JBAQGH010000182.1:0-5890 GCA_049287685.1 Solirubrobacteraceae bacterium | reverse complement strand
CCACAACGGAGAACGGCGTGCCGCGGACGTGCGTGGGCGCACACCGGCCCGTCGCGCGGGGCGCGGCCCGCGCAGCCGAACTCGCAACGAGCCCGAGCGTTGCGAACAGAGCTAGTGCGACCGCTTGTCTCATAACGTCCGAGTTGCCCGCTGCATCGTCCGCACCATAGCTACGGGGTCAGGTCGCTGACTACTCGCGCGGCAGGAAGGATCTCCGAGATTCGCGTCACGTTCGCGCCCGCGTAGAGCGGGCCCGAGTCCACGAGGCGGCGCGGGCCATCGTCCAGAGCCATCGGCGGGCCGAGAAGGGGGAGCGATGGGCGCTGCATCGCAAGCGCCCGATCCTGGAGCCCTTCCGGGACGCGCATCACGAGCGGTGAGGCGAGCCGATTGATGCGCCTGATCCATCCAGGCCCGCGCGCGTCGTGATCGCCGAGCCAGCGGCGGGTCGCAGCGTTCGGCACCACGCGATGCGGCGCTTCGGCCCACCCGAGCCCGAACAGCTCGGTGAACACCGTGCGGTCAGCCTGTAGGCAACGCAGCTTGTAATCGGGGTGCGCGGCTCTCCTCGCTGAGCAGGAAGCGCGTGCCCAGGACGGCAGCGACCGCCCCAGCATCAAGCGCCTCGCGCACACCCGGCTGGTCAACGATCCCCCCGGCTGCCAGAACCGGGATCTTGACCGCAGCTCGCACGCGCTCGATCAAGTCGAGCAGCGGCGTCGTACCTCGGACGTGCCCACCCGCCTCGACGCCCTGGGCTATCACCGCGTCCGCTCCCGCTGCCTCGGCCGCTTGCGCCTCCTGAACCGAGCCGCACTGGTGGACCCAGGCGCCACCGGCAAGCCGGCGTGGTATGCCCCAAAAGGTCACGATCACGTCGGCCTCCGCCGCTGCCTGCACGTCGCCACGGCGCAACAGCGGCAACACGAGGTTCACGGCGATTGGCCGGCCGGTGAGCTTTCGCGCGGCGGCCGGCTCCTGCGCTATCCGGCCGCGGGCGCCACCGATCGTCCCGAGCCCGCCGGCCTCGGACACGGCCGCGGTGAGCTCATGCCGAGCTACAGCGCCCATCCCCGCCTGAACGATAGGCGAGTCCAAGCCACGGAAGTCGATCGCGGCGTCGGTCATCTCGCGGGCAAGCGTACAGCCGAGGTGTTATCGCCCGCGGCTTCTACGCTGGATGTCTATGCCTTCAGTCGCCTCCCGCCGGGCTTTGCGCCCTGGCCTCGACCGGCCGCAGACGCAGTATGCGTGGCCCTCGTCGCAGTTGAGGTCCGACGGCGATAGGCCGCTCGTGTACCTCGACATGAATCAGTGGATCTATCTGGCGCAGGCCGCGACTGGACACGCCAACGGCAAGCGCTACGAGAAGGCGCTTGAAGCGCTGCGGAGCGCCGGGGGGACCGTGGTCATTCCGCTCTCGGCGGCGCACTACATGGAGGTCGACGGCATCCGGGACGCGGAACGGCGCTCGAACTTGGCGAGGCTCATGGAGGAGTTGAGCGGCTTCGTGTGCATCATGCCGCGGTCGAGCGTCATGCGGGTCGAGCTAGACGCCGCGCTCGCGCAGCTCCTCGGCACGCCCTCTCTTTTCCCCAGCGCGCCGCTCCTGGGCTTGGGGGCCATTCAAGCCTTCGGCAGGCGCGGCGGCCTGACCGTACACTCTGAGGAGGAGGGCGACGTCACTGCCCGGGTGCGGCAGGAATGGCCCGGCGGGCCGGCTGCGTATGACGCTTTCTCGCGCGCCGCGAACCTCCAGGTCACACGCGATGTATTGCGCGGACCCACGGGCGAGCAGGAGGTCGCAGAGATGCGTGCGCGGGGGTGGGATCCGACGGTTGCTCGCCAGATCGCCGAGGACCGCGCCCAAAGCGAGCGAGAACTGGCGCTGCGGCTCGTCGCCAACCCGGAGTATCGCGATCGCGTGCGCGATGTTGTCGCGGGCCGCTACCTGGCGTTTGAGCTCGTCAACGCATTCCAGGAAGCCTGTCACGCCCACCGCCGCGTGGATCTGGTTGGCGAACTCACCGAGGACATCGACAGGGCGCGTCAGCTAACCGATTCGATGCCGAGCGCCGACGCTTGGATATCGCTGCTAACCGCCGCCCACCGCAATCCGCAGAGCCGCTGGGAGCCCAACGATATCTTCGACTTCGATGCTCTGAGCGTGGCGATCCCCTACTGCGACGTGGTAGTGACCGACAGGCACGCGTGCAGCCTCGCGAACGCAGCGCGCCTACCGCAGCGTCTCGGCACGAAGGTCATCCCTACGCTCGACCAGCTCGTCCCGGCACTCGGCCGGCATGCTCTGACACACTCCGAAAGCCTGTCCGACCACAGCTAGAAACCACGACCGAGCCCTGTGAGCGTGCGAGCATCACGGGCATAGTCACGATCTACCTCGACCAGGCCAAGTGGATTGATCTCGGGCGCGCCCTGCACGGACGGCCGGGAGGCGAGCGCTTCCGAGCCGCGCTGGACGTAGCACGGCACTGCGTCGCGATGGAACTTGTGGAGTTCCCGCTGTCGGTCGGCCACTACATTGAGACCTGGAGGGCCGGAAATCTCAGCCGGCGCCGACGCCTGGCGCAGACGATGCTCGAACTCTCGCGCGGACGGACGCTGGCGCGTCCGCCGGATCTGTGCAACAACGAGCTCGACGCTGTGATCTCTCGGCTGGCGGACCTAGATCTTCCTCGCGCTCCGTACCCGGCACTTGGCTGGGGGTTTGCTCACGCTTCAGGTTTGAATCCCAACATGCCGCGCGAGGCTCTCGACCTCGCGATCGAGCTGGCGCACCTGGCTAACCGCCCGCCCGGCTTTGACGAGCATGGTCGGGGTCACCGGGAGTTCGGTGACCTGTACCGCCACGGCGAGGAGGTGCTGGCCGCTGGCCGGAAGCGGGACGCCAGGTCGCCGGAGATGGCCGAGGCGGTGCTCGCTGTCAGTGCCGTGCTGGAGATTTGGGAAAACATCGATTGGGCGCTGCAGAGAGCCGGGCTGCCCCGAGACGCGCTGGGGCCGATCGGCCGGGTCCGCCCGGATCTCTCACAGGAGGACGGCGGTAAGTTGCTCATAGAGCTACTGCCGCTGGCGCGCAACTTCATCGCTGAGATGCCAACGCGAGATGCAGCGCTGCGACTCAGGCTAGAGCGCCACCGCAACCCAGCGAACACATGGGAGTCCAACGACATGATTGACATCGCCTACCTCGCATGCGCGACGGTTCACTGCGACATCGTCGTGACCGAGCGGCAGTGGGTTCACGAGCTAAGCCGGTCTCAGATGCTCGCTCGCCATGACACGATCGCGCTGCATGACGTCGCGGTCCTACCGCAGACGCTCGAAGATGTTGTCGGGTAAAAGACCTCGCTTGCCCGAGCGTCGCGAGCCTGCCCTAGCCGGTGATCAGACCAGCCTCGTGTAGTGCCTTTAGCGTGACCAGGACCGGGCTGTCGCGGTACTGCCTGTCGCCAGCAGCCTCGCGCACGATTCGGACAACGTCGTGGACGTCGATGACCTCGATCGGGCCGCCCCCGACGCGTTGTTTTGCCGCCCAGGCACGAACTCGCTGCTCGTGCGCGCCGGCCTTACGGCCGGAGAAGCGCCCGACGTAGAGGCGAAGCTGCACCTGATTGATGGGGTAGCCGTAGCGCTTGGCCGCCTCAGCGACGACGCGCGACCGCACAACCTTGTCATTCAGGAGCCAGTAGCGGCGGCTCGCCGCCTGGTTTGAGGTTTCGCCGGTGACGTGCTCGGCGACAACACCACGGGAGCCAAAGGCAGACTTCACGCTCGCGAGCACAAGACGGTCGGCGCGGGCGCCGACCAGATCGACCTCGTAGCCGTGGGTTTGTTCCTCGGTGTAGGCGGCCTTGCGAGTCGGGAGCTTGACGCGAAACTTCACGCCACCGGATACCACGAAGTCGTCTGCTTCGAGCGCCACAGCGACGAAGACGGTCGCGGTCGTGCCGGCCGGGTGCAGCGGCTGCAGGCAGGTGGCGAGGAGGTTGATAGCACCGCCCGCGGAATGCCGAAGGCCGAGAGGGCTCTCGCGGCAAGGACGGAATGGTGGTGCCTGGAGAGGTGTACACGCGAGCCGGCGGGCGTTCTTGCCGTGCCGCGCCTCGCGGGCTGCATGCGACGGCGTGCTGGCGCAGACCCCTATGCCGGGGTGGTGTTGCTCGGGTGTCCGGGGCCGGGCCAGGGCGCTAGGCACAGAACGAGCTGGCACTCGCTGATCGCGCGTACTTCGTGGCGCTCGCCGGGGTCGAAATGGATCAGGCTCGGCGCTGACAGAGTGCACTCGTTGGCGCCTGCGCTCACCAACAGCTCGCCGCGTAGGACGAACACGAGCGCGTGCTCGTGGACTTGGTGCTCCTGCAGAGCCTCGCCCTGGGGCAGCAGCAACGCGATGACGCGATTCGCGTCCTCGTCGGAGCGAAGGATCTGCGGATGGTGCGCGGCGACACGCAGACGATCTAGCTCCCAAACCTGCACCTGCCCGATTGTAAGCGCAGACAGAACCTAAGCGGATAGCTTGTGCGGCCACATGGCCGACACGGCAATCGAGATCGAGGATCTGCATGTCGTGCGCGGCGGACGGCCCGTGATCGACGGCCTCGAGCTACGTGTAGCCGCGGGGTCGGTGACGGGTCTGCTGGGTCCCAGCGGGTGCGGGAAGACCACGCTGATGCGCGCGATCGTCGGCGTGCAGCTCGTCCAGGCTGGCCATGTGAGCGTGCTCGGCGAACCGGCCGGCTCGCCACGGTTGCGCCGGCGCGTGGGGTACGTGACGCAGGCTCCATCGGTCTACGGCGATCTCAGCATCGGCGAGAACCTGCGCTACTTCGCTGCGATCCTCGGCGTCGGCGCCCAGCGGATCGCGCAGGTCGTTGCGACGGTTCGCCTGGCCGGACGCGAGCAGCAGGTCGTCGGCTCGCTCTCCGGCGGGGAGCGCTCGCGTGTGTCGCTGGCAACCGCGCTGCTGGGCGAGCCCGAGCTGCTGGTGCTCGACGAGCCGACCGTCGGCCTTGATCCCGTGCTGCGCGCCGAGCTGTGGGGCACCTTCCACGAGCTCGCCCAGGCGGGCAGCACCCTGCTGATCTCAAGCCACGTGATGGACGAGGCCAGCGAGTGCGACGAGCTGCTGCTGATGCGCGAGGGGGCACTGCTTCAGCACAGCACCCCCGAGCAGCTACGCGAGCGCACCGGCGAGCACGACCTCGGTCGCGCGTTCTTGACGATCATCGAGCAGGCGTCCAGGTGAGCGTGCAGATCACACTCGCCACGGCCAGGCGTGTGCTCTGGCAGATTCGTCGTGACCGGCGCACGATCGCGCTGCTGCTGCTCGTGCCGGTCGGGCTGCTCGTGCTGATGCGCTACGTGTTCGACGGGCAGCCCGGAACCTTCCAGGCGATCGGGGCGCCGATGTGCGGGCTGTTCCCGTTCATCATCATGTTCCTCGTCACCTCGATCGCGATGCTGCGCGAGCGCACCAGCGGCACGCTGGAGCGGCTGATGAGCCTTCCGCTCGCCAAGACCGACCTGCTCGCCGGCTATGGCATCGCGTTCGGCGTGCTGGCCGCGCTGCAGGCGCTCGTCGTGTGCCTCGTCGGGTTTCTCCTGCTCGGCCTGCACGCCCCGCACGGCGCGTGGCTGGTCGGGTTGCTCGCCGTCGGCAACGCCGTACTCGGCATGGCCCTTGGCCTGTTCGTCAGCGCGTTCGCGCGCACCGAGTTCCAGGCCGTGCAGTTCATGCCCGCGATCATCTTCCCCCAGCTACTGCTATGCGGGCTGTTCGTAGACCGTCACGAGATGGCCAGTGTGCTCTACGGGCTATCAAGCGTGCTGCCACTCACCTACGCCTACGACGCGCTGGCGCGCGCCA
>JBAQGH010000181.1:0-4126 GCA_049287685.1 Solirubrobacteraceae bacterium | reverse complement strand
GAGACGACGGCCTCGCCGAGACCGAAGGACCCCTCGATCACGAGCTCGTTGCGCTCGCCCGTCGCGGGGTTGACGGTGAACATCACGCCGGCGCGCGTGGAGGCTACCTGGCGCTGCACGACGACCGCGATGTCCATATCCGCCTGTGCGAAGCCGTTGATGCCGCGGTAGTAGATAGTGCGCGTCCCAAACAACGACCGCCAGCAATCGCGCACCGCGTCGATCACCGCGTTTGAGCCGCGGACGTTCAGGAAGGTCTCGTTCATTCCCGCGAACGAGGTCTCGGCGGTGTCCTCCGCCGTCGCTGAGGAGCGCACGGCCACAGGCCCCTCGGCGTCCTCGCCCACAAGCTGCTCGTAGCGCGAGCGTATCTCGCGCTGCAGAACCTCCGGCATCGGGGTAGCGTCGACCATCTCTCGTGCGGCAACGCTCGCCGCCTGCAAAGCCGCGGTGTCCTCGACATCCACGTCGTCAAGCAACTCCGCGAGGCGCTCGCGCAGCCCGCTCTCAGCGCAGAACGCCGCGTAGGCTGGGGCACCGATGACGAAGCCCTCTGGCACGGGCAGACCCGCGCGGGTCAGCTCACCCAGGTTCGCGCCCTTGCCGCCCGCGAACTGCACATCCTCACGGCCGAGCTGCGCGAACGAGCGGACCAGCTCCAGGCCGGACATGGCAGGTGCTGGGGGCGAGACGCTCATTGTTAGTTCCTCCTGTGTCGTGGCTGCTCGATCGCGGTCGCTCTGACCGCTTACAAGTCAACTCGCCGCCGGCGCGGGCGCCTACCGCACTCCTCCCTGAACGAACTCGGTAGTTCCCACCCATGACCGTGCTCGCCGCCGGCGCGTAGTGTTGAACGTCGGATGAAGGTGATCTCCCAGCGCGACTTGCACACGGCGCTCGCCGCGCTTAGCGCCGGCGAGCCGCGGGTCGTCGCCAGCGGGAACCTCGGGACCCCTCGGGTCCTGCTCGACGCCCTGGAGGGCGCGGTGGAGCGCTACCGCCTGTTCATGCTCGCCGCTCAGGCCCCGTTGCCCGCCCGCGAGGGCGTCATTTTCGAGACGCCGTTCGTGGGGCCGGGGATGCGCGACACCGGCGAGCGACTGGACTACCTGCCGATGCGCCTCTCACTCGTACCCAGGCTGTTCAGCACGCTGCGCCCGCCCGACGTGGTGCTGCTGCACACCTCCATGCCACACAAGGGGAAGGTCTCGCTCGGGATCGAGGTGAACATCCTGCCGGCGGCCGTCGAGCATGTACGCGCCCGCGGCGGGCTCGTCATCGCCCAGCTGAACTCCGACATGCCCTACACCCTCGGCGACGGCGAGCTGGCCGAAGACCTCATCGACCTCGCCGTCGAGGTCCAGCAAGACCTCCCGACCCCGGCCATCGGCGCCAACCACGACCATGCGCAGACGATCGCCGAGCGCGTCGCCAATCTCGTGGGAGACGGCGCCACCTTGCAGCTCGGGATCGGCCAGGTCCCCGATGCGACGCTGCGCGCACTCGTCAGCCGACGCAACCTGGGGATCTGGTCGGAGATGATCTCCGACGGGGTGATGGGCCTCGAGCAAGCCGGGGCACTCGACCGTAAACGGCCGATCGTGTGCTCCTTCATGTTCGGCTCCAGGGAGCTGTACGAGTGGGTTCACCACAACCCCAGGCTTCGCATGACGCGCACCGAGACGACCAACGATCCCTCGCGGATTGCGGCACGAGCTCAGATGATCTCGGTCAACACGGCGCTGCAGGTCGATCTGCACGACCAGGCCGGCGCAAGCCACATCGGCGGGCGCGTTTACTCAGGTTTCGGTGGCCAGCCCGACTTCGTTGAGGGCGCCCTGCACTCGCCCGGCGGGCACGCCGTGATCGCGCTGCGCTCCTGGCACGAACGCAGCGACACCTCGACAATCGTGCCCCACCTCGACGGACCCGTGACCTCCTTCCAGCACTCCGCGGTCATCACCGAGCAGGGCGCCGCGCACATCTTCGGACGCAGCCAGCGCGCCCAGGCCCGCCTCATCATCGAGCACGCCGCGCACCCCGACGCCCGCGATCAGCTACGCGAGCACGCCGCGCTGCTCGGGCTCGGCACTACGCCCGAGCATCCGATGCGAAGCGTTTGTGAGCCAGTCGCCAGCCCGCGGTGAGGAACTCGACCCTCTGCTCCGGCCCATCGTGGCGTACCACACGCCCATCGAAGCCCTCTCGAAAGACATCCAGCATCGCCCGGTTTTCACAGAGAACCTCGGCTACGAAATGCGTGATCCCACGCTGCTCGGCGACGATCGCCAGCTGTTCGATGAGGATCGTCCCGAGGCCGCGGCCGTGGAGATGATCGGCGACCTCGACCGCGACTTCCGCCCGCGTGCCATCCAGCTGGATATACAGGGCGTGAGCGACCATCGCCCCCATCTCGTCATGGGCAACCAGCCCGAAGCAACCCGTGCTGGTGTCCGCCGCCAAATGAGCAGCACAGCCTATGTCCACGGCGCCGCTGAAGAACCGCAGACGCCGCGCCTCCAGGCACAGTCCCGCCAGGAACGAGCGCAGCGCGGGCTCATCGGCGGCCGTGGTGGGACGCAGCGTGACCAGCGAGCCATCGCGCAGCCGGACAAGCTCGGGCTCGTCGATATCTGCGACGGCGCTGGGTGCCTGTGACAGCGAAGGAACGGTCATGGTGTTCGCAGCCTCGCGCCCGGCGCCGCCCGGTGCATCCGTTGCTGCCCCTGGCGGTGGCGGGGAGAAACTACGCGGGCGGCGAGACCGACCGACCTCGATGCGTGCGCTGTGCTCATGCCGGGTCGCCCTGTCGGGCTGGGTGGTGCACGATCGCCTCGTGGTCGGCGGGGTAGACGATCGACTCGTGTCCTTCATCCCAGCGAACGCGGAAGTGGGGATGCTCAGAGCTGCCGAGCACCTCCCTGATCTGTCCACGCCGCGAAGGGCGCTCGCCAACGCCCTTGACCTCAAGCCAGTCGCCGGCGCGAGCGCACGATATGTCTCGATCTTCGGACATTGGCCAAGCAGATCAGATCACGCACGCACAAGCCAAGCATCGGTCCTCGCTACCCAGCCGTGACGTGGGGAACTACCCGCCTACCAGTTCCCTTGCACCGGAGGGACGGCGACCACAGGCGTTCCCGCGATATAGGGGCAGCACTCCCTACAGCGGCCAGTAGTGGCCCACGTGAGCGGCGGCGCGCGATGTCAAGAGCGGCTCCGGTGCCGCCGACTGCGCTGGCTCATCGGAGGCGAGCGCGGCAAGCGTCTCCCGCACGCACTCCGCCAGCGCCACAGGCTGGTAGCCACCCTCGAGGACGGCTCCGAGTGGCACGCCGAGTGATGTAGCCAGCCCCCGCACGTGACGGGCCATCTCCGCGAACGAGCCCGCCTCCAGACGACAGCCAGCCAACGGGTCCTCCCGGTGCGCGTCAAAGCCGGCAGAGATCAGCACGAGCTCCGGCGCGAAGCTCTCGGCGACCGGGAGCACGATGTGCTCGATCGGCGATAGCCACAGCTCCTCCTCCGAGCCGGCCGGGACAGGCAGGTTGATCGTGTAGCCCTCGCCCGCACCCGAGCCCACGTCGCTCATCGAGCCCGTGCCCGGATAGATCCCCGCCTGATGGATGCTTACGAACAGAACATCCGATCGGCGCCGGAACGCCTCAGCGGTCCCGTTGCCGTGGTGCACATCCCAATCCAGGATCAGCACCCGCCGAGCGCCCAGCTCTCGGATCGCCAGCTCCGCGGCGATCGCAACGTTGTTGAACAGGCAGAAGCCCATCGCGCGATCCGGTTCGGCATGATGGCCAGAAGGACGCACGCCGCAGAAACCGAGCGTCGCCTCGCCTGCCATCAGCGCCCTTGTCATCTCGCACGCGCCGCCGGCGGCGTGCAGCGCTGCACGATAGGAGGGCTCGCCGACGAAAGTGTCCGAGTCGATCGCGCCGCCACCGGCCAGCGACAGCTCCATGATCCTCTGCACATGCCTGGCACTGTGGATCAATTCCAGCTGCGCTACCTCGGCCGGCGGCGCGGCACGCCGCTCCCAGCCCAACCAGTTGTGCTCGGCCAGCATCCGCTCGATCGCCTCAAGCCGCTCAGGCGTGTCCGGGTGCTCAGGCAT
>JBAQGH010000180.1:0-5259 GCA_049287685.1 Solirubrobacteraceae bacterium | reverse complement strand
CCGTCGGCGCACCGGCACAGGCGGCACGCAGACCCTGACGCGAGCTCAGCCCGCGAGCTGCGGCGTGGGCTGCCCGCGCTCGATGCGGCGTTGCTCGGTGGCGGCGACCATTTCGAACTCGGGGATGCACGAGCCGTGGGTGAGCTTGCGCGGGGCGAGCATGCGCGCGAAGCGCCCGCCGGCCAGCACCGCCGCGCAGGTTCTGGCCTGAGAGGAGCTGTAGGGCAGGCCGTAGAGCTCGCGTATGCGCGGTGGCAGCGAGCCGAGCATCACCAGATCGTGTATGCGCTTGGCCAGCTGGCGATTCGAGGGCATCGGGATCTCAAAAGCGGAGGCATAGCCCATGTAGCGGGCCTCCTCAGTGAGATACAGGTCGGAGCCGGCCAATTGACGATCGAACCACTCGCGAAACTCGCGGTGGGTAGACGGGGCCGAATCACGAGACATCTTGAACAGCTCGGCGAAGCGCAGGTAGTCCTGCCACAGCGCTTCGCGCTGCTCGTCTTCCAGCGGCCGCACGAGCCTGTCGTAGAACCATTCGGCCGAGTCGGCGATGACGGCAACCGTCCACAGCATCAGCTCCGGGTCGAAGGCCGTGTAGGGCGTTCCCGCCGGGTAGTGGGGGCCGGCGTCCCGCGGGAGCTCGCCGACCACGCGCTCGTGCATGACATCGACGATCTCCAGGACGCGGTCGGCCTGCGCGCGGCTGCCAAAGAAGACCGCCTCGAACATGCCTCCCGTGTGCGTGATGCGCTTGAACGGCGTGCGCTTGTTGCGGGTGTGCTCGCTGGTGCCGACGTAGTTGAGCGGCTTGACGGCGCCGACGCAGAGCGCGCGCTGGCCGTACATCAGCCCGACTGCCTTCTCTTCGTGGACCGTCCGAAGCATTGAGCTTCCGCGCGGGAAATAGCCGTCGTCCATAGCCCTACAACTCTCCCACATAGGCACCCTGAGCCTCAAACGGGGCGCGCAATAGCGTTGCCCAGCCCTCGATCTCCGGCCGCAACGCCTCCACGACGGCGCCTGTGTGCTCGTAGAAGCACCACAACAGCACGGTCGGCCCGGCGCCGGAGATGGTGGCGCCCAGGGCACCGAAATCTGCTGCTCGCTGGGCGAGCGCGTAGGAGCGCGGGAACAGGTGTGAGCGCCGTTGCTCGTGCAGGCTGTCGTGTAGGCCGCGCGCAACCAGGTCCCAGTCGCCGCGCGCGAGTCCCAGGGTGAGCAGCGCGGCGTGGGCCACGTTGAAGACCGCTTGCTCGATCGGGACCTGCTCTGGCAGGGCACCGCGCGCCTCACTGGTGCGTACCGCCTGCTCGGGCACGACCGCCAGCGCCTCCAAGCCCGTCGGCGGCTCGAAGCGCACGGCCTGGCCGTCCGCGCATATGACAAAGCCGCCGTGGAGCGCCGCGGCGACGTTGTCGGGGTGGCCCTCGATCGCGGTCGCGCGCGCGAGCAGGTCGACGTCCAGCTCGAACAGATGATCGGCGGCGAGCAGGCCGGCCACGATCGCCGCGGCGCTCGAGCCGAGACCGCCCGTCAGCGGGATCTCCGAGCGGATGCGGAAAGTGAAATCGTCAGCTGGGTGTAGGCTCTCGAAGGCACGCACGCAGAGGTTGTCCTTACCCCGCGAAACGTCCAGATCGGTCTCGACGGCGAAGCTGCCGGTCTCTGACACCTCCAGATCCAGGTGCAGGCCGATCGCGGCGGCAAGACAGTCGAAACCAGGGCCGAGGTTTGCCGAGGACGCTGGCACGCGTACGACTCGCCTGCGAATCACCCGCTGCCCGTCCCATACATTTTTTCGAAACTACGATAGTAGCTACTATTTGTATCTATTATTGTAGTCTTCACAATTTATACATACCTTCCGCACCTCTCCTCCGGGCGAAAAACGATGTGTGCGGATCGCGGGAAGCTGCTCGCGACTCAACCGAGAACCGCCTCTTCGATCGCGCCGATGTCCGGCTCGCAGGGGATCACGGCGCCGCCGTTGTGTTCGATCGCGGTCTGCGGGTCCTTGATGCCGCGGCCGGTCAGCACGCATACGACCTGCTCCGCACCGTCGGGCCCGTACTTGAGCAGACCGGCGACCGACGCCGCCGAGGCCGGCTCGCAGAACATGCCTTCCTTGGAGGCCAGCAGACGGTAGGCGGCGAGGATCTCGTGGTCTGAGACGGCTCGGATCGCGCCACCGGACTCGCTCACGGCGGCGAGCGCATCGCTGCCCCGCACCGGGTGACCGATGCGGATCGCACTGGCCACAGTTTCAGGATGCTCGAACGCTTCGCCGCGCACCAGTGGCGAGGCACCCTCGGCTTGGAAGCCAAACAGCCTCGGCGTCGCTCCCATCTCGCGGAAGCCGCGCCAATAGGAGGTTATGTTGCCGGCGTTGCCGACCGGGATGCAGAGCGCTTCGAGCTGCCCTTCGAGGTCCTCGTGAATCTCAAAGGCCGCCGTCTTCTGGCCTTCGATGCGAAATTCGTTGACCGAGTTGACGAGCACGATCGGGTCCTTTTCGACAAGCTCGCGCACCAGTTTCAGAGCCTGGTCGAAGTTGCCGGCGAGCGAGATCACGCGCGCGCCATGCATCAACGTCTGGGCCATCTTGCCTTCGGCGATCTTGCCCTCGGGAACGATCACCGCGCAGGTGATGCCCGCACGCGCGGCATATGCAGCCGCGCTGCCGGCCGTGTTGCCCGTGGAAGCGCAGATCACGGCCTTGGCGCCGTCGCGCACGGCCGCCGAGACGGCGCAGGTCATGCCACGGTCCTTGAACGAGCCCGTCGGGTTGGCCCCCTCGAGCTTGAGGCGCACGCTGGCCCCCACCATCTCTGAGAGCACGGGCGCGCGCAACAGCGGCGTGGAGCCCTCCTGCAGGCTGACGATCGGATCGTCCTCGGCAAACGGCAGGCGATCGCGATAGCGCTCGATCAGCGGCACATGACTCTTGCCCATGGAAATCGTGTTGCTCACATGAACTCCTTTTGGTAAAGCCCATCCTGGGCACGTAGGGCAAGCTGGGCAAGGACGCAGGGAACGCCGCGTGCTGGCCGATTGGCAATCCCGTCGACTGTCAATCGGTACGCAAGAGACCGAGGACGCCGCCCAGCGCCGCCATACGTGCCCAGGATCACATGAACTCCTCTTCGATTACACGAATGGCTCGTGGTGTTGAGCGTAGGAAGTCGAGCGCCGCGATGCGTTTCAGGGCCTCGCGCACACGGGATTCAGCCAACGGATGGATGACCATCACGAGTCGCGCGTGCTCGCCCAGGCCGTGCTGGGCGACGGACTTGATAGAGGCGCCCTGCTCGCCGAGCAGCTGGGCGATCGAGGCCAGCGTGCCTGGCGTGTCGGCGACCTCCATGTGAATGTAGAAACCGCTCTCGACGTCCTGCACCAGCGGCAGCGGATCGAGCGGCGCGGAGGGCGCGGAGGGAGGGAGCATCGCGCTGACGAGGTCGCCGAGCACGGCGCTAGCGGTCTGGCGTCCCCCAGCTCCCGGGCCGGACATCGTGATCTCGGTGATCGCATCGGACTCGACCGTGACCGCGTTGAAGGGGCCGTTGACCGAGGCCAGCGGGTGGCCGGAGTAAAGGAAGGCCGGGTGCACGCGAACCGAGATGCCACCGTCGCGCCGCTCGGCAGTGCCGATCAGCTTCAAGCCGAGGCCCAGCTCGCGCGCGTACTGCAGGTCGTCGGTCTGCAGCTGCTCGATGCCCTCGTAGGGCACCTGGTCGATGTGCACGGGAGTGCCGAACGCGAGGCGCGCGAGGATCGCCATCTTGGCCGCGGCGTCGCGTCCGCTTACGTCGTCGCTTGGGTCGGCCTCGGCGTAGCCCTGGCGCTGGGCCTCGGCGAGCGCCTGCCCGTATGAGGAGCCATGGGTCATCTCGCTCAAGATGAAGTTGGTGGTGCCGTTGACGATCCCGTGGATGCGCTCGACGTGTGCGCCAGCGAGCGACTCGCACAGCACGCGGATGACTGGGACGACGCCCGCCACGGCAGCCTCGAAGCGCAGCTGCACTCCGCTTGCGCGGGCCACGTCGAAGAGCTCCTCGCCGTGCTGGGAGAGCAGCTGCTTGTTGGCCGTAACGACATGCTTGCCTGCCTGTAGCGCGGCAAGCACGTATTCGCGCGCCGGCTCGATCCCGCCGATCAGCTCGACGATCAAGTCCGAGGATTCGAGGATCTGGGCGAAGTCGCCTTTGCTGGTGGTGAGCGCCTCGCCCAGCACCGGCAGGCGTCCGGTGAGCCTCTCGATGTGCGGGGCACGCTCTCCCAGCAACGTGGCGAAGGCCGAGCCGACGGTCCCGAAGCCGAGCAGACCGACGCTGAACGGCGCGGAAGCCTCAGCGACGCGATCGGTGGAGGCGGCCGGGCGCGTGGGAGTCATCGCTGAGTGCTCAGAGGACATCGCGGGCCGTGAGATCCTCGAAGCGCTCGCGCCTGACCACGACGCGCGCGTCGCCGTCCTTGCAGAACACGACCGGCGGGCGCGGCACACCGTTGTAGTTGCTAGCCATCGCAAACCCATAGGCGCCGGTGGCAGGCGTCACGATCACATCTCCAGGCCGTGGGTCCTCGAGCAGCGCCTCGCGCACGATCACGTCGCCGGACTCACAGTGCTTGCCGGCCAACACGCAGCGCGTGGCACCCGCGGGGTCGCCAAGGCGGTCGGCGACGTGCGCTTCGTAGGCGGCGCCGTAGAGCATCGGGCGCAGGTTGTCGGACATGCCGCCGTCCACCGCCACCCAGGTGGAGACGTTGCGCTTGACGCTCTCAACCGTATAGAGCGTAACGCCCGCGTTGGCCGTGAGCGCGCGCCCCGGCTCGACCAGCACGCGCTGGCTCGGATCGATCCCAGCCTCATGCGCGGCGCCGAGAACCGACCCGACCCATTCCTCGATCTCGGGCGGATGCTGGCTCTCGGCGTATGCGACCCCAAGCCCGCCACCAAGATCGTAGATGGAGAACCCGCCCACCCCGTCGCCGATCTTGGCGAGCGCCTTTGCCTCGCGACGGTAGGGCTCCAATTCGAGCAGCTGCGAGCCGATGTGGGCGTGGATGCCCCGCAGCTCGAGCCCATCGACCGCCCGCACGCGCTCGATCGCGGCGGGGATACCCGCCATCGAGAAGCCGAACTTCGAGTCGGCCTGACCCGTGGAGATCTTCTCGTGTGTGTCGCCTCGAACATCGGGTGTAGCGCGTATGAGCACATCTTGGGAAGACATCGCCGCATGCGGCGATGTCCCGGGC
>JBAQGH010000179.1:0-9250 GCA_049287685.1 Solirubrobacteraceae bacterium | reverse complement strand
GTCGGGGACAGGGGCGCATGCGCCCCTGTCTCAAAGACCATATGAACGACCTATGACATCCAACATGATCTCGTCGGTTCCAGCCCCGATCCTGTTCAAGCGCGAATCGCGCCACGCGCGCTCGACGCCGTACTCCTTCATGTAGCCCGCCCCGCCGTGGATCTGGATGCACTCGTCAGCGACTTCCACGGCGATGCGCGAAGCGTGCAGCTTGGCCATCGATATCTCGCGTACGGGGTACTCGCCGTTGGCGAAGCGCCACGCGGTCACGTACACCATCTGGCGCGCGCTCTCGATCTTGGTAGCCATCTCGGCGAACTTGTGGCGGATCACCTGGAATTTGCCGATTTCGCGGCCGAAGGCCTTGCGCTCTTTGGCGTAGTCGAGTGTGCGATTGAAGCATTTCTGCGCGCCCGCCACCGAGCCGGCAGCACCGATCAGGCGCTCGCCCTGGAGCTCCCACATGATGTGGTAGAAGCCCTTGCCCACCTCGCCCAGCACGGCGCTTGCGGGCACGCGCACATCCTGGAAGGCAAGCAACGCCGTATCGGAGGCGTGCATCCCGAGCTTCTCGAGCTTCTTCTCGCGGATCACCCCGGGCGCGTCCATCGGCACGAGAAACAGAGTGAAGCCTCCGTAGCCCGCGTCGGGGTCGGTCTTCGTCACGAGCACGATCACGTCCGCGCGGTGCCCGTTGGTGATGTACGTCTTCGAGCCGTTGATCACGTACTCGCCTGTGCCCGAACGGGTATCGCCGTCCTTGACAGCGCGCGTCTTGATCCCGGCCACGTCCGACCCGGCGTCGGGCTCGGTGATGCCGATGCACAGGATCTTCTCGCCTTTGATCGCCGGCACGACCCATTCCTGCTTCTGCTCCTCGGTGCCGAAGGCCAAGATCGGGGGCATCGCCATGTCGGTGTGCACCGCCACGCCCATCGCCAACCCACCGGAGTTGGCGCCCGTCATCTCCTCGCCCAGCACGAGGCTCGTGAAGTAGTCGCCGCCCTGCCCGCCGTAGGCCTCGGGCTTGTCGAGGCCGAGCAGGTCCAGCTCGCCCATGCGCCTGAACACCGAGTCGGGGAACGTCGTCTCCTCCCATTCCTCCGCGTGCGGCGCCAGCTCCTTGCTCACGAAACTGCGGATCGACTCGCGCAGCTGTTCGTGCTCGTCGGTGAAGATGAAGTGCTTGCGCTTGCTCTGGTGGTCGGGCTTCAGGACGCTCTCGGCGGTTGCCATCCGATTCTCCTTCAAGTGGGTGTGTGAGGCAAAGTAAACAGTACGACGTCGCACTTCGCGCCCAGGCTCGACTGGATACGATGCGCCCGTGAGCAGCGACAAAGTCCTCTACGAGGTCGCAGACGGCGTGGCGACGATCACGCTCAACGAACCCGCCACGCGCAACGCGTTGTCGGGTGAGGTGCTCGACGGCCTGATCTCCGGCTTCGAGCGCGCCCGGGACGACGACGCTGTGCGTGTGGTCGTGCTCGCCTCCTCGCACGACACGGTCTTCTCCTCCGGTGCCAACCTCGGCGGCTTCGCGGCTGATGTGGCACTGGTGCACAAGCACTTCGGCTCGGATCGCTTCGTCTCGCTGTTCAAGCTGATCGTGGGGCTCGGCAAGCCCACGCTGTGCGCCGCGCGCGGGCATGTGCTCGCCGGGGCGCTCGGGATTGCGCTCGCGTGCGATCTGATCGTTGCCGGCGAGGACGCTACGTTCGGGACGCCCGAGATAAACGTGGGCGCGTTCCCGTTCATGATCATGGCGCTGATCTATCGCAACATCGGGCGCAAGAAGGCCAACGAGCTGCTGTTGCTCGGCGAGCGTTGGTCGGCCGAGGAGGCGCTTGCCGCGGGACTCGTCAACAAGGTCGTCTCGGCCGGCGAGCTCGACGTCGCGGTGGACGTGTGGGCCACGAAGCTGGCGTCGAAGTCGCCCTTGATCATGCGTCTTGGCAAGGAAGCGATGCGCCGCCAGCTCGACATGCCGCTCGATGACGCATTGGATTATTTGCGCGCCCAGCTCACCCTCGCCATCTCCACCGAGGACATCGTGGAGGGCGTGACAGCGTTCTTCGAGAAGCGCGACCCGCAGTGGAAGGGGCGTTGAGGATGTACTTCCAAAATGTGATGCCTCCCCCCCGCGCGCGGGGGCCACGTTGGAGGAACCTATGAGCTCCGAGCCGACAACGTCGCTTTTGCGCCCGCTGGTCGAGGACCTGCACGCGCGCCGCGAGCAGATTCGCCTCGGCGGCGGTCAGGAGAAGATCGACAAGCAGCACGAGAAGGGCGCGCTCACCGCGCGCGAGCGGATCGCGCTGCTCGTGGATGACGGCACGTTCGTGGAGCTGGGCATTCACGGCAAGCCCCACACCTCTCAGCGCGCGATGGACGGCGTCGAGGCGCCCGCGGACGGCGTGATCACCGGCTATGGCAAGGTGGACGGCCGCCTGACGGCCGTATGTGCATACGACTTCACTGTGATGGCCGGCTCGATGGGCATGACCGGCGAGTTCAAGGTCACGCGCCTGCGCGAGCTCGCCTTGACCAAGCGCATCCCGTTCGTGTGGCTGCTGGACTCCGCCGGTGCGCGTGTGCAGGAGGCCGCCGGCGCGATGTTCGCCGGCTCCGGGCACCTGTTCCGCGAGGAGGTGATCATGAGCGGCGTGATCCCCCAGGTCGCGGCACTGCTCGGGCCGTGCGCCGCCGGCACCGCCTACATCCCCGGCCTTGCCGACTTCGTGCCGATGGTCAAGGGCCGCGGCTCGATGGCCTTGGCCGGTCCCCACCTGGTGCGCGCCGCGGTAGGCGAGGACGTTACCCAAGAGGAGCTCGGAGGCTCGCGCGTGCACTGCCGCAAGTCGGGTGTGGGCGACATGGAGGTGGCGAGCGACGAGGAGTGCATCGAGCGGATCAAGCAATACCTCTCGTTCATGCCGCAGAACTGCGAACAGCGCCCGCCCGTGCGTACGGTGTCCGACCCGATCGAGCGCGGCGACGACGAGCTGCTCGATGTGCTGCCCGAGTCCAACCGCAAGCCGTATGACATGTACGAGGTCATCAAGCGGATCGTGGACGATGGCGAGATCTTCGACATGAAGGGCCAGTGGGCCAAGACGATCATCACCTGCTTCGCCCGCTTTGGCGGCAGGCCGGCCGGGATTGTCGCAAACCAGCCCAAGCAGCTAGGCGGGATACTCGACAACAACTCCGCCGACAAGGCCGCGCGCTTCGTCAACCTCTGTAACGCGTTCGGGATTCCCTTGGTGTTCGTCCAGGACGTGCCCGGTTTCATGGTGGGCACGAAGGTCGAGGCCGAAGGGATCATCCGTCACGGCGCCAAGATGCTCTACGCCGTAGCCAACGCCACCGTCCCCAAGATCACCGTGATCACGCGCAAGGCCTATGGCGCGGGCTACTACGTGATGTGCGGGCGCGCGTACGAGCCCGACCTGATCGTCGCGTGGCCGAGCGCTGAGATCAGTGTCATGGGCGCGGAGGGTGTCGTTGAGATCGCCTTCCGCAAGGCGGTCGACGCCGCCGAGGACCCCGTTGCAAAGAAGGCCGAGCTGGTCGAGAACTTCAAAAAGATGTTCGACGTCTACATCGCCGCCGGCAACGACCTGGTCGATGACGTGATCGACCCGCGCGAGACGCGCGCCACGATATGCCGTGGGCTGGAGCTGGCCGAGGGCAAGAAGATCGAGCGTCCCTATAAGAAGTCGGGCGTCGTACCCGTATGACCAACTCGATTCGCGGAGGCAACCTGTGAGCTTGGACGATCCCGTCGTAATCACCTGCTCGATCTCGGGCGTGATCGCCAACCGCGAGCAGTGTCCCGCGATCCCCTATACGCCCGAGGAGTACGGCGCCGAGGCCAAGCGCGCCGTGGACGAGGGCGCCTCGATGATCCACATCCACGCGCGCAAACCAGACGGCACGCCAAGCTATGAGATCGAGGACTTCTCGGCGATCACCGAGGCGATTCGCGGCGCGGTGGACGACGTGATCGTCAACTACTCCACAGGCACGGTCGGCGTGCCCGTGGCCAAGCGCGTCGAGTACCTGCGCGCCTGCCGCCCCGAAGTGGCGGCTCTGAACATGGGCTCGATGAACTACGCCAAGTACTCGCGCACGCGCAAAGACTTCGTCTTCAAGATGGTCTTCCAGAACCCGTTCGAGGAGATCGTCGAGCTGCTCACGGCGATGAACGAGCTCGGTATAAAGCCTGAGCACGAGTGCTTCGACCTCGGGCATGTCGGCTCGCTGACGCCGCTCGTTGACATGGGGGTTTTGAAGACCCCGCTGCACGTGGACTGCGTAATGGGGGTGGTCGGCGGCATCCCACCCACCCCGCGCAATCTGGCGGCGATGGTCGACAACATCGGCGACGTCCCTGGGGGCGGTCACGTCAAACACCATTGGGGCGTGATCGGCATAAGCCGCGACCAGTGGATGCTGATCGCAACGGCGCTCACGCTCGGCGGCTCGATCCGCGCGGGCGTCGAGGACAATCTGTATTTGCCCAGCGGCGAGATGGCGCGCTCCAACGGTGACCTGATCGCCCAGGCACGACGCATGACCGAAGACGTCGGGCGGCGACCGGCGACGGTCGCCGAGGCGCGCGGGCTGCTCGGGATCGCCTGATGGGTTTGTCAACCCTCCCAGTCACGCCTTGGAGGGCGCGATGAGCCTTCCCCTTTCAGGCGTGAAGGTCTTGGACCTCTCGCGCCTGCTCCCCGGCGGCTTCTGCTCGCTGCTGCTGGCCGACTTCGGCGCCGAGGTGCTGAAGGTCGAGGATACCGGCGCCGGCGACTACATCCGCTGGGCACCTCCCTATTACGAGGGTGCGCAGGACAGCGCGAAGTCGGCGATGTTCCTGTCGCTGAACCGCAACAAGCGCTCGATCCGCATCGACCTCAAGAGCGAGGCCGGCCGTGAGGTGCTGCTGCGGCTGGTGCGCGACTACGACGTGGTGCTCGAGTCGTTCAGGCCGGGTGTGCTCGATCGCCTCGGCGTCGGCTACGAGCGGATGCGCCAAGAGAACCCCGGGCTCGTGTATTGCGCGATCAGCGGCTACGGCCAGACGGGCCCCAAGCGCGACGCCTCCGGCCACGACATGAACTACCTCGGCCTGATCGGGCTGCTTGGCCTGACGGGCGAAGGCGATGGGGTGGGTGGATATCCCGTGCAGGCCGCAGGCCAGATCGCCGACCTCGGCGGTGGTGCGCTGATGGCCGCCTTCGGCATCCTGGCTGCTCTACGCGAGCGCGACGGCGCTCCTATTCGCTCCGCCTCGACGCACGCCACCCCCGGAGGGGGTGGCGACTCTCCGGCCGCCCGAACTGGGTCGGGTCAGGGCCAGTTCGTGGATGTGTCGATGGCCGACGGCGCACTCTCGTGGCTTGCGATGGTCGCCGGCCAATACTTCGCCGACGGCGTGGTGCCCAAACGCGGCGAGCAGCTGCTTGCCGGTGCGGTGATCTGCTATCGCCCGTATGAGTGCGCCGACGGCTGGGTATCGCTCGGTGCACTCGAGCCCAAGTTCTGGCAGGCGTGGTGCCGAGGCGTGAAGCGGAAGGATCTGATCGAGAAGCAGTTCGAGCACCCCGGCTCCGAGGCTCACGAGCAGGTTGCGGAGATCTTCAAGGGCCGCACGCGGGCGCAGTGGACTCAATTCGCCACCGAACACGACTGTTGCCTGGAGCCTGTGCTCGATCTGGACGAGGCGCTTGACTCCGAGCTCGTGCAAGAGCGCGAGATGGTGGTCACGCTTGACCAACCAGGCGTAGAGGACGGTGTGCGTCAGCTCGGGATTCCCGTCAAGCTAGACCGCACCCCGGGCGAGCACAACCGTCTACCCGGTCCGGGGCTCGGCGAGCACACCGAGCAGGTGCTGCTCGCCGCCGGCTACAGCGAGGGGCAGGTGGCAGAGCTGCTGGAGCAGGGCGCCGTCGCCGGCCCGAGCGATGGCGCAGGCAACGGCGCCTTCCTCGCATGAGCGCCTGCCTGCGACCGAGCGCACGCGGCGGAACGACCTGATGGCGGCCTCGGAAGCGTCGTTGAAGATGAGCGAGCTGGCGGAGCGCTCGGGTGTGAGCGCCCCCACAATCCGCCACTACATCCGCGAGGGCCTGCTCGGCGATGGAGAGGACATTCACCGCACGAGCCGCAACATGGCCTACTACCCGCCCGAGCTGGTCGAGCGCATCCAGCTGATCAAGCGCCTGCAGGAAGAGCGCTTCATGCCGTTGCGCGTGATCAAGGAGGTGTTGGACAGTCATCCCGAGCGCGTGAAGGTGTTGCTCGAACTGGAGGACAAGATTCTCGAGCGGGCGCTCGCGAGCGAGAAGGAGCGCGAGCTACTCGACCAGCTCGCCGCTATTCTTGGAAGTGTTGACTGACCAGTCAATCTATCCACGTACCGGGACACCGGGGAGTTCAGAGGGCATATGAAGGCTGCCGCCGTTCAGCTGAATTCCGGTGCGAATGTGGATACGAACATCGCGGCTGCCGACGAGCAAGTGCGGGCAGCGGCGGCAGATGGCGCCACTTTGGTGGTGCTGCCCGAGAAGTGGACGGTGATGGGCAGCCCGCAGGATTTGCGCGCCGGCGCGCAGCCGTTCGACGGAAGCGCGATTGCCTGGGCGCGTGCGACGGCAGCAGAGCTGAAGCTCGATCTTGTAGCCGGCTCGATCGCCGAGCGCGTCGAGGGGCGCGAGAAGCTCTCCAACGCCTCCGTGCACGTCGGCCCCGACGGCGAGATCAAGGCCGTGTATCGCAAGCTGCACATGTTCGACGTGGAGATCGAGGGCAAGCGCTACCGCGAGTCCGACACAGACGAGGCGGGCGAGGAAGTCGTCGTCAGCGAGTTGGATGACGGTACGAAGCTGGGCATGTCGATCTGCTACGACCTGCGCTTCCCCGAGCTGTTCCGTGTGCTTACGCTGCGCAACGCGCGCGTCGTAGCGCTGCCCGCCGCTTTCACGCTGCCGACCACGCGCGATCACTGGGAGACGCTCATACGGGCCAGGGCGATCGAGAACCAGGTCTTCGTCGTTGCCGCCAATCAGGTCGGCAAGCATCCGGGAGGGCACCATTCAGGCGGGATCTCGCTGATCGCGGATCCCTGGGGAACAGTGCTTGCTCGTGCGGACGGCGAGAAGTCCGGGCATATCGTCGCGGAGCTCGACTTCGAGCATCAGGACGATGTCCGCAAGCGCGTGCCGCTGCTCTCTCATCGCCGTCCCAAGCTCTACCACCGCTCCTCGGGTCAGGCTCACGCCTCCGGTTCAGAGCGTGATGTCGAGGGTGTCACCGCGGTCCCTCCCCAGGAGACCCAAGCTTGAGCTCCACAAGAGCCAAGGCGGTACCCGACCGTCGCCGCGCGATCCTCGACGCGGCCGTGCGCGTGTTCGCGCGCCAGGGCTTTCACGCCTGTCGCGTGTCGGACATCGCCGATGAGGCTGGTGTGGCCTACGGCTTGCTCTACCACTACTTCCCCTCCAAGGAGGAAGTGCTCAACACGCTCTTTCTGGAGCGTTGGGGCGTGATGCTCGAGATGATCCGCGAGGTCGACCGCAAGCCGGTTCCGGTGCGCGAGAAGCTCGGTGCGATCGCCTCGTTCATCGTCGATAGCTACCGTCACGACCCCGACCTGATGAAGGTCATCATCGTCGAGGTCACGCGCGCGGCCAACTCCTTCGGCCAGACGCACTTGGGCCAGATCCGCGAGGCCTATCGCCTGATCGGTGAGATCGTCACCAAGGCCCAGCAGGAAGGCATCTTCAAGGCGGAGATCGACGCCGAGTTCGCCGCGATGACTTTCTACGGCGCGATCGAGCAGGTCTTGACCGGCTGGATCTTCGGGCTGTTGCCGCAGAGCGATGAGGATCTGGAGCGCGCCAAGCAGATGGTTGTGGAGACCGTGTGCGGGGGTCTGGAGGTCAGGCCGGGCATGCTGCCTGCCTGATTACCGCGAGTCGCGGTCTGGGTGCCTGATCTGGCGCGCGTCGCTGTCGGGTACAGGCCACGCTGGACACAAGCTGCTTGTGTATCTGCTACCAGTGCGCGCGGTGGTGCTCGACTACTCCCACCGCATGCGTGAGCTCTATACCGCCCGGCAGTTTGCCGCTGAATGCTCCGAACGGAGCGCGGTAGTCGCTCCGCACAAGCAGCACGTTGTCGCGGCGGCTGCGCTCGGCCTCGGGAGCAAAGCGCAGCTCCGAGCCGTCGTCTGAAGAGATCGAGCAGAGATCAGCCGAGAAGCGCACCGGTGGCGCCTCGTGGGGAACGCCCGCAACCCATATTGCGCGCTCGCTGCCGGCCGGCGGGTCGTTGACGCCTTGCACGAGGTTGAAGGCAAGCCGGGCGCCATCTGGTGCGTTGCCGACCCCGGCGGCCCACCACCACTCCGTGACGCGTGCGTGGTAGCCGGCGGTGTCGTCGATCACGGCAAGCGCAGCGATCGTGATCGGCGGGCGGGCACCGAGAACCAGTTGGCCATGGGCGCGTATGCCGGCTTGCTTGCGCGTCCATACATATGCGTTGCCGTGGGGGCACTTTGTTTCGATACCGTCGTCTTCCTCGAGTGCGAGGTCGAGCAGGATGGCGTCGTCACGAACTCGCAGGCGCCCAGGAGTCAATACGAGCGCTCCACGGCGCGGGATCATGCGGGTGCGCTCTGTCATCGCACCGCCCGCGCGCTCGAACACCGCCCAGAACGTTTGGCGTGCTGGCCCGACCTGGATCGAGGCCGCGCAGATCATGAATTGCTCGTCGAACACCCCCACGTAGCGCCAGCGCTTGAGTGGGCGGCTGCCGCGGAACATACGCATTACGGCCGTCATCTCCAAACTCATTCTCATTGGCCCAACGGGCCAATGACCTACTACGGCTTGGAAGCCGTGACAATGAGGTTGTAGAAGATCGCCGGGGGCAACCGGGACTCCAGCAGGCGCCGATCCACGCCCTGCAGTGTCAGATAGCCGCGATACGCGTAGTTGCGCCAGCCCCAAGGTACGTCTTCAGGGTGGGCGGTGGCCTCCAACGTGCGGTTGGTCCAGCCGAACCAGTTGGCGAGCAGCTCCTCGCCGGTTACGCGAATATCCGTGAAGCCGGCTTGGCTTGCGAAGCCGGAGAGCTCGCCAGGGGAGAAGGCGTGCACGTCGACGAAGCCCTCGAGCGAAGCCTCCGGTGCGCCTCCGTCCGCGGGCGGCGCGGGGCGCGCACCGATCGCCCGGCGCCACAGCGG
>JBAQGH010000178.1:0-4523 GCA_049287685.1 Solirubrobacteraceae bacterium | reverse complement strand
GGGCGAGGCTATGTGCAGAGCGGGAGCGGGAGCGAGCGGGCAGCAGCAAGCGAAGGTCGAGCGTAAGCAACGAGAGAACGGCTCAGGGGGCTACAACGAGCAAGCGGGAGCGACAGTGCGTGGTGATTCCAGTAGGCGTCGTTGATTGGTCTCGGTCGGAAGAAATGCGGAGATGTGAGGGTGCGGGATGGCAGAGCGAGGGGCGTGCGGAGTTGGAGGCGTAGGGCGGACTGGCAGGGGAGGGGCAGGACGGACTTGAGTCGGTGCGGTATGCCGATAACCACCTTGGCGGTTCGCGAGACGGGTAGGGCGACAACGCTCAAGGCGCGAGTCGGCAGCTTCAGCGGCCCGCTGGATGTTTCTCGATATGAGCCTCAACCAGGCGGCGCAACTCGGCCGCGACAGTCCGGTGTTCGCTGTCAGCGATCTTGCGGAGTCGTTCCGCAGTCTCGCGCTCAAGGCGCACGCTGAATGTCACGAGATCGGGTTTGGTTTGCTTCATTGTGCACCATTCTGTTTCATTCGGTGGTATCTTGCTTCATCACCATATACATGAATGGGGGCCGCGACGTGTAAGCGCCCGGCCCCCGTGGCACCGAGAGCGCTAACTCCCGGGGCGTCAGACACCCTACCGGCACCGGCTGGGTGTCCCCCTCGTTAGAGCCGTTCCCGGAGCCTCCGAGATCAAGGAGGAACCGATGCCAGACCATTGCATTGAGGACGATCAAAAGTTCGAGGACAACGTGAGGGAGGAGAATCGGGATCTCTGCGTTCTGAACCTCATGCTTTGCGACTCACCGTGGCCGTGGACCGTCGATGAGATTGCCTGTGAACTCCACACGCGTATCGGTGCGGCGGACGCTGTAGGCAGGCTCTCCGGGATGGGACTCGTCCATCGCTTTGGGGAGTTTGTGTTCCCCACGCGCGCAGCACGCCGCGCTGACGAATTGGGCGCGGGCGGCACCTGACGCCTTGAAGAGCGCCACGTCGCAGGACTGGGCGTGGCGCTCATTTCAGCCGTGCCCGACTTTGCTTTTGGAGGACCTAATCCCACCGGAGATCACAGCTACCACGACCTCAACGACCGGCAGACCAACCCACTTGCTCAAAGACGGCGGTACCCGGCTTACAGGCAGAGAGCCGATGCCACAACTTCAAGCCGTACTGTCCCCGCGATACATCACCAGCGACAAGCCGCCTGGCGAGCGCGCCGGTCGCCGGTCACGTCTATGAGGCTCGACCCCGCCGACATCGAGCAGATCGCACGGCAGGTAGCCGACCTGATCGCAGCTACGCAGACGTGGCCATCGGCGCAATTCGTAGATGCCGCCGAACTCGCGGCGCTGCTTGGCGTCGAGCGCGATTGGGTTTACGCGCACGCCAACACCCTTGGTGCGATCCGGCTCGGAGGGCCACGCGGTCGATTGCGGTTCGACCTTCAGCGCGTGCAGAACGCTTGGCCTGTGCCGAAGTCGGACGAAGCACGTCGGAGGACTGGACGGTCGCGCAAGAAGCGCTCACCAGCGACGAGGCCAGGGTTGATCCCTTATGAGTCCGATGCGGACAGGATCATGTCGTCTTCGAGTCGAGAAAGGAGGGCGTAATGCCGCGCCCGGCTAGCGGCAGCGTCGAAGTGCGGAAGCTCAGGGACGGAACATCGAGCGTCCGTGCCCGGTTTCGGCACAAGGGAGAGCGCTATCCAGTCGTGTTCGGCCGTGATGTTGACGGTTGGACAGAGGCTAGGGGACGCCGCGAGCTTCAGATGATCCTCGCGCAGTTGAGCGCTGGCGTCCCGATTGAGCAGGTGCTTGCGCGCTATGAGTCCGAGCCCGCCCACGACGAGGACGAGTACGCCGCCGGGATCACGATGCACGAATACGCCTCCGACTGGCTTGAGCGTAAGCGCGTCGGTGAGATCGGCGAGGGACCGCTGGCCGAGAACACTTACGAGGACTATCTCTGGCGTCTCAAGAAGTACATCCTCCCGACCTTCGGGCGGGCACCCGTGGCGAGAATCAGCAACGTGGACTGTCGGCGCTTTCGCGGCAAGCTGTTCAAGGACAGCGACGCACTGAAGAAGATCGCGGCAGCAGGCGCGCGCGCCGAGGATGAGAACGGGCGGCTGCGTAGGCCACTCTCACCGCGCTCGATCCAGATGATTATGCGCCTGCTCGGCCAGATACTCGCCCAGGCAGTCAAGGACAAAGTTCGGAACGACAATCCCGCCCGCGACCCCGACCTCAAGATCAAGGTTCCAAAGCCCGCACGGACGTTTCTTGAGATCGACCAGCTCGTGGTGTTGCTCGATGCAGCGCACTATCTACAGACCGCGCCCAGGTCGAGCAAGCGTGCCAAGCTCACGCGAGAGCAGGCGGCGGATATCCGGGCTCGTCTGAAGCGAGGGGAGACGCAGTACGCCCTCCGACATGAGTACGGGTTGAGCGCCGGGTCGATGTCGATGCTCGCGCAGGGCAAGGCCTACACGGCGACCAACGACCGCATCGGCTGGCGAGCGGTGTGCGCGATGCTCGGCTACGCCGGTCCCCGGATCGCTGAAACGCTCGACATCTTGGAGCGCGACGTGCGCCTGCACGACCCCAACGGCGCGAGGCTGTGGATCGCCGACAGCAAGACGCCCACAGGTGTCCGCCATGTCGAGATCACGCCCAGCCTGCGCGATGAGCTACTTGCCTACCGCGCCGACAAGATCAGACATGACTATCCCACAGGCCCCGACACACACTTCTTTTGCACCCGCAGCGGCAAGCGCTGGGATGAGAGCAACGTCCGCGAACGCATTTTGGAACCGGCCGTCAACCTCGCAAATGAGCGCCTGACCGAGCGCGACCTGCCACCGCTCCCACACGTCACGCCTCACGCCCTGCGACGGACCTACGTCTCGATCATGCTCTTGGCGACCAACTTCGACGTGACCTACGTCCAACATCAGGTCGGACATGCCGAAAGCAGGATGACGCTCGACGTGTACGCGCAGCTCCTTGACCGACGCAAGCGCGACCACGGAGTTGCCTTCGACGCGCTGCTTGCAGATGCCCGCACCACCCTTTACGGACCACACTCGGAGGGGTTTGGACCATCGTTTGGGCCACTGAGTCCCACCGCGCCCGATGCGGACCCTGAGTCGGTCGAGCAAACCAGCTTATTTGCAGGTATTTCTGAGACGCGCCCGGCAAGATTCGAACTTGCGACTTCCCGCTCCGGAGGCGGACGCTCTATCCACTGAGCTACGGGCGCAACGAGCGTCTAGACGACGACACAGTTGGTCTTGAGCTTAGCTTGGTGGGCCGTCGAGCGCACAGGGATTACCCGGCCGGCTTGGTCAGGCGTAGACGAGCTCGGCGCCTGCCGCTGTAATAACCGGCTCAGGCTTTAGCGGCGCAGGGGTCACCGCGGGCGGCTCCTCACCTGGCTTAGCCAGGACCAGAGCGATGGCTTCCTGCGCCCGCTACCGTTGCGCCAATGGACCTCTCTCTGTTCTTCGCAGGCACCGGCGGCTCGGTGCCCAGCCCCCGCCGTGGGCTGCCCGCGATCCTCATGCGCCGCGGTGGCGACCGGCTGCTGTTCGACTGCGGCGAAGGCACGCAGCGCCAGTTGATGCGCTCGGTGGGGCTCGCCGATATGGGGTGTGTGTTCATCACCCACTTCCACGCCGATCACTGGCTCGGGCTCCCGGGGATGCTCAAGTCCTTCACTCTGCGCGAACGCGACCAGCCGCTTGCAATCTACGGGCCTCCAGGCCTGACTCAGATGATGGAGCAGACGCGCTTCATCTACGGCCGGCTCCCGTATGAGCTGCGAGTCACGGAGCTCGAGGCCGACGACGATGTGGCGTTCGACGGCTATGCCGTGGCACCGATCAGGGTGAGCCACCGCGCCAATAGCGCCTACGGCTACGCGATCGTCGAGGACCCCCGTCCCGGCCATCTCGACCCCAAGCTCGCCGAGCGGCTCGGCGTCACGCCGGGGCCCGACTTCGGCAGGCTCACGCGCGGGGAGACCGTCGCCGGGGTGAGCCCAGAGCAGGTGATGGGGCCCACGCGTGAGGGTCGCAAGATCGTGATCTCCGGAGACACGTCGCCGTGCGAGATGCTGACGCTGGCCGCACATGAGGCGGACCTGCTGGTGCACGAGGCCACGTTTGCCGAGGAGGAGCTCGAGCGCGCGCACCAGACCGGTCATTCCACCGCGCGGCAGGCAGCGCAGGTAGCGCGCGACGCACAGGTACGGATGCTCGCGCTGACGCACATCTCCGCGCGCTATCCAGGCGGAGACCTGCTCGAGGAGGCCCGCTCAGTGTTCACCGCAACCGAGGCGCCACGCGACTTCGACACGATCGACATTCCCTTCCCCGAGAAGGGCCAGGCCGAGCTGATCCGCTGGTCGAATCGGCGTGCGCGGCAGCAGGCGAACGACGATCGAGCGACCCAGACTGCCGTGGAGCCGGCCATTACGTCGTGAATATATTCGGGGAAGACCGGCCCGCATGCGGGCCGGTCCCGGGG
>JBAQGH010000177.1:0-2401 GCA_049287685.1 Solirubrobacteraceae bacterium | reverse complement strand
CATCTACGCGGCGCCCGAGGTCGCCGAGCGGCTGGTCGCACGGCTCGTCGCGGGGGCGCGGGGAATGACTGTCGGCGATCCAAGCGACCCGCGCGTACAGATCGGGCCGCTTGCCTCAGAGCGGCGCCTAGCCCATGTACGCGAGCTGGTGGAGGAGGCGGTCACGCAAGGCGCAACTTTGCACTGCGGCGGGCCGGTCGACCCGGACGACATCGTGGGGCTCGCACCCGCTGGCCCGACGGGAGACCAGACCGCACGCGCCGCGAGGCACGGCGCGGAGATGGGGCGCGCCTTCTACGCGCCCGCGGTGCTCACCGGCGTGACGCACGAGATGCGTCTGATGCGCGAGCCGGTCGGCGGTCCGGTGCTTGCCGTGATGACCGTCGGCTCGGTCTCCGAGGCGATCGCGCTGGCCAACGACAGTCCCTACGGCCTCGGCGCCTCCGTTTGGACCGCCGATCGCTACCGCGGCATGCGCATCGCACGCGAGCTCGACGCGGGCATGGTGTGGCTCAACGACCACCTGCCAAGCCCGGCCGTCTCGCGCGGGCCTTGGGGCGCGGCGGCAGGCAGCGGCCTGGGCCGCACGCTCGGCGAGGCTGGGCTACGTGCTTGCGCACAGGAAAAGCTGATCACCTGGGACCCCTCAGGTGTGCGCGGCCTGTGGTGGGGCCCGTATGACGAGCTGTCGGCGCGGGCCGCCCAAGCCGCCGCCAAGCTGCGCTCCACGCGCGAGTCCGACCGTGAGGATGTCTGGCGCCAGGGTGGCGTGGCGCTGGCGCGCGTAGGGCTCCGCGCGCTCGGTCGTAGGTCGTAACCTGTAGGTATGCCAGCCCAGGCCTATGCAGGCAAGGAGTGCGTCTGCCAACTGCGCAAGGGGATCTGCGACCAGAGCTGCGTCGCGGACATGCTCTCCACGCCCTTCTACATCGCCTGCCTGAAGCTCAAGGGCCGCCGTAGTCTGGTCGTCGGCGGCGGCGAGATCGGCCTGGAGAAGGTCGAGGGGCTGCTGGCCTGCGACGGCGAGGTCACGTTGATCGCCCCGGAGGCCGAGCCGGCGCTGGCTCAATACGCGCGGGAGGGCTCGATCCGCTGGGAGCGGCGCGCGTATGCCGGCGCGCAGGACCTGGAGGGCGTGTTCATGGCGATCGCCGCAACCAACGACACGGACGTGAACATCGCCGTGTACGACGACGCAGAGCGGCGCGCGATGCTCGTCAACGTCGTGGATGTGCCGCCGCTGTGCAACTTCATCCTGCCGGCGATCGTGCGCAGCGGCCCGCTGGCGATCGCGATCTCCACCGCCGGGGCCTCGCCCGCCCTGGCCAAGCGCATCAAGCGCGAGATCGCAGAACAGTTCGGCGAGCCCTATGCGCAACTGGCCATCCTGCTCAACGAGGTGCGCGGCTGGGCGAAGGGCACACTGCCCACCTACCAGGACCGAAAGCGGTTCTTCGAGGGGATCGTGAACGGCGACCCAGATCCAGTCGAGCTGCTGCGCAAGGACGTCACACCTGCTGGGAGCGAGCGAACTGGCGAAGAAGCCGTGCGTGATCTGATCGCGCGGGCGCAGAGCGAGCACGAGCAGCGCCTCGCCACAGTCTGAGCTTGCGCGTGGGGGACCTCGAAGTCCAGGCGGCGGGCGCGACGGCCGTCGAGGACCTACCGACAGCCGTCGCGCTCGACGGACTTACCCGCAACTACGGCGAACGTGCGGCGCTCGACGACGTGACGCTCACACTCGACGCGGCACAGACACTTGTCGTGTTCGGCCCAAACGGGGCCGGCAAGACGACGCTGCTGCGCGTGCTAGCGACGCTATTGCGGCCCCACTCGGGCAAGGTCGCGGTACTCGGCACGCAGCTTCCGGACGACGCTTGGCAGGTACGTGGACGCATCGGCCTGCTCGGCCATGAGCCATTGCTCTACAGAGAGTTGACGCCTCGCGAGAATCTGCGCTACCACGCACGCCTGCACGCTGTGGACGACGAGCGAGTCGATGAGCAGCTTGCCGCGGTCTCGATGACGAGCCGAGCCGAGGAGCCGGTCAGGACGCTCTCACGCGGGATGGTGCAGCGCGTGGCTGTGGCGCGAGCGACACTGCACGAACCTGAGCTGCTTTTGCTTGACGAGCCCTATGCCAACCTCGACCCGGCGGCGATCGAGCTGGTCGAGCCGCTGATCGGACCGTCTAGCGGGTGCACGCGCGTGCTCAGTAGCCACGATCCCGGTAGGGGACTGGCCGAATCCGACCTCGTGCTAGGCCTGCGCGCGGGCCGCGTCGCTTTGCTGGCGGATGCCGCTGGCGTGAGCACAAACGCCGTGGCGGAGTTGTACCGATGAGCGCACCGTCCTCTCCACCTTCGGGGAAGACGGGGCCGCATGCGGCCCCGTCCCGGGA
>JBAQGH010000176.1:0-55928 GCA_049287685.1 Solirubrobacteraceae bacterium | reverse complement strand
CTTGATTATCGCCTGGGGTTAAACCACAAACAGTGCCGTAGTCTTCAGCCATGGCCACCGAAGACAGACCCATGCCCACCGCGAACACCGCGAAGAGCGCTACTCCCAATATTCTAAACCTCATCTCTACTCTACCTTTCTCCCTCATCGAGGCCCGGTTGAGCCTCATCCGAGGCTTGAGATCAGCCAGCCAGAGCACTCGTCCACAGGTCAAAGAGCGCCAAACCAGCCCACAATATGAGCTACGTTCCTTCCAATCGCACCGCAGGATCGAGCCTCTGCCCGCCCAGCGACACGCTGAAGCAGCATGACGAAACGCAACCGCAAAGCACAAGAGACGTTTCTCACTCGACCCGGACACGACACCAGCGGCAGCACACTCAACAACCCATCACCGCCAGCAACGCCTCTCCAGGGTGAGGAGGCGTGCGCGATCGCGACGAGCGTGACGTGGTGGTTCCAGCCGCGGAAGGTGCGGCCCTCGAAGTGATCGAGTCCGAGCGCGTCCTTCAGTGACGGGGTCCCTGTAGGTGGGCCAGGTGATCTCCTGGCCCACCTCAAAGGGACCCCGTCACCTGCATCTTGACCTCCCCAATCGACAGCAGCGTCAACGAGACGATTCGAAGCCCAACCCAAACTTCTCCAACCTAACGGAGCACTACTAGAAAATCAAAACAAAACCCATCCACCTTCAGGGCACGGCGCCCGAGCAAACACACTTTCGGACGCCGCACATGAAACCTATAACTCAATCACAAACAAACTCTCGATGAACCATCATGTTTCCGAAGACACAGTAAGGGCTTCTGTACCAGAAGCAAGTTTGATGATATTACCGCTCCCTTCTACGACACCTGTTTCTTTACCTCCTCGCGTACATTCCCCTAATTTTAGAGCCAATAATTCCGTTATAGCCTCTGAGAAGGTCGCTTCGACTCCTCCCGTAACATTTACCGCTTCGAACACTCCTTCCCCTGTTTCACTTGCACCTTCAGCCTTACATTCGTCCGTTAGTCCGGAAAGACCCATACATTCTAGATAATAGCCAGGATTTCCTTTACCGCCTGCCAAGATTAAGTCCACGAAGATAGTGCCTAAATCGGTTTCCGCTAACTCCAGTAACGTATTCCACGGCAGGTTGACCGCCCACAATAACGGTTCAGCACAGACACTGTGCTCTTCACAGGTGAGGGCTGTACCACTTAACACAGTTGAAGATACAGCCATTTTCGCTAATGTTAACACTTCGCTAACTACGCCTAACCCGTCGGGGCCGATCGTCCCATCCAGTAGGCCACTACATAATATATCCGAGGCGCCAAGAAGCGTTTTAGTGTCTTCCATTAACAGTTCTCCCGCCGCTTCAACATTTAATTCGGCAGTAATTTCGCTACCAGCTACTAACCATTCAGTTAATAAAAGTAAGACCTGTTCAAATTCATTGGTATCTTCCGCTAATTCTTCTTCGCATACCCCAGTAGCACTCCTCTTCACGAATAAACCTTCTTTATTTGGGGTTAACCCGCAAACAGTGCCATAGTCTTCGGTTTCGGTAGAAACAGTCAACGCTTCTGTACCAGAAGCAAGTTTGATGATATTACCGCTCCCTTCTACGACACCTGTTTCTTTGCCTCCTTGGGCGCATTCCGCTAATTTTAGAGCCAATAATTCCGTTATCGCCTCTGAGAAGATCGCTTCGACTCCTCCCGTAACATTTACCGCTTCGAACACTCCTTCCCCAGTTTCACTTGCACCTTCAACCCTACACTCGTCCGTCAGCCCGGCAAGACCCATACATTCGACATACCAGCCAGGATTTCCTTTACCGCCTGCCAAGATTAAGTCCACGAAGATAGTGCCTAAATCGGTTTCCGCTAACTCCAGTAACGTATTCCACGGCAGGTTGACCGCCCACAATAACGGTTCAGAGCAAACATTGTGCTCTTCACAGGTGAGGGCTGTACCACTTAACGCAGTTGTAGATACAGCCATTTTCGCTAATGTTAACACTTCGCTGATCACGCCTAACCCGTCAGGGCCGATCGTCCCATCCAGTAGGCCACTACATAATATATCCGAGGCGCCGAGAGCCGTTTTGGTGTCTTCCATTAACAGTTCTCCCGCCGCTTCAACATTTAATTCGGCAGTGATTTCGCTACCAGCTACTAACCATTCGGTTAATGAGAGTAAGACCTGTTCAAATTCATTGGTATCTTCCGCTAATTCTTCTTCGCATACCCCAACAGTCCTCTTCACGAATAAACCTTGATTACCGCCTGGGGTTAACCCGCAAACGGTGCCATAGTCTTCGGCCATGGCCACCGAAGACAAGCCCATACCCACCGCAAACATGGCGAAGAGCGCTACTCCCAATATTCGGCACCTCATGTCTTCTCTACCTTTCCTGGTCGAGAGCCCGATCCTTATCTAAATTTTGGATATCGGATCGAAGCAGATTATTACGGGCCGATCAGGCTGTCAAGAGTGACAAACGGGGGAAACCCCGTCTAAGTCAGGTCATTGGTATCATCCGGTATTCTCAACGTGCTCGACCACAGCTAAGACGTGCTCTCCAGCGAACCACCCTCAATCAGATCCCTACTTGGAACCCTTACGGCCGTGGCGCTGATCGCCGGGGTCACGGCGTGCGCAGGCGCAGGCACGCACGCGGCGTCCCGAGGCTCCGCCGCCGCCGGCTCCACCGCGACCGTGGGGAGCGACTTCTCGACCCACAAAAACGACCGTGACAACGACGGCGATCAGAACGACGACGACGAAAAAGTCCTCGGTTACGGCCACGCGGCGGACGCGGCTGACAGGCGAACCTCAATAGCCCTCGTCACGCGCTACTTCGCGGCGGCGGCGGCCGAGGACGGCGCGAAGGCATGCGCCTCGCTGGTCCCGTTCATCGCCGAATCGGTCCCGGAAGACGACGGTCATCAGCCGGGTCTGCGCGGCAAAACATGTGCCGTCGTCATGTCCAAGCTCTTCAAGCTCCACCACCAGCTGCTCACGATGAAGAACGCCACGCTCAGGGTGATCGGGGTGCGCGTCGAGGGCGACAAAGCATTAGCGATCCTCGAATTCCCCACGATACCGGAAGTACGCCAGATCACCGAGCGCCGCGTGGGGAGCACCTGGAGGCTTCTGGACCTGTTCGACGGGATCTTGGAATAACGATCGAATACCGCCCTTGCGACAGCTGCCGTAGAGACGAATCATTGCTACTATCGCGCTAAATGGACTCAGGAGGAGGACAGGAGGAGGCGCGGACCGGATGAGGCAACTGCTTGCGCTACCGACGGCCGCGCTGCTCTGTCTTGGCCTCTGCGCGTGCGCCAGCACGCGCACCAACTCGGCCTCCCAGGTCTTCCAGAACTCCGTCGCGACCGCCTCCACCGCGGCGACGAGCACCTCGAGCAGCACGCCGAGCTCCGACTACACCAAGGTGGACGGCGACAAAGACAACGACGTCGGCGCTCCCTCCGACGACACGAACAACAACCAAGTCTCGGACTTCGGTCACGCCGCAAGCGAGCCCTACAGACGGGCGATCACGGCTCTCGTCAAGCGTTACTACGCCGCGGCCCTCGCGGACGACGGCGCGAAGGCATGCTCGATGATCTATTCGACGCTCGCCGAATCGGTCCCGGAAGACTATGGCGGCGCTTCCCACCAGCCATTGCCGGCGCCCTATCTGCGCGGCGAAACCTGCGCGGCGGTCCTGACTGGTCTTTTCAAGCACCTGCACGCGCAGCTGACCGTCGAGGTGCCCAAGCTCGAGGTGGCCCGCGTCCGCGTCGAAGAACACCACGCCCTGGTTCTACTCCGCTTCGGGAAGCTGCCCGAACGACAGATCCCTGTGGCCCGCGAAGGACGCATCTGGAGGATGGAGGAGCTGCTCGACTCCGAACTGTCATAGATCGGGCCGCTATTGCGGCCCGTCGTCGAGAGGCCTGTCCATCTTCCAGCCGCCGTGTTCGCGATGCACGAGCATGCGCAGTTCGCGCAATTCGTGGAGCTCGCGTGGCGCCGCGAAGCGCACCAGGGCATATCCCTGGTTGAGGTGTACCTGCACAGCGAGCACCCGGTAGCCCCCTGAGACGTCTTCGGCCAGTTCACGATGGTGCTGCGCGAGCAGCTTGGACATGATCCGCGCGCACGTGCCGCCTCGCAACGACGCAGGACCCTTCCCGCGGTGGTGTTCTTCCACGAGCAATTCGGCGGTCAGCGCGTACTGCATCGAGCAGGCCTTCGCGCCATCGCCCGCGGCCGCGGCGATGTAGTAGCGCTTGATCAGGGCGACGATCGCTCGCCTGTCCGCGGCGTCCGCCGGCTGGCCGAAGCCTGGGATCGCGTCGTTGTCGTCGTCGTAGCGGCTCTGTGTGAGCCTGTCGATGTCTCCGTCCTGGTCGCGCTTTGCCAATTCGGCGAGCGAGAAGGGACTCGATGTGGCTGTCGTCTCGACGCCCGCGGTGGATCTCGCCGCGCCACACCCGCACGCGCCGGCCACCGACAGCGCGACCGCCGCGCACGCGAGCAGCGTCCTCGGCAACAGATGCGCGCGCGGTCGCCGGACCGGGAGAGCATTGCGCTGTCGTAGGCCCATATGACCAAATCGATTTATACCACTGAGTCCAAGCATCTGTATTGACTGTACTGCCGGGCACCGCTAGTCTGAGCCGCGTGCTGAAGGTGAGACCGTTGCTTGCGTTGTTTGCCGCGCTGCTCGGCGCCACCGCCGTCGGGTGCGGCGGCGGGGGTAAAGGCGCGAGCTCCACCTCCCTGGCCGCTCATAACGCGACCGTCAGCTCGCGCACCGTCCCGTCCGGCGGCTACCTGAAGAACGACGGCGACGCCGACGAAGACGACAAGCACCCCTCCGATAGGGCCCTGCAGGACGACCAGAGCCTCTTCTTGACCTATGGCGGCAAGGCGAGCCCGACCGACACGCGCACGATCACCGCACTGGTCAAGAGCTACCTCTCGGCGTCCGCCGCGGGCGATGGCGCGAAGGCCTGCTCGCTGCTCGCCGCCAATCTCGCCATCGGACTCGGAGCCAGCCAGGGCCAGTCTGCCCAGGGCGCTCGCGGCACGTGCGCCGCGGCGATGTCGCGACTGCTCGAGCAGCAGCGCGAGCAGCTGGCCGCCGAGGATGTCCCGACGATGGTCGTGACCGGAGTCCACGTGAAGGGCGACGCCGGCTTGGCGATCATCGGCTTCAGGACGATGCCGGAAAGCGAGATCGTCCTCCAGCGCGAAGGCTCAACGTGGAAGGTTTCCGCGCTGTTCGCCACCGATGTGACCTGATGCGGGCATAGCTCGGCCGAACTGAGCGCGGCCGAGCTATGGCAGCGGTTGGCCGATCAGCGCGGAAACCTTCCACGAATGACCCTGACCCACCAGGAAGATATGGCTTGCGGGCATCTTCCTCGAGCTGAAGACCACCTGTGCGTCGCTGTCCTCGACACGCACCTCGACCACCGTGACCGCTTCCGTCAACTGTTCGTGAAAGTGCTGGAAGAGCATCGACAGAACCGCCTGGCACGTCTTGCCGCCCCGCAGGTAAGAAGGCCCGGCCTGACCGTAGTCTTCGGGGACCGCGTGGGCGAGGCTCGCGATGAGCAACGAGCACGCCGCGGCGCCATCGTCCATGGAGGCCGCCGCGTAGTAGCGCTTGACCACCGTCGAGATCGCTCGTCCGACGGTGGCGCTCGGCGGATGGCCGTACGCGAAGGTGACCTTGTCGTCCCTGTCGGGGAAGTCGTAGCTTGCCCGGGTCGGACTGTCGTTGTCGCGATCCGGCCCGCCGGTAGCGGCGGTGTCATTGTCGCCGTTGCCATCGATATCGCTCGGATTGTCAGCGTCGCCGTCCCCTCGAAGACTCTGCCCGGGGGGGATCGCGCTCGAGGTGATCGTGGTCGGCGCGCCGGTCGTGGATGAGTCGGAGGCGCCGGGCGCCGATCGTGGGATATCGCGCGAGCCACCGCACGCAGTCGCTCCCATGCACAGCAGCGCGCCTACCAACAGCATGGACAGCGATCGCATCGTGAAGTGCCCACCTCTTTATCGGCATCCCTCTACCGCGCGGATCGTAGCAACCATTCCTACTGTTCGGATAATGCCAGGGGCGGACCATTCCTTGCGGGCTTCCCACAAGCGCATCCCAAGCTCCGCGGCGCAGCCGGGCAGCCGATTCCCTCGCTTGTGTCTCTGACTCGTCTTCTTGAACCCAGCCAAGCATGCAAGCCAGATACCGAGCATCGCTCCAATCTCAAACTGGGCAGGCCAGGCCCTGACCGCATTCGATCGCGACTCGACGTCATCCAGATGACAGAACGAGTTGTAAGGTTTGTCGGGAAGATGGGCTCTACTGCTATTAGGAATCGGTACCCGGGATAGCCCCACGGCTGAACGACGATGGGGACCGAGACGTCATCGCCAACCGCCGAGTCGCTGCGCGCAACGGCAGTCGAGCGCGCAACCGGCTCCCTGCCGTCTGTGCTCGCGGCGGGGCTTGTGTTCGTCGCCTCGGGCGCGGTGCTCGTGCTGGAGATCCTGTCTGTTCGACTGCTCGCGCCGTATGTGGGGCTGACGCTCGAAACGACGACCTCGATCATCGGCGCGGTGCTCGCCGGAATCGCGGTCGGTGCGGCGCTGGGCGGCTGGATCGCGGATCGCGTCAATCCGTATCGGTTGGTTGTGGGACTGTTCATCGGCGGTGGACTGCTCGTCTTGCTGACCGTTCCGATCATACGCGCGCTCGGTCCATCGGCCGCCGAAGGTGGGAATGCCGCCGCCATCGGTGTGACGTTTGCCGCCCTGGTCCCGGTCGCGGCTGTCCTGAGCGCGGTCACGCCCACTGTGGCACGGTTGCAGTTGCGGGATCTGCGAGCGAGTGGAACCGTCGTCGGGCGGCTGTCGGGATGGGCGACCGCGGGGGCGCTCACCGGCACATTCGGGACAGGCTTTGTGCTCGTACCGCTGTTCCCTGTCAGCAGCACCGTGCTGGCGATCGGCATCGCGCTCGTGCTCGCCGGCTTCCTGCTCGGTGTTTACCTCCGGATGACGAGCCCAGGCATGATCGCGGGAACCGTGCTAGGCGCCATCGCGTTGGCTCTGCTGACGCTTGCACAGCACTCCCCGTGTACCGCGGAAACGACATATCACTGCGTGCAAATCGAAATCGACCCAGAACGACCGACGGCTAAGCTGCTCCTGCTGGATCGAGGCTACAACTCAGCGGTAGACCCGAACGATCCTCGCTACCTGGGCTTCCGCTATGCGCGCTGGATCGGCGCCGCGATCGACGCGATCGGACAGCCAGGGGCACCGCTCGATGCGGTGGTCGTGGGCGGGGGAGGATTCACTCTGCCTCGTTGGATCGAGGCGACCCGGCCAGGCTCGCACACCAATGTGCTCGAGGTCGACGGCAAGCTCGTCCAATTCGATCGTGAATTTCTCGGATTGCACACCTCGCCAGATCTGCGTGCCATTGTCGGAGACGCGCGCGTGACGATGCGAAAAGAACCGACCGCAAGCGCTGACGTCATTATTGGCGACGCGTACAGCAGCCGCACCGTGCCATGGCAATTGATGACGATCCAATGGCTGCGCGAAGTACGGCGCGTCCTGCGACCCAACGGCCTCTACGCACAAAACATGATCGACTTCCCGCCGCTCGCGCTCTTGCGTGCCGAGGCCTCGACGCTGCTCGCCACATTCACCAACGTCCGCCTGATCGCGATCGCGGGCAGAAACGGACGCCCCGCCGGAGGCAACTCTGTTTTGTTTGCATCCGATGGACCGCTGCCGCCCATGTATAGATCGCCTACCGCAAGAGCAACGGTCTACGATCGCGAAGCCGTCGTTCGGCTCGTGGGAGGCGCTGAACCGTTGCGCGACGACTATGCGCCTGTGGATCAGCTGGAGACCCGGCCGTGAGGCTTTGCTGAGGGATCTCTGACCGAGTAGACCGGTCCATCGTCGAGGAGGGTAGAGTCGACGGGAGCCCAGCCTCGGTTATACGTGCATGCCCGCAAGGTCGTTTTCGAGAGCACGGTCGATAGTGTCCCGCAAAGCCCGGTAACGCTCGACGCGCTCGAGCAGCTGCCCCGTATCGCGCCGATAGAGCTCGATCAACTCCACAGGATCGACCGGCACCCGCAGCCCGCCGACCTGCCCGCAGCTCACCCGCCGCTGAGCCGCCCCGCTGAGCAGAGCCGTCAGCGTTGCCCCCATCTCCTCAGGCGCGTCAGGATCGATCTCGATGCGGACCGCCGTGTGCTTGCCGTCCGCCGCGCTCACCTCCACCAGCCGCCCGAGCAGCGAGTCGAGCGCGCTCGCCTCGCCGACCTTTTGAGCGCTGTAGCCAACCGTCTCCACACGCGCCCAGTTGATCTCGTCGAGCCGACCCCAGAGAGTCACGGGACCGGGCGCCGGACACCACGCATCGAGGCCGGGATCGGGCAATGTGACGTCCTGGCGCAGACGGTCTGCCAGCAGCGGGAAGCGTGGCCCGTCCTGAGTGACCAGCTCGTGCACCAGCAGCGCGAGCTCCATCGAGCTCGCGGCGACCGTCTGCCTGCACGGGCCTTCCAGCTTGGGCGTCCCGATCGTCAACAGGTCCTCGGCGCGCAGGTTCCCGGGCGGAAGCGAATCGACGATCGCCTGGTAAGCACTCGAGTTGTAGATGCCGGCCAGCACAGCGGCGTCATGCACGCTCGATCCGTCGCGCACGATGTGCAGGCCCGAGGCCGGCGAGCTGCCGCCCGGGGCCAGGCCGACCACCAGGCGATCGCCGCCACCCCATCGCGTTGTCAGGCAGAACGGCTCCCAACGCTCACCTGAGCCGGGGCCGATCACGTCAAAGCGCGGCCGGTGAAGCGTCCACCACGGCCTTCGCTCCTTGCGGCTGCGCGTGGCCTCCAGCAAGATCGGCTTGAACTGCTCGAGATAGGAGGTGAGCGTGGGAATCCCCTTCGGCAAGGGCCATTCCTGTGCCTCGACCATGCCGGTCTCGCGGGTGATCGCCGCGGGCTTCCATAGGTAGATGACGTGGTCGGGGTCCGCCTCGACGACCGCCGCGTAGGGGTAGACGCCCTTTGTGTTGATCACACGGCGCAATGTGCGGCGCTCGGCGTCGTTGAGCGGCCCGAGACTCGCGACCTCGGCGCCGGTGAGAAGCTGAATCCCGGCCTTTCGCTCCGGCCAGCCGAGCGAGGCCTGTGCTGTGTAGGTCAACAGCGCGGCCGTCTTCGGGACAAGCGCATTGAGCGTCGTCTCAACGCCCTTGGAGACGATCACCTCAGCCTGTGGCGGAAGCCGCAGGCGCGCGCGTCGGCGAAGCTGGGCGGCGCTGAGCACGACGTCCCCCCACGAGTCGCCCGCCAAGGCGTTCGGGACCACGCTTGCTTTGAAGCTCCTGACCTGCGCGGCGTTCCTGCCGAGGCGCATCGCGTCCAACAACGCCACGCGCTCGGCAGGCGTCGGGGCATGCCTTCCTCGATAGATGGACACCTGGGGTGGATCGCGATGCACTAGACCGGCGCCGTCGCCGCTGGGCGCCGTCAGCCTCCTCCCGACGACCACCATCGAGTGCTGGCCCGGCGCGTCGGGAAACAGACGCAGCTCGCGGAACAGCACGATGCGCTCGATCGCGCAATTGCGCGCGAGATACTCGCGCAGTGGCCGGGCGCCGCCGGCACGCAGCCAATACTCGGTCGTGATGAATCCAAACCGGCCGCCCGCCCTCAGCTTGGAGACGCCGAGGATCAGGAACATATAGAGGTAGTCCTGGTGTTCGGCGACGAACTCTCGCCAATACGGGTACTGCTCGCGCGTCCTTCTGATCAGAGGCGCCGCCAGCTTCTCGCCGATGTAGGGCGGGTTGCCACATACGACGTCCATCTCGAAGTCGGACCTCACGACGTCGGCAATCCGCCGCGCGCGCTCGGGCTGATCGCTGGGAGCTTGCGCGAGCGTGCCTTGCGCCGGAGGCTGATGGAGGCTGAGCGTGTCAGCAGCGATGACCCCGATAGGCGCGATGCGCAGGCCCGGCTCGGCGGCGATGACCTGTCCCATCTGCACGAGCAGGTTCAGCTCGGCGAGATAGCGAGAGAAGTACTGAATCTCTACGCCGTTGGTCGCCTCGGCCACCCAGTTCAGCCAATCCTGGCGCGACACGCCCGCCCCGGCCTTCTTCTGGCGCTCCAGGCGCCGGCGCAGACGTGCCACCTGCTCGACCAGAAAGCCGCCCGAGCCAGTGGCGATGTCGAGCACCCGCGGAGCGCGTTCTTCGCGCTCGGCCGCCTCCGCGATCCCGTCCAGGCCAATCAGGTCCCAGATCAGGCCAATCACATCGCGTGGAGTGAAGTACTGGCCAAGGAGCTTACGGTCGATCCTCGAGAGCAGACGCTCATAGACTTGGCCGAGCACGTCAGAGTCGATATTGCCCAGGTAGGTGAAGGCGAGCTCATAGAGGACCTCGACGTACACGTCATGGCTTGGCTCGAACCAGTCGTAGTTGTTGGAATGCGTGAACAGCGAGCGATACAGCTGCTGGGCCTGGCCAAACGAATGCGAGACGACATCGCCGACGACGTTGCCAAAGCGCGCCATCTGCTCGCCAAAGCCACCGTCGTGCAGCATCCCCTCCAACAGCCCCAGATCCTCCCAGGTGCGCACCAGCAACAGGCGGGTGGCGACGTAGTAGGCGACATGCATCGTGTATTGCTCGAGCACGACCCTGGCGGCGCTCCCCGCGGCGGCGGCTGTGAAGTCCTCGAGCCTCAGGCCCTGAAGACCCGGTGCCACCCGCGAGGCAAGCAGGTGCAGCTCGTCGAGGACAGCGACGCGCTCGGGGGGCGAGAGCACAGTCGGATCGCCAAGCAGCGGCAGCTGCTCGCTGACGTCGCGCTGCAACGTCGCGACCACGAGATCGAGGCGGCGCATGATCCAATCGCTTGAAGTCACCGCGAAGAACGGCTGCCACTCCCCCGCGGCGCCGATGCGCTCGATCTTCTGATCGGGCGTGAGGGTCTTGCGCGAGAATTGGTCGACGAAGCGGGCGAAGTTGGCGGCGCTCGCCGTGCTCGTGTATAGATGCTCGCCAAGCAGCAGCAGATCGCGCAGCCGCACCTCGTACAGCTCTCGGGCGCGACCATCCTCGCCACGGGCAAACACGCGCAGACCCACGAGGTTCGTCAGGACCACGTAAGCAATGCGCGGGCGTCCGGCGGACAGGTAGTGCGTGACCTGATCGATGTCGTGGGAGTCCGCGAGCGCCACCCCTTGGCGCGAGCCCTTCGTCTCGAACACAAACGGATGGGTGACCGGATCGGCCGGTGTGAAGTCCGGGCGGCCCTCGACGCCCGGCTCCTCAGGCGACAGGTTGACGCCGACTTCCCAGCCGAGGAAGCGCGTAGCGAAAGCCGGAAACACGCTCGGCTGGATCAGTCGCTGCTCGTCGTCAAAGCCCGTGCCTGTCACGTGATCGCGCCAGCTGCGCGAATGCCCGCGCCAGAGGACGGTCGTCTCGGCCGCGAAGCGCCGCCAGTCCTCGACGAGCGCTCGGATTCGATCGGAGGCTTGGGCGCTGGTGGTGTCGGGAGTCACGTTACGTGTTCGCGTGGTTCACGGCTTGCCGGCGCATCGCCTTGAGCCCTTGAGACAAGCGAGCCTAGCGGACAGCCACTCGCCAGCCTCCGGTTCTACGCCCACTTCGCCGACCGCGATCGGCTTCTGCTGGCGGCACCTGGCAGGGTCAACGCCGCCGGTGCAAAACAGTCAGGACAATTTGGCGAAAATTCCCCGGTCGGGAGCCCTACCCCTTGCGGGCCTCCCAGAAGATCTCGTACTGGTTATCGCGCGGCCGGCCGGCTTTGCCGCTGCCACGGAAGGTGTTGCTCAGGGTCATCCCGAGCGCGGCGTAGATCTCGCTCAGTTCCTCGACCAGGTACAGCCGCGAGCTGTAGGGGATCGGGTCGAGCCGCTCGAGCGTCTCGCCGAAGCGGATCGACGCCACCGTCCCTTCCAGGCGGTGGCTCTTGGCGTTCCACCAGTGATCGGTAAGTTCGACCGCCTCGCTGCCCGATATCCACGTCCTCTCCGGCATGTGCCGTTCAGCGTGAAGGCGATTGGGGGTCTGGGCCAGGTGGCGGCCACCAGGCCGCAGCGCCCGCGCTATCACCTCGAACGTGCGCAGGTTCTCGGCCTCGGTCTCGAAGTAGCCGATCCCGCCGTCGTTGAAGCTGATCGCCAGGTCGAACTGCTCGACGAAATCGAGCTCGCGCAGGTCGGCCGCGACGAACTCCGCGCTCAAGCGCAGGTCGGCGGCCTTCTCCTGCGCAACCCGCACGTTCTCCTCTAACAGCTCCACACCGACGACCGCGAACCCCTTGCGCGCGAGCTCCAGCGCGTGCCTGCCGGTGCCGCAGCCGAGGTCGAGAACGCGCTCGTCGCCCCGAGGCCGCAGCATCGCGATCGCCCGGTCAACTTCGGCGACGGTCTTGTCCGCCCACGGCAGCAAGTCCATCTCCGGCGGATAGGCGTAGCGGTACCAATCCTTCTGAATCTCCAGTTGAGGCATGGCAATCCGATTCGACCGATCGGGCAAGCCGCGGGTCCGCCCTTCCGGCCCGCGTCAGCAGCGGACCAACCCCGCGACTTGCTCCATTTGGGTTCCCACAGTTGGTTGGCAGGCGAGTAACCGGAATTGTTATCACGAACCCGCCGTGAGCGCCACCAACGTGCTGTTCATGAGCAAGTTGATCCTGGGAATGAGCAGGACAGCGGCGGCGGGAAGAGCTAGAGACAATTTCGCGCAACTCGGTGCGCGGGCATCACGCCAGCGGACACAGCCCGCCGTCGAGGTTGACCCCCACCCCCGTCACGTAGGACGCGCGCGGCCCACCCGGGTGTTCAAACGGCTTGAAGAGCCTTGAATTTTACTCGAGTAGCAGGGCAACCACCGGCGCCGGCAGCGCCCATGCAGGGTTCGACGAGTCAAAGATCGTCCGCGTGGCCACCACGCCCGCTGCGAACTTCCCCTCGATGACCCTCGCCCCGGCACGCCACCCCGACGACACCCACTTCGACTCAAGGGGTACCGTGCGTGCCGTGCCTGACGGGCTCGGGACTGCCATCGGAGCGAAGTCGATCTCCTTGCCCGCACCAGTCCGCAGGTACCCGATGGAGTCGCCGTCCTCCCATCGCCCGGGCTCAAGCTCGTCGACGGCACGGGCAAGCGCTACGCCTACGCACGCCTCTGTGAGGCGGCTGAGATCCGGACGCGGAAGCCCTGCGCGAAGCCGTGTGCCGAGCCATGCGAGCAGCGGGTCGCACAGGTAGAGCTTTGACTGCGATCCGGCGACGCTGTGCCCGTCTTCATCGACCTGATGGCACCACAGAGCTGCGTAGGTACGGACGAGGCGCGCGAGGCGCAGGTCGACCGTCTGGCGGCTCCCATACCGGAGATCGTGAGCGAGCGCTCGCCGGTTGAGTGGCGAGGCACAGCGGCCCTCGAGCGCGGACAGCAGCCGCGGCACCGAGTCCTCCCCCGCCTCTGGGTCCACGTCTCGGTGCAACCATGCGGCAAGGTCGCGCACGAACGCCTCGCTGACTTCGCCGGTCCCATGGTGCTCGGCCACTGCTCGCGGAAAGCCGCCCGAGCTGAGATATGCCTGCCAGGCGAGATCGAGCTCATCTACAAAGAGATCTAGCGACTCGACAGCAGCACGAGCAATCTCGTCGTGAAGACTCCACGGCGGAACGTGGGCAGGTAGGGGAATCTCCCTGCCCGTTGCCAGCAACACATCCCGGAAGCTCATCGGATGCAGGATCCGCGACCTCCTCCTCGTGGAGCGCCCGGCTCGACCCGCGAACAGATCGCGCTCCACCTCGGCCTCACGATCCCAGGAGGATCCAGTACACACGACCGTGTCAGATCCGAGCTCGGTGTTGTCGCGGAGGTACTTCAATGCCTGAGTCCAATTCCGGATCCCGGTCACCTCATCGAGCAGCCAGACGCGACGAACGTCTCCGACGGATCGAGTGAGCTCACGTCCGAGCTTGGTGACGCGGCCTAGATCGGACGCACGCATCCCATCGGTAGGCACGTAGACAAGCTGACGTGGGTCGATGTCCTCGCGTTCGCAGAGACGCGCTGCTGTGTCCTTCAGCAGCACAGACTTGCCAACACGACGAGCCCCACGCAGCACGACGAGCTTGTCGTCGACCGGCTCGTCGGCCACATCGTCGAGTAGACGCGAGCGGTAGCCAAGATCGTATGCGGCCCTGGCGCGCAGCATCTGGTCGCTCTTCGCCCAAGCGAGTGTGTCTGTCCCGGTAGCCGCGGCACGCCACCAAGGGTTGCTATCGCGTAGCCGCTCGCGTAGTTCGTCGTCTCTCACAACACTAGCTTACTAGAACCCCCCCGGTTCTGGTAAGAGCGCAAGCTAGAAGGCCCCCCGTTTTGGTAAGAGAAACGAGGACCGACACTGCCGCCGCCGACCCCTGGTGGACGAAGTACAGCTCCTCCTGAACGTCGTGATATCACGCCAGCGGACACAGCCCACCGTCGAGGTTGACCCCCACCCCCGTCACGTAGGACGCGCGCGGCGAGAGCAGGAACGCCGCCAACGCCGCGTACTCCTCCGCCCGCCCGACGCGACCGAGCGGGATCCCGGCGGTCTCGACCATCCGCGCGTAGTATTCCCGCGTCGTAATCCCCTCCGCCACGGCGCGTTCTTGCAGCTGCTCGCTTTCGACGACCCCGACCAGGATCGCATTGACACGGATCTGCTCGGACGCGAGCTCGCGCGAGAGTGCCTTGGTGAGCGCGAGCCCGGCGGCGCGCGACACCGATGTCGGCGTGGTGAAGGCCTCGGGCGCCTTGCCGGATATCGCCAGCGTGTTGAGCACCGCGCCGGCGCCAGAGGCCCTTAGCAGCGGCAGCGCGGCGCGCGTGAGCCGCACGGCGGCCATCAACTTCAGGTCGATGTCCGCTTCCCAGACGCCGTCGGTGTGCTCGGCGAACGCGCCGGCGGCGAGGCCGCCCGCGTTGTTGACGACTGCGTCGATCCGATCCCAGTTGTCCTCGAGTGTGAGGACGAGGCCCTGGATCTGATCGGGATCGGTGACGTCGCCAAGCAGACCGAGCGTTTCCTCTCCACCCAGCTCGTGCAGCCGGCGGTTGGCCTGTTTCATCCGCTCGGCGCCCCGTGCGAAGATGCACACGCGCGCGCCCTCTCTCACAAGCAGTTCCGCCAGCGCCAGACCGAGCCCGGCGGAACCCCCGGTGATCAGGATGTTCTTGCCCTCGAGCTCGAGATCCATCCTCTCCCCCGACTACGTCGCCGTGGGCACGCGCTACATGCCCTCGGGCGTGCGCCCATCGTGGCCTACGTAGCCGTCCTTGCCGCCCACGCAGATGTAGATCGTCTCGTCCGGACCGAGGATCTTGATACGCCGGATCGTGGCCGGGTCGACCCGCGCGAACGAGCCCTGCGCGAGCACGTGCGAGCCGCCGTCGCCGAACTCCATCTCGATCGACCCCCGGTGGACGAAGTACAGCTCCTCCTGGACGTCGTGATAGTGCCATTTCGTCTCATATCCCGGGGGCCGCACCAGCGCGTTGACCCCGAAGGCGGTGACGCCGAGGCCGCGCCTGACTTTGCGAAACCCATAGCCCTGCTCGAGGTCCTCGATCGAGCCCACCGCATAGCCCTCCCCGACCGTGACGGCGGGATAGCGCGCGCGGTCGACGACGCCGTTCTCCGGCGGCCTCATGCGCGCGCGAGCTCGCCGCTGAGGAACTCCGGGATGCGCTGCCCGATCAGCTCGCCCGCGTAGCGCCGGCGCCTGCCGTACACGAGCCAGGTCGTATCGACCTCGCCGTAGCGCTCGAGCACGCGCAATACCTGTGGATGCTCTTCGCCGAAGGCCACGAACGTCACGCCGGCGTCGTACTTTCCCGACAGCAGGTTCTCCGCGACGATCGGGTTGGCCGGCTCCTGCACGACCGTCTCCCAGCGCGTCAGGTCCGGATAGCCCATCGCGGCCGCCACCACCCCGAGGCTGCGCGGCTCGGGCACGTCGTTGCGCGCGATCAAGCCCATTTCCTTGGCCGGGAACATGAACGTGTCGACCACGAACACCTCCTGACGGTAGCGCTCGGTCACGATGTGGACGTCGGGATGCGAGCTGCACTGCAGCAGAAACCCGTTTGGCTGCTCATGCACCCGCTCCAAGCCCACCTCGAAGTCCGGCACCAGCTCCACGCGCGCATCCTCGATGCCCTGGAACTCCAGATAGCGCAGCAGCGCGTGCTCGTGACACGTGCCGGAAGGACCAAGCGTGATGAACGTGGGAGCAGCCATACGATCGCTTGTTATACCCCACAATAGAGGCCCGAGCCGAAGTGCCTGAACCGACACTCCGGCTCCGGGCCTTGCCCATTCGTGTCCGTTGGTTGGCAGACGCCAGCGGAAGTCCTATCACAGTTCGGCCACGTCTACCAGCCAGAACTTCCACATTTCGTCAGGCTAATGGAACTCTCCCGAAGAGGGCGCAACGCTTTCTCCCTGCGAGCGGCGGCTTTTTCTCGATCCCAGGTCGAGCGCGCGGAAGTCAGAGACATTTTGAGGATGGACGAATGGTCGAGCGCTCAACCGTCGCGCCGGCGCCAAACTTGGACAAACCCACCTCAACGCCCAAGCGCGCGGCGCAGCGCCTCGGCCACGCGCGCCGTCTCAGCCTCGCCCAGTCCTGGGTAGAGCGGCAGCGCCAGCGAGCGCGCGGCGACGTCCTCGCACACTGGAAACTCGCCCTCGCGATGGCCGAAGCGCTCGCGATAGAAGCTCATCAGGTGGATCGCCGGCAGATACGGCTTGCTCTGAATGCCGAGCTCCGCGAGCCTGCGTACCGTCTCGTCGCGATCGACCCCGTGAGGCAGCTGCACCACGAACACAAACCAACCGCGCCGAGCGCCGTCATGGTCCTCGCAGGGAAGCTCGAGGCCCTCGATGCCGGCAAGCGCCTCGCGGTAGCAGGAGGCGGCGAGGGCGCGCAGTTCCAACATACCCGGTAGCCGAGCCATCTGCCCAATCCCCACGGCACAGGCGATGTCCGACAGCCTGTAGTTGAAGCCAAGCCGATCGTGATCGAGCCAGTCCATGTCCGGCGCTCGACCCTGGTTGCGCTCGGAGTCCATCCGCGCCTTGACGTCGGGATCGCCAAGCGTAACCATCCCGCCCTCTCCCGTCGTGAGCTGCTTGTTGGCGTAGAACCCGAACACGGCAGAGTTTCCACGCGCACCGACAGGCGTGCCATCCGTATGTACGCCACCCAGCGCCTCACAGGCGTCCTCCACGATCCCAAGGCCATGGCGCTTGGCGATCGCCTCAAACGCGGGCATATCGGCGGGATAACCGAAGATGTGCACGGGCAAGATCGCCCGCGTGCGCTCGGTAACGGCGGCCTCGGCCGCCACAGGATCGAGGTTGAGCGTAAGCGGATCGATATCGGCGAACACCGGCCGAGCGCGCTCATAGAGCGCCACATTCGCCGAGGCGACAAACGAGAACGGGCTCGTAATCACCTCATCCCCGTCGGAGACGCCAACAGCCCGCAGAGCAAGATGCAGCCCCGCGGTGCCGCTGGAGACAGCGCAGGCAAGCCGGCTACCGACAAACTCCGCAAAAAGCCGCTCGAACTCCACCAGCTTGGGCCCAAGCGAAAGCTGCCCGGAAGTCAAGACCTCGGAGACCAACCTCTCCTCTGTAAGCCCAAGAACAGGCCTGGCGAGCTGTATGACCTCCAGATCACCCAAGGCAGGACACCGGCGACGACGTCATTCGATCGACGGGTCCTCGGTCCAACCATCACCCCGCGAAGAAGCCCCACCGTCCTGACCTGAGGATCGAATCGACGTCGACGACGGGGTCCGTGACGCGGGCTGCTGCACTCCAACTGTCAGCGAATCGACCAAAGCCTCCCAAGAGGCGGCGATGATGTCCCCCGACACCCCGATCGTCCCCCACACGCGCTCGCCATCGGACACGTCGATCAGAACCCGCGTGACGGCCGCGGTGCCCCTGGCCTCGTCGAGAATCCGCACCTTGTAGTTGACCAGTTTCAGGTCGCGCAGATGCGGATAGACCTGCTCCAGCGCCTCGCGCAACGCGTTGTCGAGCGCGTTCACGGGGCCATTGCCCTCAGCCGTGCAGATGAATTCGCCCTCGTCCGGTCCCGGCGGCGCGACGATCTTGATCGTGGCCTCGGTTTCCACCTCGCTGTCGAAGCGCTGCTCGGCGATCACCCGCCACGAGACGAGCATGAACAGCGGCTCGTAGAGACCGGCCTCCTCTCGCATCAACAGCTCGAGCGTGCCGTCGGCGGCCTCGAACTGAAAGCCTTCGTGCTCGGCGCTCTTCACGCGCTCCAGCACGCGCCCGATGGCCTCCTCGTCAAGCTCGATCCCGAACTCTGCCGCCTTCTCGATCACCGTGCCACGCCCCGAGAGCTCTGAGACGAGCACGTCGCGCGCGTTGCCGACCAACGCCGGGTCGATGTGCTCGAACGTGGCGGCGTCGGCGCGGATCGCCGCGGTGTGCAGCCCCGCCTTGTGCGCGAAAGCGTTCTTGCCGACGTACGGCTGGGCCGGGTTGGGCGCGCGGTTGAGCAACTCGTCCAAGAGGTGCGCAGTCTCGGTCAGGCGCACGAGCCGCTCAGGCGGCAGTGCGTCGTAGCCCATCTTCAATTGAAGGTCGGCGACAATCGTCACCAGGTTGGCGTTACCCGTACGCTCGCCGATGCCGTTGACCGTGCCCTGCACCTGCGTGGCGCCGGCTTCGACGGCGACCAGCGTGTTGGCCACGGCGCAGCCGCCGTCGTCGTGCGTGTGGATGCCCAGCGGCACATCGGGCAGCTCGGCGCGCACAGCCTCGACGACCGCGCGCACGCGCCCGGGCAGCGAGCCGCCGTTGGTATCGCACAGAGCAACCCGCTCGGCGCCTGCGCCAGCGGCGGCGCGCAGCGTGTCGAGCGCGTAGCCGGGGTCGGCCGCGTAGCCGTCGAAGAAGTGCTCGGCGTCGAACAGCACGCGCTTACCCTGAGCGTGCAGGAAGGCGATCGACTCGGAGATCATCGCGAGGTTCTCCTCGGGGGAGACGCGCACGACCTTCTCGACGTGCAGCGGCGAGCTCTTGCCGACGAGCGTGCAGACCGGCACGAACGACTCCGCCAGGATGCGCAACCCCTCGTCCTGCTCAGCAGGCACTTCGCGCCGGCGCGTCATGCCGAAGGCGACGATCTCGCTTGTGGCGAAGCTCTCGCGCTCGAGCAGCGCGAACAGCTCCAGCTCCTTCGGGTTCGACGCGGGGAAGCCCGCCTCGATCAGGTGAACGCCGAGCGCATCGAGCGCGTGCACGACGCGCAGCTTCTCCTGCGCGGTGAGGCTCATGCCGCCTCCCCCCATGCCGTCGCGCAGGGTGGCGTCGTAGAGCTGTATCTGGGCCATCAGCCCGCCGGGCTCGGCGCGCTGGGCGCGGGGGCGCTGACGCTCACGACATCCAACCATTCGCGGTAGGGCTCCGAGCGCCCGTGGATCGCGTCGTCGAAGGCACCCTGCAGCAGACGCGTCACCTCGCCCGGCTTGCCGGAACCGACCTTGTGATCGTCCACCTCCACCACCGGCACGAGCTCGGCCGCGGTGCCAGACATGAAGACCTCATCGGCCAGATACATCTCCGCGCGCGCGATGTTGCGCTCCACGACCGGGTAGCCCAGATCGGCGGCCAGCTGCATGATCGAGCGGCGCGTAATGCCGTCGAGGATCGAGTTGTGGTGGCCGGGCGTGACGATCTCCCCGCCGGCGACGATGTAGATGTTCTCGCCCGTGCCCTCGCACACGTGGCCGTGGTCGTCGAGCAGGATCGCCTCCTGGTAGCCGGCCTTCATCGACTCGACCTTGGCCAAAACGTTATTCAGGTACTGGCCCGATGCCTTGGCGTGCGGGATCAGCGAGTCGGGTGAGATGCGCCGCCACGAGGAGACCTTGGCGCGGATGCCGTTGGCCATGCCGTCCTCGCCCAAATACGTCCCCCACTCCCAGCAGGCGATCGTCACGTCCACGGGCGCGTCCATCGGGTTCAGGCCCATCGAGCCGTAGCCGCGATAGACGATCGGGCGGATATAGCAGGAGCGCAGGTTGTTGTTGGCCACGAGCTCACGCGCGGCCGCCTGCAGCTCCACGGCCGTATAGGGCACCGGCATGTAGTACAGCTCGGAGGACTGCAGCAGCCGCTCCATGTGCTCGGCGTTGCGAAAGATGGCCGGGCCAAGCTCGGTGTCGTAGCAACGGATGCCCTCAAAGACACCGGTGCCGTAGTGCAGACCATGCGTGAGGACATGGACCTTAGCGTCCTCCCAGGCGAGGAGCTCTCCGTTCATCCATATGAGGTCGCATGTGTCCACTTTGTCGTCTCCTGGTTAGAGCTGCTCAAACACTGCTCGCGTCGCCTCCGCGGTACCGGCTGTACCACCGAGATCGGGGGTACACAGGTCCGCGTCCAGCGCACGTTCAACAGCCGATTCTACAGCCGCCGCCCCGTGCTTCAAACTCCTGCCGATCGAGCTCCTAACCGCAGGAAGCTTTGGGCTATGCCCGATGTAGCGTTCTGTCCGAGGGGCATCGTAGTATCGAACATATGTTCTTGCCGACTACCACACCCGAGACGGAGCTCGAGCAGATCAACTCGCGCGAGCGACGCTACGAGATCGGTCAATTCTTCACGCCTCCGCCCATTGCCGATTTGATGGCGGACGCCGTACGCGAGATAGAACCCCAGACTGTTCTCGATCCAGGGGTCGGAGGAGGCATCCTACTTCGCGCCGTCGGAGAAGGCCCGGCGCTCTTTGGCCTGGACGTAGACGCCACGGCGGTGGAGCTCGCGGGGGCTTCCATACCCGGCGAGAGCGAGATCGTTCTGGGTGACTTCCTCGACGCGGAACGCTGGCCGCTGACAGAGGCGACGTTCGATGCTGTGATCGCCAATCCGCCTTATGTCCGCCACCACAACCTATCGGCCGAGCACAAGCTACTTGCGCGGCACTATTCCTCGCGGCTTGGCTTGAAGGTGTCCAGCCTGTCGGGCAGCTACGTCTATTTCTTTATGGAGGCTCTGCTTCGCTTGAACGAGGGCGGCCGCCTGGTCTTTGTCACTCCGACCGAGTTCCTCGACGTCCGCTACGGGCAGGCTCTCAAGGAAGCGCTGCTGGCCCATTGTGATATCGACGAGATCCTTGTGCTGGAAATGAACGAGCTCGCGTTCGAGGGGGTCCTGACGACATCAGCCATCACCGTAGCCACCAAGCGAAAAACTCCATCTGGACGCTTCCGGCTCGTTGAGGGCAGCCTCAATGGCTCCATCGAGAAGAATCGTGAAGTCCAGTTGTGGGCCGGGGTCACATCAGCTGCCCTTCCCTGGACGCCGCTGCTGCCATCCCGTGCCGAGCGTATCGCCCCGCTCCTGGACGGCCGCACGTCAAAGCTCGGCGACTATTGTCGCGTTCGACGAGGGATCGCGACCGGGAATAACTCGTTCTTTGCGATGACGCGCGTTGATGTAGACCAGTGGGGCATCGAGGAGCGCTACCTCGTCCCGGTCGTGCTTGGGTCCAAGGACCTGCCGAGCAATGGCCCACTCGACTCGGAGTTCTACACCTCCCGCGTCAAAGCGGGCGCACGCGGCTTGCTGTTCTTCTGCCACGAGCCGATCGATTCTCTTTCTGGAACGAACGCGCTGCGCTACATAGAACACGGCTTGGAACTCGGATTGCACGAGCGCTTCAACTGTCGTAGCCGCAAACCTTGGTACGGCGTCGAGGCAGTTCCACCCGCCGATTTCTTTACGACCTATATGTCACGCAATCGGGCACGCATTGTCAGAAATCTGATTGGTGCACGGTGCATGACTTCCCTGCTCAATGTTTGGGCGCTGCCCGGCATCGATCCTGACGCTCTACGACCGTCGCTCGAAGACTCCACCAACGCACAGGTCATACGCGAGTTCGGTCGAACCTACGGCGGTGGTCTGTCAAAGATCGAGCCTGGAGACTTGATTTCCTTGCCGATCCGTCCACCAGCCGGCATCGAGTCGCCTGGCCAAGGAAGGCCGCTTTAGATACCGAGATGCGGCGTGAGATCATTGAGTCGGTGATCCCATGCCCAATCGATTCCGGCGGCTGCCTCGAACTCAAGGTACGTCCGGCCGAAATAGCCGAACAGCTGGAGCAAGAATACCGTCTGCGGACCATAGGTCCGGCGTAGGGCCTCCTGCTTGTCAGACTCCTCCTTGCGCCGCTTGTTCACGTTCGTAAAGTCGCCAGCTGACTTCAGCTCTATACAAGCCAACGGTAGCTCAACGTCAAACGGTGCTACGACGCAGTCCACAGGTAGGTTCTGCGGCTTACCGTCTGCCCGGAGTACCGGTACATTCCGACCGAACCCGAACGTTCCAGACTTCATCTCGAATGGCAAATTGAGCGACTCCTCGAACCCTTCGCCTTCGAGGTAGGCACGCATCAACTCCTTCTGCCTCGCCTCCTGCACGTTGCGCAGGACTGGCAGATAAAGAGCGGCGGCGAGTCGCTCGCGGACAACGAGTAGCGCCGTCTCGCGCTCGTTGGCAGATGGCGAACGGTTCTCCTTGAGCCAGCAAAATATCTCCGCATCGAGCAGTGGCCTGAGAAAGTTGCACATTACCTGCAGCTGCACGCCGATTCGACGATTCTTGCCAGGGATAACTCCCTTGAGCTCCATTGCCGTGACCAGACTCTTGTTCGCACCGGAAAAACCGACAAAGCGATCCCTCGCCATCGGCGGGGAGACACACATGCGGGCGACCGATAGCAATCCCGGTCGAGCCATCAATTTCTCTGCATCAAATGCCCTGAAGTCGTCCGTGACCTTCATCGCCTCCTCGACCTCGCTGAGGGCACGTTCTCGTGCATGCGCGAACATGGCTGGCGACTCTGCGAGATACCACTCGTCGTAGTCGGCGACACTACGGTCGATGTCCGACTGCCATTCTGGGGGATCCCTTTCTCGGTTTGCCATTGAGATCTATTCGCCCATGGACATAGTCATCCTGCGCATCGCAAATCAAGCAGGCTAGACTGCAGGATGAGCATTAGAGCTGCTCTAGTACTGCTCGCGTCGCCTCCGCAGTACCGGCCGTACCGCCGAGGTCGGGGGTACGCAGGCCCGCGTCAAGCGCCCGTTCAACAGCCGATTCCACAGTCGCCGCCTCGCTCTCCAGACCAAGCCCGTGGCGCAGCATCAGCGCTGCTGAGAGAAACATCGCGAGCGGATTGGCGATCCCTTCCCCCGCAATGTCCGGCGCCGACCCGTGCACCGGCTCGAACAGGCCAGGACCCTCGGCACCGAGCGAGGCACTCGGGAGCATGCCAATCGATCCAGTGATCATTGCGGCCTCATCGCTCAAGATGTCGCCGAACATGTTCTCCGTGAGGATCGTGTCGAAGTGACGGGGCGCCGAGACGAGCTGCATCGCGGCGTTGTCGACGAGCACGTGCTCCAACTGGATGTGGGGAAACTCGCGCGCGTGCAGATCCACGACCACCTCGCGCCACAGGCGCGAGGTCTCGAGCACATTGGCCTTGTCCACACTCGAGACCTTCGCCCGCGCCGCCCCGAAGGCGGTGCGGGCGATCCGCTCGATCTCCTCGCGCGAGTAGGCGCAAACATCCGAGGCGTGGTCATCGGTACGCGTCTTCTCGCCGAAATAGATGCCACCGGTGAGCTCGCGCACGACCAGCAGGTCGGTGCCCTCGATGCGCTCGCGTCGCAGCGGCGAGGATTCATACAGCGCCGGCAGCGGCTTGACCGGGCGCAGGTTGGCATACAGCCCCAGCCCCTTGCGCAGCCCGAGCAGACCCTGCTCGGGCCGTGGCGCGTGCGGGTCGGTGGTGTCCCACTTGGGCCCGCCGACAGCAGCAAGCAGCACCGCGTCAGCCTGCTTGCAAGCGGCAAGCGTGTCGTCGGTCAGCGCCGTGCCGTGCAGGTCGATCGCCGCCCCGCCGAATGGGTGCTCCTCAAACTCAAAGTCACCGAACCTATTCAGCAGATCGAGCGTCGGCGCGAGGATCTCAGGGCCGATCCCGTCGCCTGGAAGCGTGACAATGTGGTGTACCATTAGTCTCCTCTGGGGACGGTGGTGAGTGTTCGAGCGCTGCCGACTGCTGCGCGGCGATCCTGACAGCTACAGAGCCGTCGTGACTGGACCTGAGCGCTCGCGGTCGCGCTCGTAGGCAACGATGGCATCCACCTCGGTGAGCGTGGCGCCGATGTCGTCGAGGCCCTCCAGCAGCCGCCGCCGGATCTCGTGGTCGATCTCGAAGGCGACCTCGCGTTCTGCGAAGTGGACCTCCTGCGCCTCAAGGTCGATGCTGCCCTCGCCCGCATTGGCAAGCGAGTGGCAATCCTCCTCCGAGAGCACGACCGGCAGCAGCCCGATCTTGGTGCAGTTGGAGTAGAAGATGTCGGCGAAGCTCGGTGCGACGATCGCCTGGAAACCGTAGTCCTGCAGACCCCAGGGGGCATGCTCTCGCGAAGAGCCACAACCGAAGTTGCGCCCCGCGACGAGGATCGGGTTGGCGGGCAGCTCCCAGCCCGGCTCCTTGGCCCAGTCGTAGAACAGGAACTCGCCGAAGCCGGTGCGCTCGACGCGCTTGAGGAACTGCTTGGGCATGATCTGGTCGGTGTCGACGTCGGCACGGTCCAGGTAGCTGACTTTGCCCGAGATGGTGTTTATCGGCTCCATCCTCAGCTCCAATCCCTGATGTCTGTGAAATGCCCTTCGATCGCCGCGGCAGCCGCCATCTGCGGTGAGACGAGATGCGTGCGTCCGCCCCGCCCCTGACGCCCCTCGAAGTTGCGGTTCGAGGTGGATGCGCAGCGCTCGCCTGGGGCGAGGATGTCAGGGTTCATGCCCAGGCACATCGAGCAGCCCGCGACACGCCAGTCGAAGCCGGCGTCGCGGAAGACGCGGTCGAGGCCCTCGGCCTCGGCCTGCGCCTTGACCTGCTGGGAGCCGGGGACGACCATCGCGTTGACCGACGAGGCTACTTTGCGGCCCGCCACGACCTCGGCGGCGGCGCGTAGATCGCCGATACGCGAGTTCGTGCACGAGCCGATGAAGACGCGGTCCACCGCTATCTCCTCGATCGGCTGGCCGGCCTTCAGGGCCATGTAGTCGAGCGCGCGTTCGGTCGCCTCGCGGTCGGCTGGGGAGTCGAACTCCTCTGGGGCCGGAACGCGCTCGGTGACCGCGCGGACCATTCCCGGATTGGTGCCCCAGGTGACCTGCGGGGAGATCGCCGAGGCGTCGATCGCGATCTCGCTGTCGAAGAAGGCCCCGTCGTCGCTGCGCAGCTCGCGCCAACGCTCGATCGCCTGCTCCAGCTCCGCTCCCTGCGGAGCACCGGGCAGCTCACGCTCGCGAAACCAGGCGAAAGTTGCCTCATCCGGCGCGATCATGCCGGCGCGGCCGCCACCCTCGATCGTCATGTTGCAGACGGTCATGCGGCCCTCCATCGAGAGCGCCTCGATCGCGGGACCCGCGTACTCGACGACGTGTCCGGTCATGCCACCGACACCGAGCCGGCCCAGCGTGCCAAGGATCAGGTCCTTCGCTGTTACGCCAAAGCCAAGCGCTCCCTCATAGCGGATGCGCATCGAGCGGGGGCGCTGCTGGACCATGCACTGCGTTGCCAGAACGTGCTCGACCTCGGAGGTGCCGATCCCGAAGGCCAAAGCCCCAAATGCACCGTGCGTGGAGGTGTGCGAGTCGCCGCAGACGATCGTCATGCCCGGCTGGGTGACGCCCAACTCGGGGCCGATCACGTGCACGATCCCCTGGCGATCGGAGCCAAGCGAGTAGATGGGCACGTCAAACTCGGCGCAGTTGCGCTCGAGCGTTTCGACCTGCACACGCGAGAGCTCGTCCTTGATGCGGGCGGCAACCGGGGTGCCGTCGGTGGGCGTGTTGTGGTCGGCGGTGGCCAGCGTGCGGTCGGGCCGGCGAACCCGGCGTCCGGCGAGCCGCAGCCCGTCGAATGCCTGCGGGCTGGTCACCTCGTGCACCAGGTGCAGATCGATGTACAGCAGGGGGGGTGGGCCTGAATCCACCTCGTGGGTCTCCCAGATCTTCTCGAACATGGTCTTCGGCATGACTCTCCTAACTGCGTCGCAATCCCGCCGAGACGACCGCCAGAAAGGCCGCCTCCGCGTCGGTCTGGTTCTCGAAATGGTGGGGCAGATCGGCGTCGAAGGTCACGCAATCTCCCGCACCGAGCTCGTAGCTCTGCCCATCGCAGACGAGTACGAGCGAGCCATGCTCGACGAGCGCCGTCTCGCGACTGCCCGGCTCGTGCATCGGTGGATCGTCCGGCGCCCCCGTGGCGCCCGCCGGGGCAAGCGTGTGCCGGGAGAGCTCCGCACGCTGGCCAGGCTGTGCCGCGGTCAGCACCTCGAAGCGGTGGCCACGCTTAGCCTTGCCCCCTCTGCCGCGCTCATCGGCGCGCACGATCGTGACCGAGCCGCCCTCGTCCAAGCGCAACAGCTGCGAAAGCCTCAAATCCAAGCCGGCGGCGATCCGCGCGGCGACGGTAAGCGTCGGGCTCGTCTCTCCACGCTCCACCTGCGAAAGCATCGGGGCGCTGACCCCGCTACGCTCGGCAAGGTCGCGCAACGACAGCGATGAGGCCTCGCGCAAAGCCCTCACCCGCGCGCCGATGACGGCGGAGTCAAATACCTCCCAACGCACATCCGAGACCGATCGCGGGTCACGCTGCTTTGTCTTCGTCGTCATCATACGAGCGTACGTTATCACAGACAAACTGCCCAGACGACTCGTAGAAGCCGGTGCCCTCTCGTAGTGCCATAGGATAGCCGCGATTCCCATCGGCGGACCATGGTTCGGGCCGGTGCCGAGGCGAAGACGCCGACACACACGAGAGTTATCAACTGTGCCAAGAATTGGAAGACTCGGGACCTTGCTCGCCGCAATCGCGGACGACTCGTTGCGAGCGCGGATCGAGGCCACGATTGCCACTCTCACCGATCGCTCTGGCTATGGGCTTCTCTACGAGCGCCATCTCCCAGAGACGGTAATCGTCGGCGACAAAGATCCGCTCGAGATAGGCGACCACGTGCGACCCAAGCTGGAGCTCGAAGGGGACGAGGACTTCCGCATCCTCTCCTTGGATGGCAAGACGGCCAGAATCAAGAGCTTGAAGACTGGCGAGGAGAAGAAAGCGGGGCTCGATGAGCTGCTTGTCGTAAAGCGATTCGGCGATCCCGCCTACGCGGGCCTCCAGTCGCTCGGGAGCGTCTGTCGGAGTGCGGTGCGTCCCTTCCACGCCGTCGTAAATGGCGAGAACTACCATGCGCTCCAGGCGCTGACCATGATCTACGAAGGGCAGGCCGACTGTATCTATATCGACCCGCCGTACAATTCAGGCGCGGCGGATTGGAAGTACAACAACAACTTCATCGACATCAACGACACGTTCCGTCACTCCAAGTGGCTGAGTTTCATGGAGAAGCGACTTCGGCTGGCAAAGCGCCTCCTGAAGCAAGACGGCGTCCTGATCGTAACGATCGACGAGAACGAGGTGAATGCGCTCGGACTTCTGCTCGAGGAGATCTTCCCCGAGTATCAGCGGACGATGGTGACCATCGTCATCAACCCGAAGGGGACCGCGAGGGCCAATTTCGCGCGGGTCGAGGAGTACGCCTTCTTCGTGGTCCCACAGACACCTGGTGGCCCGGACGTGATCGTCCAGCTGCCTGGTGGACTTGACCAGCCTGAACACGTGCCGGCCGAGGAGGAGCTGGAGAGGGACGCAGAGGACTACCAGAACGCGACGGCGCCCGAGACCGCGCCGCTCGAGGAGGAAGAGGATGTCATCGAGGACGTTGCTCCTACCCCCGCGGACCAAGACGATTCCGAGGACGAGGTGGAGCAACACTTCAGCGTCCTCTATCTCCGTCGCCGGGGCGCCGAGTCAAGCTCCCGCCAAGACCGCTGGCGGCAGTTTTACGCAATCTATGTGAATGAGAGCACAAGACAGGTCGAGGGCATCGGACCGCTTCTCCAGCTGGGCGACCCCTACGATGTCAAGCGCGACGGCGCCATCCTCACCGTTTATCCGATCGACAGCGAAGGCAACGAGCGCGTCTGGCGTTACGGTCGTGACACGATGGCAACGCTGATCGACAAGGGCGAGATCAGAGTTGGCAAGCACAACAGGAAGCAGGACACTTACACGCTGAACCACTGGAAGCCGGTCTCGAAGGAGAAGGTCGGGCTTCAGAAGGTCCGTACGGTGTGGTGGCGCACCTCGCATGACGCCGGCACGCATGGCACGACGCTGATCACCCGCTTGCTTGGGAAGAGGAATCCATTTCCGTTTCCGAAGTCGCTCTACGCGGTTAGAGACACTCTCGAAACCGTCGTCAAGAATCGGCCTGACGCGCTGATCATTGACTTCTTTGCGGGATCAGGGACAACGCTGCATGCGACGATGCTCCTAAATGAGGCCGACGGCGGCAACCGCCGATGCATCATCGTGACGAACAATGAGGTTGCGAAGAAGCAGGCCGCGAAGCTGAACGAGCAGGGCCATTACCGGACAGACCCAGAGTTCGAGAGACACGGCATCTTCAAGTCGGCGACCAGGCCGCGCATCGAAGCCGCCGTGACTGGAGAGCGCCCTGACGGCTCGCCAATGCCGGACACCAAGTCGTATCGCTATCTGGACGGGCGCTCATTCGGACAGGGCTTTGAGGAGAACGTCGAGTTCTTCCGGCTCGACTACCTTGACGGCGACCGTGTCGATCTCGGGCTCGAATTTGAGGGGATTCATCCCTTGCTCTGGCTCGCGGCCGGAGCGCGCGGAACGCGACCTAAGGTAAAGGAGAGACAGAAGTATCTCCTTTCGCCGGAGGGCGGTTATGCGATACTCTTCGATGATCTCGCATTCACGGATTTTCGGCGGGAGCTCGAGGACGAGCCAAGCGTAACGCACGTCTTCTTGATCTCCGACAGCGATGAGGCGTACGCCGAGATGCGAGAGGCGCTCGGACGCAAGCGCACGACAATGCTTCTATACCGCGACTTCCTCCGCCACTACCGTCGCAGGGCACGATCGTGAACATCAAGCTGAAGGATTTCCAGGATACGCGCGTTGACGAGCTCTTTTCCGAGGCTCGCCTCGCTCGCCATGAGATAGAGGAGGCCGGCGGCAAGGACCAGGCGATCGTCCTCGTATCCCCCACTGGCTCCGGCAAGACTGTTATGGCAACAGGGCTCATGGAGCTGATCCTGAACGGCAAGGACAAGCACCCCGGCGACGAGCACGCCTGCTTTCTCTGGTTGAGCGACAACCCGGAACTGAACCTACAGTCGAAGAAGAAGATCGAGAACGACTCGTCTGAGCTCGTATCAGGCGACCTCGAAGTGATCGACACCGAGAAGTTCAAACAGCGGCGCTTTACGCCGGGACAGATCTATTTTCTCAACATCCAGAAGCTCAGCAAGAGCAGCAACCTGGTCAAGGGTGGCGACTCGCACAAATACACGATCTGGCAGACGATCGAGAATACGATCAATGAGTCCCCAACGCACTTCTGGCTGATCATCGATGAGGCGCATCGGGGAATGCGCAGCGAAAGGGACGAGAAGGTGGCGGCAACGATTGTGCAGAAGTTCGTCATGGGCTCGAGCGAGATCTCACCCGTCCCCCTGATCGTCGGTGTCAGCGCGACCCCAGAGCGATTTGAGAAGCTGCTCAAAGGCAGAGGTACGAGCCGCACGAAGCGCCAGGTCGAGGTCACGCCAGAGGAGGTGCGCGGCTCCGGCCTGCTGAAGGAGACGCTCGCGGTCTTTCACCCTACAGCCGCGCAACCTGCCGATGTCTCCTTCCTGCGCAGCGCAGCCGAGCGACTCGACCGCTACCGCGAGCGCTGGCACGACTATTGCGCTGGCCAGCCGGATGTCGAGTCCTTCGAGCCGATCCTGATCGTCCAGGTCGAGGACGCGCACGAAAAGGGCACGTACTCGAAGACCAATCTCGAAGAGGCGATCGATCAGCTCGAGGACGTGCTGGGACCGCTCAGGGATGCTGAGATCGCACACTCCTTTCAAGAGCACACAGCGGTCCAGGTGGCCGACCGGGCGCTCCGCTACGTTCCGCCGTCCGATATCCAGGAGGACGCGGACCTGCGCGTCGTGTTCTTCAAGCAGAGCCTGAACACCGGCTGGGATTGCCCGCGCGCGGAGGTCGTGATGTCCTACCGAAGCGCGAACGACTACACGAACATCGCGCAGCTGATCGGACGCCTGGTGCGCACACCGCTCGGTCGCAAGATCCGCGGCGACGATTTCCTGAACAGCGTCTCGCTTTACCTGCCGCGGTACGACCACACAGCCCTCGAGAAGGTGCGCAAGTACCTGACCGAGAAGGACACCGGCCTTGCTGCGCCGCCCGAGTTCGTGGAGGGCAAGGACCTGATCGAGTACCAGCGTGCCGCCGACAAGGACGAGCTATTCAAGAAGGCGGCGACGCTGCCGAGCTACTCGATCGAGCGTCTCAGCAAGAAGACGCACATCCGCAGGCTGATCAACCTTGGCCGATACCTCACCGATGACGAGATCGAGCCCGAAGCGCTCGCTGAAGCGCGCAAGCTCGTGCTCGACCTGCTCGAGGCGGAGCGCAAAAAGAAGTCGCGCACGAAGTTGTTCAAGGACGCTATCGCGAGCACAGGCCAGATCGACGTTCGCGAGCTGACAATAGCGACACCAATCGCGGGGGAGGACGTCGAAAACCCAGAGCTCGAGGAGAGCTTCAACGAAGTGGCCGCCGCCACGCAGAACATCGACGATATCTACCTCACCTGCGGCCGCCGGCTCGGTGAGGGCCTGCATAAGCTCTGGCACAAGCGGCGTGTCGCCGCCGGCATGTCATCGTCACAGGCGAAGGCGGAGCTTTTCGTGCTCCTCTCAGACTCGGCACTCTTCTCAGCGGTCGAAGAAGCGTGCGAAAAGCAGTTCTACAAGAAGAAGCAGCAGCACAAGACAGCCATCGACGCGCTCTCTGAGGAGCGCCGCGCCGACTACCGAGCGCTCAACCTGACCGGCGCGACGGGCACGCCGATGGAGCTCGAGCTGCCGTCGACGATGGAAGCGGTCAAAGGCACGGAATCATACGATCGTCATTTGTACGTTGGCGAGCACGGCAAGTTCAGCTGCCGTCTCAATAGCTGGGAGAGGCCGACGGTCAAGCAAGAACTGAAACGTGACGACATCCTCGGTTGGGTCCGTAACCTGCCGCGTAAGTCATGGTCGTTCCTCGTACCCTATGAATGGGAAGGTAACGACGTCCCCATGTACCCCGACTTCCTCTTCTTCCGTAGGGACGGCGAGCATATCGTCGTCGACATCATCGATCCGCACTGGGACACGAATGAGGACAGCTCCGCAAAGACCAAGGGCCTAGCCAAGTTTGCCGAGAAGCACGGACATCAGTTCGGGCGTATCGAGGTCATCGTCAAGGACAAAGCCAAGCTGCGGCGCCTCGACGTGAATCGGGATGATGTCCGCGCGGAGGCGGTGAACCTCGAGGAGCAGGACAACGCCGAGCTGCGGAGGCTCTTCGGTCGCTACTCGACCACGTAGAAGTACCACTGCCGCGCTACGGTGGGGAAATATCTCAAATCCTCAGCCGTAGCGCGAGCACCTATCGTCCGAAGCTCGCCAGGGCTTAATGCTAGGCGGCGGGCTCGGGCAGCCCGACTCCACACGCGCCCTCACGAGCCCGCATCACCCCGATCGACAGCGCGCGCGTGTACGCCCGCGCTGCCGCCTCGATGATGTCGGTTGAGACGCCTTGGCCCGCGCCGGTCTGGCCCTGCACCTCGACGACAACAGAGACCTCGCCCAGTGCGTCCTGGCCCTCGGTCACGGCGTCGACGCGGAACTCGCGCAGAGCCGCGTCGACACCTGTCGCCGCGTTGATCGCCTTGAAGATCGCGTCCACCGGACCGTCGCCGGAGGACTCCCCCAGCTTGACGGCTTGTGCCCCGCTATGGGGTACGCCGTCTTCGACGCTCACGTTCACACGCGCCATCGGCGGACTTGCCGATGAGGCGGCCACCTCGAAGTCGACCAGCGCGTATGCGGCCACGTCGTCGCCGCGCAGCTCCTCGGTGACCAGCGCCTCCAGGTCCATCGCCGTGACCTGCTTCTTGCGGTCGGCGATCTCCTTGAAGCGCTTGAAGGCCGTGTTCAGAGCTTGGCCATCGACCTTGAAGCCCATCTCCTCCAACGCCTTGCTCAACGCGTGGCGGCCGGAGTGCTTGCCCAGCACGATCGCGTTGCTCTTCAAACCGACGGTCGTGGCATCCATGATCTCGTAGGTGGCACGCTCCTTCAGCACTCCGTCCTGGTGGATGCCGGCCTCGTGCGCGAACGCGTTGCGACCGACGATCGCCTTGTTGGGCTGCACCGGGTAGCCGGTCAGGCGCGAGACCAGACGGCTGGTACGGGCAATCTCGGTCGTCTCGATACCCGTCCACAGCCCCAGCGCCGGCTCGCGGGTATGCAGCAGCATCACGATCTCCTCAAGCGACGCGTTGCCGGCGCGCTCGCCGATGCCGTTGACCGCGCACTCGACTTGCCGGCAGCCCGCCTGCACGCCGGCCAGCGAGTTGGCGACCGCCAGGCCCAGGTCGTCGTGGCAGTGAACGGAGACGACGACGTCGCGCAGAGCCGGCACCAGGCGGTACAGCTCCGTGAACATCGCGGCGTACTCATCGGGCATCGTGTAGCCGACGGTGTCCGGCACATTTATGGTTGTGGCGCCCTCGTCCAGCGCGATCTGGATGACTTCGGCCATGTACCGCACGTCCGAGCGCGAGCCGTCCTCGGGTGAGAACTCGACGTCGTCGGTGTAGCTCTTGGCGTGCGCCACGGCGGCGCGAACCTGTCCCTTGACGTCGTCGCGCGTGGTTTGCAGCTTGCGCTCGATGTGAATGTCCGAGGTGGCGATGAATGTGTGAATGCGCGGGCGCTCGGCATCGCGCACCGCCTCCCAGGCGGCATCGATGTCCTGCGCGGAGGTGCGCGCCAGGCCGCAGATGACCGGGCCTTCGACCTCCCGGGAAATGGCCTGCACCGACTCGAAATCGCCGGGCGAGGTGATCGGAAAGCCCGCCTCGATCACGTCCACGCCCAGGCGCGCCAGCTGCTGGGCGATCTCCAGCTTCTCCTGCCGGTTCAGGGAGATGCCCGGCGATTGCTCGCCGTCGCGCAGCGTGGTATCGAAAATGCGTACGCGGTCGCGCTCGTCTTGGGGTCTTGCTTGCTCGCTCATGTCGTGCTCACTTCTCCAGTTCTCTCGCTTTGACGCTTCTCCTCTGGGTTTGCGGCTACGCGGCCGCCACGCGCTATTCCCCCCGAGGGGGGAGCAGAAGGAGAAGCGACAGGGAGAGCTGGAACGACATGTGCAACGCAGGGTAGCACCCACGGCGACACACGCCAACAGCCTCAGGGGGTGAGTACTACCTTGCCGATGTTGCGCCGCTGCGTGAGCATGTCCTGGGCGGCGCCGGCTTCCTCGAAGCTGAACGTGCCGGCGATGACCGGCTCGATCGTGCCGTCGTCGAGCAACTCCCGCAACGGCTCGAGCCACGGCTCGATCGTGCCGCGGTCCTTCAACAAGGTGAGCATGTTCAAACCGATCACGGCCTTCGATTCGGACATCTGCTTGACCAGTGAGAAACGCGGCATGCGTGCCAGCGTGCGCAAGGCGGTGGGCAGATTGCGTTTGGCGCCGGAGACGACCGCGGACGCCCCGAAGCCGACGAGCCGTCCACCGGGACGCAGGAGGTTGTAGCTGGTGCGCAGGCTGTGGCCGCCGATCGCGTCGAGGATCACGTCGAACTGAGGCAGCGCTCCCTTGGTATTCACATCCTTGTAGTCGAGCACGTGGTCGTAACCGAGCTCGCGGACGCGCTCGTGCTTGGCGGGCGACGCGGTGCCGTAGATCTCGCTCGCGCCGAAGCGGCGCGCGAGCTGGACAGCGGCGATCCCGACGCCCCCGCCGGCCGAGTGGACGAGGACGCGCTCGCCGGGCTGCAGGCTGCCGTAGCCCACCAGGGCGGCCCAGGCGGTCGCGTAGTTGACGGGGATCGCGGCCCCCTGCTCGAAGGAAAGCCGCTCCGGCAAGACGACACAATCGCGCTCGGAGACCGAGACGACCGAGGCATAGCCGCCGAACACCGTGCTGGCAAGGACACGCTGGCCATGCTCGAGTCCCTGCACGCCCTCGCCGAGCTCGACGACGGTGCCGGCCACCTCGTAGCCGACCACGCACGGCGGCTTGGGCGCGTCCGGGTAGACACCGATGCGCGCCATCACGTCGGCAAAGTTGATTCCACACGCGGCAACCTCGATCCGCACCTCGCCGGAGCCCAGCTGCGGGTCGGGACGCTCCTGCACCTGCAGCGCCTCAGGCCCCCCGTGTTTGGTGATGACTACAGCTCGCATCGTGGATCAGCCTACTCGGCTTACGAGAGCTCGACGGCCCAGCCGGCGACAAACCCCTCGGAGGCGACGATCTCCTGTACGACCTCGGCCGGCACCTGCGCGTCGGTCGTGACGACCATCGCCGCCAGGCGCTGCTCGGAATTTGCCTGCCCCCCGGATGGGGGGTCGGGTGTGTGGCCGACCGCGGCGGAGGAGATGTTGATGCCGTGCCCGCCGAAGATCGTGCCGACGCGGCCGATCATGCCCGGCAGGTCGGCGTAGCGGAAGACCGCCACGTGCGGGGTCAGCTCGATCGTCAGGCGCCGGCTCTGCACCTCGACCAGGTGCGGCACGCGGTTGGGGCCGATGCCGGTGCCGGCAACCGCGACCTTCTCGCCACCGGCGACGACGGTCACGCGGATCAGCTCGTTGAAGTCCTGTGCCTCGGTAACCGACTTCTCCTCGACGACGATGCCGCGCTGCTGAGCCATGCTCGGCGCGTTGACGAGATTGACCTGCTCCTCGGTACGCCCCTCCAGGGCGCCGCTGATAACAGCCAGCGTCAGCAGGCGCGTATCGAAGTCGGCGATGCGACCCATGAAGGCGGCCTCGATGCGCTCGACCGAGCTGCCCTCGGCCAGCGACATCGCCAGGCGGCCGAGCCGACGGGCGAGCGGCAGGAACGGTCCGAGCACCTCCATGTCCTCTGCCCCAACCGAGGGAATGTTGACGGCGGTTGAGACGACGCCGCCGGTGAGCGCGGCGACGACCTGCTCGGCGCTCTGGTAGCCGGCGCGGTCGGTGGCCTCGGCTGTGGAGGCGCCGAGATGCGGCGTGACGACGACCTGCGGGTAGCCTTGGAACAAGGGATAGTCGGTGATCGGCTCGGAGGGAAACACGTCGAGCGCAGCCCCGCCGACCTTGCCGGAGTCAAGCGCGTCCTTGAGCGCCGCGTCGTCGATCAGCCCGCCACGGGCGACGTTGAGGATGCGCACGCCGTCGCGCATCTTGGCGAAGGCCTCCGCGTTGACCCAACCGGCCGTCTCGGGTGTCTTGGGCAGGTGCACGGTGATGAAGTCGGCCTGCGCGTAGATCTCCTCGCTGTTATCGGCCTTCTCCACGCCAAGCTCGCGGTAGCGCTCAGCCGAGACGAAGGGATCGAAGGCAAGCACGCGCATGCCAAAGCCACGTGCACGCACCGCGACCAGTTGGCCGATGCGCCCGAAGCCGAGGATGCCAAGCGTCTTCTCGTACAGCTCGACACCGGAAAACTTCGAGCGCTCCCACTTGCCGGCGGTGAGCGAGACGTAGGCCTGGGGAATGTTGCGAGCCATGGCAAGCAACAGAGCCATCGTGTGCTCGGCGGCGGTCACGACGTTGGACTGCGGCGCGTTGGCGACGACGATGCCGCGGCGCGTGGCGGCCTCCACGTCGACATTGTCGACACCGACGCCGGCGCGGCCGATCACGCGCAGGCTCTCACCGGCGTCGATCAGCTCGGCCGTCATCTTCGTGGCGGAGCGGATCAGGATGCCGTGGTAGGGGGCAATCTTCTCCGCCAACTCCTCGTTGGACCAGTCGATGCCGAGATCGACGTCGAAGTGCTCTTCGAGCAATTTGACGCCCGAGTCGCCGACCTTCTCCTTGACCAGCACCTTCAAGCGCTCGGTGCTCTGGCTGTCGTTCGTAGTGGCGCTCATGACGCAATCCTCTCTGTTACCCAGTCGATACATGCCGTGAGCGCACGCACATCCTCAGGCTCGACGGCCGGGAACATGCCGACGCGCAGCTGGTTGCGCCCCAGCTTGCGATAGGGCTCGACATCGACGATCCCATTTGCGCGCAAGATGCTCGCCAGCAGCTTCGCGTCGACGCGCTCGTCGAAGTCGATCGTGCCGACAACGAGCGAACGGTTGGCGGGGGCGGTTACGAACGGCGTCGCGTACTGGCTCTGCTCGGCCCACTCGTACAAGTGCGCGGAGGACTCGCTGCTGCGGCCAACGCACCAGGCAAGCCCGCCGCCGTCGAGCATCCAGCGAATCTGGTCGGCCAGCAGAAACAGCGTCGCCAAGGCGGGGGTGTTGTAGGTCTGATCCTTCGTCGAGTTTTCAAGCGCGATCGGCAGCGACAGGGAAGCCGGCGTGAAGCGCTTGGAGGCATCGATTCGCGCGATCCGCTCCAACGACGCGGGGCTGAGCAACACGGCCCAGAGCCCCCCATCCCCGGCAAAGCACTTCTGCGGGGCGAAGTAATAGGCGTCGGCCTGGGAGACGTCCACCGGCAGGCCACCGGCGCCGGAGGTGGCGTCGATCAGCACCAGCGCATCGCCGCCGGCCGCCGGCCGCAGCACGGGCGCCATCACGCCGGTCGAAGTCTCGTTGTGGGCCCAGGCGATTGCGTCGACATTGCCCTCCGTACCGGCAAGCGCCGCTTCGACCTCCTCCGCGCTCGGTGCGCTACCCGGCTCGGCCTTGACGACGAACGGATCCTCGAGGAATGGAGCATCACTTGTGACGGTCGCGAACTTCTGAGAGAACTCACCGAAGGCGAGGTGCAGCGCGCGACGCTCGACCAGGCCAAAGGAGGCCGCGTCCCAGAAGGCGGTCGCGCCGCCGTTGCCAAGTGCCACCTCATAACCCGCAGGCAACGAGAACAGCTCGGCAAGGCCCGAGCGGACCTCGCCCACGAGCCCCTTGACCGGCTTCTGGCGGTGGGATGTCCCCATCAGCGCCGCGCCCTGGCTTGCCAGGTGCTGCAGCGCCTCGGGGCGTACCTTTGAAGGGCCACAGCCGAAACGCCCATCCGCGGGCTTCAGCGCTGCTGGGATTACGAGTTGGCTTTGCTGCTCTTGGGGGCTGGCCGTCATTGGGCTTCCTCGCGGGGTGTCGAAGATCGAAGGATGCCCAGGCGCGCGGCTGAAATGCTCGTCGCTCCCCGGTGGTGAACTCCACCTAGTGCGCCAGTCGCGACGACGAAGGCGAGTGTAGCGAGTCCCAACAGCGGCCGCGTTCGGCCGGGTTAGACGCGCTCTAGCCGGTCGCTGAAGAAGTGCTCGAAGCCACCATCGATGGTCTTGAAGTAGCTCGAATGCGTCTTTTCGATAGTCGCCCGCGAATCGGCGCCGAGCAGCACGATATCCAGGTCGTCGCGCCCGAAGTTCTCCTTCTCGATCGCCTCATAAGCGGCGAGCGCCTCCTCGTAATCGTCGAACTCGGTCACGGCCGCCTTGGCGGCAGCGATGTCATAGACCACAAGGAAATGGCGAATCTCGTCAACGTCCATCGTCTCTCCTTGTACGGGACGACGCTAGATAGGGCTTGGCAAGCCTATAGCGGCTGGTGAGGTCGGCCATGAACTTCTCCGGTGGCTCTTCGGACGCTTCCCTCATCGCAAAGAACTCGCTCATGGCTACATAGTAGGCATGAACGGCCTCGGACCCCTTGCCCGACTTGAAGTCCACGCGGAGGTGGCGTGAGTCCAGCTCGACCTGGTTTGCCCAGAGATCCTGTAGACCGGTCCTCAACTGCAGCTCGATCTTGACGCCCTTCTTGACGACGATCAGGTGCAGCGCCCTATAGCCGGATGGCTTGGGGTCGCGCACATAGTCGCGGTAGCGATGGACCGTCCAATTTTTGCGTAGACGCCGGGCTACCTCGTCGGCCGCCTCTTGGCTGGGAAGGATCGCCCTGACTCCTCCTACGTCCTCCATACGACTCAACTGCATCTTCGGATACCGGTTCAGCTTGTCGAGGATCGTCGAGAACTTCTTCAGCCTTTGGGTGACAGAGACATTGGCCGACGCCTTGGCAGAGCGAGGCCGGACATAGTGACGAAGGTTCGCGCTCGTAGCTCGGAGAGGCGCGGCGTGCAGCTCTCGCCAACCCTCTACGAGGCCCATGTCGATGATCGCCTGCGCTCCGTTGTCAGCGTCCAGATGTATCCCGGCGAGCAGTTGGGTGCGGAGCAGCGCGAGTCGCCTCGCGGCCTTGTTCACCTGGCTCGCTGTGCCGGAGCGTGGCTGGACAAAGGCAGGACGAGACACGTCAGCCCGATCCTAGTTGACACAACCGGCGCGACGGCCGCTACACATCAGAACGAGGTTTTGATCCAGGCCATGTGCGAGCGCAGCCCGCCGCCGACCTGCTCGACCTGCGAGTCGGCCTGCTCGGCGCGCATGCGCAGGAAGTTCTCCTGGCCGGCGCGGTTCTCGGCGATCCACTCGCGCGCGAAATCCCCATCTTGGATCTCCTTGAGGATCTGGCGCATTTTCTCGCGCGTCTCCTCGGTGATGACGCGCTTGCCACGCGTGTAGTCGCCGTACTCGGCCGTGTTGGAGATCGAGTAGCGCATGCCCGCGAGACCCTTTTCGTACATCAGATCGGCGATCAGCTTGAGCTCGTGCAAGCACTCGAAGTAGGCCATCTCCGGGTCATAGCCAGCGTCGACCAGTGTCTGAAAGCCGGCCTGCACCAGCTCGGAGGCGCCGCCGCAGAGCACGGCCTGCTCGCCGAACAGATCGGTCTCGGTCTCGTCCTTGAAGGTCGTCTCGATCACACCGCCGCGCGTGCAGCCGATGCCCTTGGCGTAGGCGAGCGCCAGCGCACGAGCGTTGCCGGTCGCGTCCTGGGCGACCGCGATCAGCCCGGGCACGCCGCTGCCCTCGGTGAACTGGCGGCGTACAAGGTGACCGGGCCCCTTGGGGGCAACCATCGCCACATCCACGCCGGGGGGCGGCGCAACCTCGCCATAGTGGATCGAGAAGCCATGTCCGAACAGCAGCTCGTTACCCTCGGCGATGCCGTCGGAGATTTCGTCCCATACCGCGTGGTGCAGCTCGTCGGGCACGAGCATCATCACGATGTCGCCGCGCGAGGCCGCCTCGACGGGTGAGAGCACCTCCAGGCCGTCCGCACGAGCCTTGCCGACCGAGGAGGAGTCCTCGCGCAGGCCGACCACGACTTTAACGCCGGAGTCCTTCAGGTTGAGGGCGTGGGCATGGCCTTGTGAGCCGTAGCCGAGGATTGCGACGGTCTTGCCGTCGAGGAGCGTTAGGTCTGCGTCGTCGTCATAGAGCATGGCGAGCAGGCTATCCGATTATGCAGTGCCAAACCCCATCAGGGTGCGCATCGGAATCTCGAGCGAGCCGTCCTCGGCCGTGTAGGGCTCGAAGCGCTTCGCCAGGCTGTCGCGGATGTCGGCGATCTCCGACTGCGGACGCGAGAGCACCGCGTCGTGGAAGACGCGCGCGATGTCGAGCGTCGTCTCCCAGAACTCGTCGAAGTTGGCCGCACGCTGGGTCAGGTTCAGGCGCTCCACCCACACCTCGTCGAAGCCGGCGCCTTCCAGCAGGTCGCGCACGCGCTGCTTGTCGCCGAGCGCGAACGGGCCCGGAGCGCCCTCGGGCGGCGGCTCGATCAGGCCGCGCTCGAGCAGCTCGGCGCCCGGCAGCAGCGCCCACGGATTGTGCTCGATCGCGTCCCAAACCGCCAGCGCGACGTGACCTTCAGGGCGCAGCACGCGGCGCGTCTCGGTCAGCGCGGCTAAGGGGTCGACCATCAGCATGTAACCCCAGCGGCAGAACACAACGTCCACGCTTGCCACCGGCAGGTCGATCCATTCGGCGTTGAGCACCTGGAACTCGACATTCGTCAGGCTCAGCTCGCCCGCGCGCTTGCGTGCACCGTCGAGCATCGCGTCGGCCTGATCGCTGGTGATCACACCACCCACGGGCGCCACCATCTCCGCGGCGAGAAAGCCCGTCTCGCCGAGGCCGGCCGCCAACTCGAGCACGCGTTGGCCGGGCTGGGGATCGACAGCGTCGATCATCCAGTGCGACACGGGCGCGGACAGCTCGCGCAGCGTCGCCTGGCGCGCGACCCAGCCCGAAGCGGCCTCTTCCCAGTGGGCGAGGCTCGCTACGCGGTGCTCGCGCGCCGCCTGCTTGCCACGTTCTTCCTCAGGTTGAACGGTGCTCATCACAAGATCCCATTACAGCTCCCTGCGCAACAGCTTGCCAGACGCGGTGCGAGGAAGGGGCGCTGAGGCAAAAGTCACATGCTTTGGCACCTTGAACGGGGCCAGGCGCGCGGCGCAGTGCTCGCGCACGACACGCTCGTTTACGACGGCTCCGGCAGCGGTGACGACGATCGCGCTGACGGCCTCTCCCCACTGCTCGTCGGGACGTCCGAGCACCGCCGCTTCGAGCACGCCCGGGCAGGATTCGAGCACGGCCTCGACCTCGCTGGGCGCAACGTTCTCGCCGCCGCTGACGATCGTGTCGGCCTTGCGACCCGTGACGTGCAAGAAACCGCGCTCGTCAATGCGCCCGAGGTCGCCGGTGTGCAGACGACCATCCGCGGCCTGGGCGCCACGCGCGACGGTGGGACCGGAGAGCAGAATCTCCCCGTCCGGGGCGATCTCGGTGCGCGTGCAGAACAGCGGCACGCCCGCGCCCGTGTCCCGCGCCCCGACGGCGAGCGGCGCCGTGGCCGCCTGTGAGCAGCACTCGGTCAGCCCATAGGTCTCGAGCACAGGCACGCCCGCCGCGCGTGCACGTTGCACCAGAGCAGCCGGCACAGGTCCACCCCCTGTGAGCGCGCAGCGCAGCCGCGGCGGATCGTTTAGACCGGCGTCGAGCAGGCGCGCGAGCGTCGTTGAGACAAGCGAGACGAGCGTGATGCGCTCCCCTTGTATGGCCGCGAGCACACGCTCGCACTCGAAGCGCTCGTGGATCACAGCGGTCGTGCCGTAGATCGCGCTACGGATCAAGATAGACAGCCCACCTACATGCGAAAGCGGCAGCGCGCACAACCAGCGCTCCTGGGGATCTACGCCAAGCGCTACCCCAGAGCCAATCGCGCTCCACAGGAAGTTGCCGTACGTAAGCTCGATTGGACGGGGATTGGAGGTCGTGCCGGATGTGTGGATCACGGCACAGACGGCATCGAGATCGTGGTTGGCACCCCGCGCGAGCGCCTGGGAGCGTCCCCCCTCCCGTACCGCGATCGACAGCGGCTCTTGCACGAGCACGGTCGCGCCGGCGGCGATGCGCTTGCGCTCGGACGGGGTCAGACGCAGATCGACTGGGACCGCAACGGCCCCAAGCAAAAAGCAGGCGTGCAGCGCCTGCGCAAAGGCGAGGCCGGGCGGCAGCGCAATCGCGACCCGCTGGCCGGCGCGCCCCCCGCGTTCGGTCAATTCCAGCGCCCCCGCACGCGCCGCACGCTCGAGCTCGGCGTAGGACAGCCGCGCATCCTGCGCCTGCAGCGCGGTGACCGTGGGCGCCGTGCGCGCGGCTCGCTCGAGCCATGCCTCGACCTGCATGGCTACAGGCTAGCTGTAGTTACCCACGAGGCTGCTCATAAGCTGGCACAACCCTGTTGGGAACTACAGCTAGCCTTCGCTTTGAATCTTCGGCGCGCGCCAGTGAGCGCGCGGATCCAAGACAGGAGCAGCGATCGACCTTGAGCACCACCTGGACAGCAGCCGCCAGCTTCACCGACATCCGCTACGAGAAGTCAGTCGAGCCCGACAGCCGCGACGCCGAGGACGCGTCCACGCGGGATGGCACCGCAAATCGCCACCGAGCTCCCTGCATCGCGAAGATCACGATCAACCGGCCGGAGGTCAGAAACGCTTTCCGTCCGCTGACGGTCGTCGAGATCTCCCAGGCGCTCGAGCAGGCCCGCGAGGACCCCGAGGTCGGCGCGATCGTGCTGTGCGGCGAGGGGCCCCTTGCCTTCTGCTCCGGTGGCGACCAGCGCGTGCGCGGCGACTCGGGCTACCTCGCCGAGGACGATGCCGGCGATCCAGATCCCACCCGCCCCGGACGCTTTCACGTGACCGACCTGCACATCCAGATCCGCCGCCTGCCCAAGCCGGTGGTGGCGATGGTGGCCGGCTATGCGGTCGGGGGCGGCCACGTTTTGCACCTGGTGTGCGACCTGACGATCGCCGCCGACAACGCCCGCTTCGGCCAGACCGGGCCGCGCGTGGGCTCCTTCGACGGCGGCTTCGGCGCCGGCCTGCTCGCAAACGTGGTCGGCGTCAAGAAGGCTAAGGAGATCTGGTTTCTGTGCCGCCAGTACGACGCTCAGCAGGCGCTTGAGATGGGCCTGATCAATACGGTCGTGCCGCTCGAGCGCTTGGAGGACGAGACGGTGCAATGGTGCCGTGAGATGCTCGCGCTCTCGCCTTTCTCGTTGCGCCTGTTGAAGGCAAGCTTCAACGCCTCCGAGGACGGGCTCGCGGGAATCCAGCAGCTCGCGCACGACGCCAACCTGCTGTTCTACGGCAGCGAGGAGGCCAAAGAGGGACGCGAGGCCTACAAGCAAAAGCGCCGGCCCGATTTCGACCAGTTCCCAAGGCGGGCTTAGGAGCACACATGGTCTGGGCGAGAATTAGACGATGATGGACGTGAAGCCGATAGAACCAGAGGGAGATGGCGGCATGAGCGCGAGGCGATCGTGACCACGATGGGAACGGTCGGTGCGCCCAGGCCGGCCGCCGCGCCGACGCCGAAAGCATCGAGCGCGGTTCACATCTGGCTGATGGCGGCGCGCCCGCGCACGCTCCCAGCAGCCGTGGCCCCGGTACTGGTCGGAACCTCGCTGGCGCTCGGCGCCGGACACTTCCGTCCGCTCGCATTCGTGGCGGCCCTGCTCGGCGCGATCTTCATCCAGGTGGGCACCAACTTGTCAAACGACTACTCCGACGCGCGCCGCGGCGCCGACACCGAGGACCGCCTCGGCCCGGTGCGAGTAACCGCGGGTGGGCTCGTGCCACCCGGCCGAGTGCTGCTGGCGACATACGTCACCTTCGGGCTGGCGGTGCTGTGCGGCGTCTACCTGGTGATTGTGGCCGGCTGGGAGTTGATCGCCGTCGGCGGCGCCTCGATCCTGGCGGGCGTGCTGTACACAGGCGGCCCGCGGCCCTACGGCTACGAGGGCCTTGGCGAGCTGTTCGTGTTCCTCTTCTTCGGGATCGTGGCCGTGACCGGCTCCTATTTCGTGCAGGTGCAACAGCTGCCCTGGCAGGCATTCGCGTGCGCGGTGCCTGTTGGTTTGCTGGCGAGCGCGATCCTCGTCGTCAACAACGTGCGCGACCTGGAGACCGACCGGCGCGCCGGCAAGCGCACGCTCGCCGTGCGTCTCGGGCGTGAGCGTACGCGCGCGCTCTATACGGCGATGGTGGCGGGCGCGTTCGTGCTCGTGCCACTGCCCTGGCTGCTCGGCTCCATGACCGCGTGGCTGCTGTTGCCATGGCTCGCGATCCCGCTCGCGATCCCGCTCGTGCGGACCGTCCGCTCGCGCGTGGACGGGCCGGCGCTGAACGGCGCGCTGGCAAAGACGGGAATGCTGCAACTCGTCTTCTGCCTGCTGTTCGCCGCCGGCATCCTCGCGAGCGGCGGGATTTGAGCTCGAGGCGCTGTCCGCGCTCTCCATCCTCGCTGCCACCGGCGGAGGGGTTGAGCAGTTGAGCGAGCCGCGATGAGAATGGTCGTGCGACGGCATGCGTTGCGCCTGCGCGTACCGCTGCAAACGTCCTACGGCGCCGTCGCCGAGCGCGAGCTGCTGATCGTCGCCATCACCGACGAGGACGGCGTCAGCGGCTACGGCGAGGCGGCGCCACTGGAGGCCTACGACGGGGTGAGCATCGCGCGCGTGGAAGCAGCGCTCGAGCGCTACCGACCGGTGGTCGAGGGCGCGGCCGGCACGAACGGCGCCGAAGTCGTCGACGCCTGCCGCCGCGTGGAGGATTTGCCGGAGGCGTTCGCGGCGGTCGATCTGGCGCTTTGGGACCGCGCCGGCCGGCGCGTGGGCCGCCCGATTGCCTCGCTCGTGACCGACACGCCGGTCCCGACGGTTCCGGTCAACGCGACCTTGTCGGCGCTCGATCGCGCGGGCGCGGCTTTCCAAGCGAAACTCGCCGTCGAGCAGGAATTCAGCTGCCTGAAGATCAAGGTCGGGGTCGGCGACGACGCCGGTCGCGTGGGGGCGGTGCGGGCGGCCGCGGGTCCCCACGTGGCGTTGCGTGTAGACGCCAACGGCGCGTGGGACGTCGAGCAGGCGGTGCACAACATCGAAGCGCTCGCTCCCGCCGGCCTGGAGCTCGTCGAGGAGCCGGTCCACGGGCTCGCGGGGGTACGTGAGGTGCGCGAGCGCGTGGCAACACGCGTCGCGATCGACGAGACGGCGGCGGAGCACGGCGCGCTGACCGCCGGCGTGGCGGACGCCGTCTGTCTGAAGATCTCTCGCTGCGGAGGCATCTCAGGGCTGCTCGCAGCCGCCGCGCTCGTGCGCGCCTCGGGCGCCGAGGTGTACGTCGCCTCGACGCTCGACGGCCCGCTCGGCGTAGCCGCCGGAGTGCACGCTGCCGCCGCGCTCGCTTCGCGCGGGCCGCTGCCGGCCTGTGGCCTGGCCACGCTCTCTATGTTCGAAGGCCTCGCCGAGCCGCTCGTGCCCGTACGCGGTGAGATCGCGGTGCCCAGCGGCCCAGGACTGGGAGTCGAGCCGCTATGACGAGCGCTCAGCCGCAAGGCGGTCTTTGCCGCGTGCTCCGTCGGCAGGCCAAGGCCTCGTCAAGTTCGCGCGAGAGCTCGCCGGTGTCGCACGACCGCATGGCTCTCCTCATGAGAGCGCCATCGCCACGTTCTTCGGGTTCTCGAACAGCAGACAGTGACCACCGCCGGTCACTTGCAGCAGCGAGTCAGGCAGCAACTTGACCATCCGTTCGCTCGTGCGCACGAACTTGCCGTCACGGTGGCCCGCCACCACGGTCACCGGCATCTGCAGGTCCACGAGCCTCTCCCAAAGCGACTCCATCTCGCCCGTGCCGATGCCACGCAACGCCGCGGCGACTCCAGGAGGGGAGTTGCGCGCCTGGTCGGCGCGCGCAAGCGCATCGACCTCCGGCGGGTCCTCCGCGAACATCGGCTTGGAGCGCCAGCGCTCGATGAACTCCTCGATCGAGCCCTTCTCGATTTCCTTCGCGAAGCGCCGATCGCGCCTACGGCGTGCGGCTCGTTCGGTCGCGTCCTCGATGCCGGCGGTGGCCGAGACCAGCACCAAGCGCTCGACTCGTTGCGGCGCCTGCAGCGCGACGTGCAGAGCAATGCGACCACCCATCGAGTAGCCGCCGAGCACGAAGCGCTTGGGGCTGCGCTCCAGCACGCTTGCCACGCACTTCGCGAAGGTAATCGGTCGCCGTGCGTCGGCCAGATCGCCGTGTCCCGGGAGATCCAGCGCAAGCGAGCGATAGCGTTGGGCGGGCAAAAGCTTTTCAACGCCGGCCCATGCACCGCGAGTTCCACCGAATCCATGCAACAGCACAACATCCTCGATCACGCCCACATCCTATGAGCTGTCAAGCCCAACGATGAAATGAACCGCCCAGCCTCGATCAGCTCCGCCACCGACACTTACAAGCTGCTCGCCGCATTCGTCGACGAGCTCGCGCGCTGCGGCATGCGCGACGCGTGCACCTCGCCGGGGTCTCGCTGTACGCCACTGCTGCTTACGCTTGCCCACGAGCAGCGCTTGCGCTGCCATTCTCATATCGACGAGCGCTGCTCGGGCTTCTTCGCTGTGGGACTCGCGAAGGCCTCGGGATTGCCGGTCGCGATCGCCTGCACGTCGGGCACCGCTGTCGCCGAGCTGCTGCCGGCGGTCGTAGAGGCACACGAGGCGCGTGTGCCGTTGATCGTGCTGAGCGCGGACCGACCGCCCGAGTTGCGCGAGCTCGGCGCCGGGCAGACGATCGACCAGCTCAAGATCTTCGGCGGCTTCGCCAAGTGGTTCTTCGAGGTCGGCACGCACGAGGCGAGCAGCGAGCGTGTGCGCTGGATGCGGACGCTTGCCTGCCGCGCGTGGTGGACGGCGCTGGAAGGCAGGCCGGGGATCGTGCACCTGAACTTTCCGCTGCGCGAGCCGCTCGTCCGCGACGAGCTTCCCGAAGCGCCCGGCGAGGGACGATCCGATGGGCGGCCTTACGTGAGCCGCCCGGCCCAGGGCTGGGTGACGGACCCGGAGGCCGGTTTGGCGCCGAGCACAGTTCTGAGCTCGCCCCTGAGCACACTGTTCGAGCTGATCCGCTCATGCCCGCGAGGCGTGCTCGTGGCTGGGCGCCACGAGCGGGGGACACCGCTTGGCCACGCCGCCGCCCGATTTTGCGAGCTCCTCGGCTGGCCGCTGCTCGCCGACCCGATGTCGGGCGCACGGCGCGGGGACGCGGCCGTCGCGCATTACGACGCGCTGCTTCGCGAGCCAGGGTTCGTAGGTGAGCACACGCCCGACCTCGTCCTGCGCGTCGGCGATCTGCCCGTGTCAAAGCCGCTGCGCACCTGGCTTGCCGGCCTCGGCGACACCCCCCAGGTCGCGCTCGACCCGGAGGGCGCCTGGCAAGACCCGGCAAGCGTCCTCTCGAGCTCGCTCGCGGTCGAGCCGACAGCGGCCTTGAGCGCGCTCACGGACATGCTCGAAGACTCGGCCATGCCTGACTCCGACTGGCTGGCGAGCTGGCGCGGCGCCGACGGGCTGGCCGCCGAGACGATCTTGGGCGTGCTGGCCGCCAGTAGCTGCAGCGAGCCCTCGGTAGCCGCCGAGCTCGGCGTGCTGTTGCCAGAGGAGGCGACGCTGTTCGTGGCATCCTCGATGCCGGTGCGCGACATCGAGACCTTCTGGCCGGTGCGATCCGATCCGCCGCGAGTGCTGTGCAACCGCGGCGCCAACGGAATCGACGGCACCGTCTCGAGTGCGCTTGGCGCGGCCGCCGCCAGCCGCGACCCGGTTGTGCTCTTGATCGGCGATGTCGCACTCGCGTACGACCTCAGCGCCCTGCTCGGCGTACGCCGGCTCGACCTGAAGTTGACGATCGTGCTGCTCAATAACGAAGGCGGCGGGATCTTCGATTTCCTGCCGATTGCCGACGTCAAGATGGCACGAGACTCGCCAGCGGGGGAGTCGATGTCGGGAGGCTCACCCGACGATCAGAGCAACGAAACGGCACCGCAAGACATCTACACCCGGCATATCGCCACGCCAACGGGGCTCGACTTCGCCCAGGCGGCCGCGCTCTACGGGCTCACCTATCGGCGGGCGGCCGACGTCGCCGGCTTGCGCTCGGAGCTGGAGCAAGCTTTGGCAGCGCCCGACTCGGCGATCGTCGAAGTGCGGACTGCTCGCGACGCGAACGTCGAGCTGCACGGGCAGGTGTGGAATGCCGTGGCCGGGGCGCTCGGCTCGTAATTGGGCCGCTCAGCTCGTGATCTGACACTCAGCTCGTGACCGGCCGCTCAGCTTGTGAGCAAAGGCAACAGAGCCTGCAACTTGACCTCCGTCTCCGCAAGCTCGGCCGCCGGCTCCGAGCCGCGCACGATCCCGTTACCGGCGTAGCAGCGGGCGACGTTGCCTCGCAACAGAGCGCAACGCAGAGCGACGCAGAACTCGCCGTCGCCGGCCGCGTCGGTCCAGCCGACCGGACCGGTGTACCAGCCGCGATCGAGGCCCTCCAGCGCCGGGATCAAACCGAGCGCCTCTGCTAACGGCTCACCGCCGACCGCCGGTGTGGGGTGCATCAGGCCGGCCAGCTCGATCGCCTCGACCGGCGCGGCCAGCTGTGCTCGGATCGGGGTCGCCAGATGCTGGATGTTGGCCATCCGCACGAGCGTCGGCTCAGGTGGGGTGGCGACCCAGATCGCGTAGCGGTTGAGCGTGCGCTCGATCCGCCTTGCCACGATCGCGTGCTCCTCGCGGTAGCTCTCGTCGCGCATCAACTGCTCGCCCAGGTGCGCGTCGACGGCCGGGTCGGCGCTGCGGCGCGTGGAGCCTGCCAGCGCGATCGTGCTGACGCGCTGACCCTCGCGGCGTACGAGCAGCTCCGGGCTCGCGGCTATCAATGTGGCGTCGCCACGACCGATGCAGAAGACAAAGCACGAGGGGAAGGCGTCGCGCAGCACGCCGAACACCGCCGCCGGATCGTAGTCGCTCGGCGCGTGCACCTGGACCTCGCGCGCAAGCACGATCTTCTGTAGTTCGCCCGCGCGGATCGTCTCGGTGGCGTGAGCGACCGCCGCCTCGAAGTGCTCGGGAGGCATGCCGCTCGAGACTTGAAAGCGGCCCGTGGGAGCGGGATCGAGCAGCGGCAGCGGCGGGCCGGCGAGCTCCTCCAGGCGACGGCTGAGAGCCGCCAGCAGCTCCTCTGCGGTGTCGTCTGGCTGGGTCAGGGCGGCAAGCGTGAGGCGCACGCGACGCTCGCCGTCGTGCTGCTCGCGCGTCAGCGTCACCTCGGGCACGACAAGCGAGGCGGGCTCGAAGCCTCGCCACGCAGGAGAGCTGCCTCCGTCAGGGGCAAAAGCAAAGCCACCGACGGCGACCGGACCCCCGCCCCCCGGCTCACCCGGCGAATCGGCGACCGCCCTTGCCGAGAGCGAGCGCCAGCGGTCGGCGACCGTGGCAAAACGATCGGGACCGGAGTCCTCGATACGGACGACCTCGCCAAGGCCGGCCAGCGCCGCGCCACCACGATCGGGCTGCTCGAAGACAAACCACGGCTCGCCGGGGCGACGCGAAGCACAGGCGACCGCGGAGGGATCGATATCTCCAGGAAGTGCGCAGCTGATCGTCGCGAGCGTCGGCCCTCCCGAGCGGCGCGCGCGCTGTAGCGCAAGGTCGAGCCGCGCGCCCAAGCGTTCGCGGTCTGCCTCGCTGAGCGCGAACGGCAATCGCTCGCCGGTTTGAAGCATCACGGACTCAGCATCCTGAATGGCCCGGCGGAACCGGCCGACTTACTAGATACCCCATCCCTTTTGTGACAGACCCTATGTCTCCGCCCTACCTCGCGCTATTGCTATCTCGCCCGTGCGCATCATCTCGATCAGGCCGAACGGCCGCACCATGCTCTCGAACGCCTCGACCTTCTCGGTCGTGCCGGTGACCTCGACGATCACCGAGCGCTTGGTGACGTCCACGACCTTGCCGCGGAAGATCTCGGTTATCTGCATCAGCTCGCCGCGCTGGGCGCCGTCGGCCGAGATCTTGAACAGGGCGAGCTCGCGCGCGACCGTGTCGGTCGGCTCCAGATCGCGGATCTTCAGCACGTTGACGAGCTTGTGCAGCTGCTTTGTGACCTGGTCGATCGGGTGGATGGCGCCGTCGACGGTCAGTGTCACGCGTGAGATGTGGTCGTCGTCGGTCGGCCCGACCGTGAGCGTGTCGATGTTGAAGCCGCGCCTGGCGAACAGCCCGGCGATGCGAGTGAGAACACCGGACTTGTTCTCGACCAGGATCGAGAGGACGTGCTTGCGCCCGGAGCGCAGGTTGCCGGAGGCCTGCAGCCCCTCCAGGCTCAGCGGTTCCTTGGTGGCTGGTTCGCTCATCGCGCTCACCCCACCATCTCGCGGGCGGCTTGCCCCGCGGGAATCATCGGGTAGGTGTTCTCCTCGCGGGTGACCTTCACGTCGACCACCACCGGGCCATCGGTGTCGATCGCGCGCTTCATGTCCTCAACGAGCGTGGTCTTGTCGTCAAAGCGCATCCCGGTGGCGCCGTAGGCCTCGGCGAGCTTGACGAAATCGGGATAGTCGCCAACCTCCACTTGGCTGTAGCGCCCGTCCCAGAACAGCTCCTGCCACTGGCGCACCATGCCGAGGTAGCCGTTGTTCATGATGAACACCTTGATCGGGATTTTCTCCTGAGCGCAGGTGGCGAGCTCCTGGGCGTTCATCTGCACCGAGCCGTCGCCGGCGATGCAGCAGACAGTTCTGTCGGGACAGCCGACAGCCGCTCCCATCGCCGCCGGCAGACCGAAGCCCATCGTGCCGAGGCCGCCGGAGTTGATCCAACGGCGTGGCGCGGGAAAGTCGTAGTACTGGGCGGCCCACATCTGATGCTGACCGACGTCGCTGGTGACGATCGCCTCGCCGCCGGTCGCCTCGTGCAGCGCCTTGATCATGTACTGCGGCTTGATCTCGGTGTCGGTCGAGTCCTCGAAGGTGAGCGGGTACTTCTCACGCCAGCCTTCGATCCGCTCCCACCACTCGTTCAGGCGGTCGCCGGGAGCGCTCAGCGCGCGGTACTCGACCAGCAGCTTGGCGAGCACGTGCTTGGCGTCGCCGACGATCGGGATGTGTGCGGGAATGTTCTTGGAGATCTCCGCCGGATCGACGTCGATGTGGATGAACTTGGCGTGGGGCGCGAACTCGGAGAGCTTGCCGGTGATGCGATCGTCAAAGCGGGCTCCCACCGCACAGATCAGGTCGGCCTCGTCCATCGCGTAGTTGGCGGCACGGGTGCCGTGCATGCCGAGCATCCCCAGCCACTGGGGATGCGGTGCCGGGAACGCCCCCAGTCCCATCAGGGTGCACGTCACCGGGAAGCGATCGGCGGTGGCAAACTCGGTCAGCTCGCCGGCGGCGTTCGCGTTGACGACCCCGCCACCCGCATAGATCACCGGGCGGTGGGACGCGGCAAGCGCCTTCGCGGCCTGGCGGATCTGCTTCTGGTTGCCCTCGAGCGTCGGCTGATAGCCGGGCAGGCGCACGTCGGCGACCGGCTCATAGGGGATCTCCGCTCTGGAGAGGTCCTGGGGAATGTCCACCAGCACCGGCCCAGGACGGCCGCTGCGAGCGAGGAAGAACGCCTCGTGGATCGCACGCGGGATTTCCAGGGGGTCCTGAATCATGAAGGAGTGCTTGACGATCGGCATCGTGATTCCGATCGTGTCGGCCTCCTGGAAGCCGTCGGTGCCGAGCAGCTCGGTGCGCACCTGGCCGGTGATGAACACGACCGGCACGGAATCCATCATCGCGTCGCAGATCGGGGTGATCAGGTTGGTCGCGCCTGGGCCGCTGGTGGCAAACGCCACGCCAACCTTGCCTGTGGCCTTGGCATAACCCTCGGCGGCATGTCCGCCGCCGGCCTCGTGGCGCACCAAGATGTGGCGCAGGCCGCCGTCGACGAAGGCGTCGTAGGTCGGGAGGTTGGCGCCGCCGGGCAAGCCAAAGACGACGTCCACGCCCTCCGCCTTCAAGCATTCCATCACCGCGTCAACCGCACGCATCGCACCGACCTCCTTCCGTTTCAAATTGGGATCGCAAGAACAAAGACCCTCGCAGGGCCTTGTGAGAAACTACAAGTCTACCAGCGGGTTTTCCCGCCAGGAGCGAGTATTCCTGCGCTCAGGAAGAGCCGATTGCGACCCCTATGGCGAGCACGATCGCGCCCGCGAGCGTGACAACGATCAGCGACGAGCGCAGTGAGACCTCCAGAAAACGCTCGCGCACCCAGGCGATCACGAACAGCTCGACGGCGACCACGCAGCCGGCGACGATCAGCGCCTTGTGCGTATCGGCGATCAGGAAGGGGAGCGTGTGGAAGATCCCGCCTAGCGCCGTCATCCCTCCGGTAATCGTGCCGCGCACGAACGGCGAGCCACGGCCGGTAGTTTCGCCCGTATCCGAGAGCGCCTCTGAGATGCCCATGCTGATCCCGGCGCCAAGTGCCGTCGAGAGACCAACGACAAAGGCAGTGTGCGAGTTGGAGGAGACCGCCGCGGCGAAGATCGGCGCGATCGAGGAGACGGTGCCGTCGATCATTCCCACTAGCGCGGGTTGGACGACACGCAGTACGAACGAGCGCTCGTCCTCGAAGCCAGCGCGATGGATCAGGCGAGCGATTCGTGACTCGCGAGTGTGTTGGGCCGGCTTCTCGGTTGTGACGGACATCTAACCGACAGCCTATGCGAAGAATCGGCTTAGGGCAGCCAAAATCGGCTTAGGCAAGCCGAAGTTGCCACGTTGAGCGTCAGCCAGAGTGGGGTGCTGCGCGGCCCTGGAAGGATTCGGGCATGAGCACCTGCTCGGGGTACTCGAGCTCCTCGCCGCAGCGGGTGCAGAGAGCGTCGTGGAGCTTGGTCACGCGCCCGCATTTTGGGCATTGGCGGCGCGGCTCGTCACGGTCGTAGCGGTAGGCGATCGCGGCCATCAGCCCGAAGATGGGCACGACAGCCGAGATCAAGAACCACAGCACGAACGAGCTGCCCTTGATGCGACCGACGATCCCACCCGCCAAGCCGAAGAAGAAGCAGATGACTAGATATGCCATGTGCTGCTCTCCACGCGGCTCATCACGAGCGGAGCTTTAGAACAGGACCTTGAGCGCCCAGATGACGCCAACGACCGCCAAGACTACGACGGCGATGCCCGCGATCGCGACAGCCACGCCGATCAAGACATGAAGCAAGAAATAACCGACGACGAGCAGGACCAGGATCGCGACGATCGTGCGTCCGAGCGAACCTGAGGAACTCTCTCGAGTGGAAGGGCTCACAGCTCAGAGGTTAGCTCAAAAAGAGGGGCGCGCGGCGAGGTTTTGGCACTAAATGCCGTCCCTGGCCCTACACGCACCATCGCCTGGCTATGGCACCCGTGGCACATTCCATGTCTGAGATTCCCACCCACCCGCCAGGGGACGATCCAGGCCATGGGAGCGCCCGACGCTCGTGAGGCGATAGCGTCGGATGCGCACACCCTGGCCGGGAACATCCGCGGCGTCCTCTGGCAGCAGGAGAAACCGCCGAGGAGGAGTTGCCATCGAATTTGAGTTCGGCCTGTTCATGTCGAACATATTGCCCTCGGAGGGCCCCGATGTGTTTGGCCTTTCGTCCAAAATGTCAGGCGCACGGGTGTTCTGAGTGCGGAGATGCCCGTTCCCCAGGTGTTATCTGGACGTTTCGCGAAGGGGGTGCTTGGGCGGAACGATCTAGACATCTCGTGAAAGGGGGTGCTTATGCGGAGCGCGGTTTTTAGATTCCCAGCTGCTCGTTCACCAGCCGCGTGACCTCGCCGCCGTCGGCGCGGCCCTTGGTCTCGCGCATCACGTAGCCCACGATCGGGCCAATCGCCTTGGCGTTGCCGCCCTTCACGCGCTCGGCGGCGTCGGTATTGGCCGCCAACGCAGCCGCCACGACGGCAGCAAGGTCGTCGCCGCCGTCGAGCGCGGCCAGGCCCTCGGCCGCGACGATCGCGACCGGGTCTCCCCCCTCTGCCACGAGCCGGTCGAGCACCTGGCGCGCGGCGCCCACGCTCACCTGCTTGGCGCCGACCATTCCTGAGAGCGTGGCCAGCGCGGCCGGCGTTACAAGCGAATCGCCCGGGCTCTGACCGTCATCCAGACGGGCGAGCAGGTCGGCGACGATCCAGTTGGCAAGCGTCTGCGGCGCCGGCGCCGGGTCCGGCCCGGCGGCCAGCCCCTGCTCGAAGTAGTCGCCCAGCTCAGCGCTGAAGGCGAGGCGACGGGCGCTTTCGGCACTTAGCCCAAGCTGTTCGAAGCGCTCCGCCCTCGCGGCCGGCAGCTCTGGCATCGCGGCGCTTGCCGCGTCGAGCATCGACTCCTCGACGGTCACCGGCACCAGATCGGGCTCGGGGAAATAGCGATAGTCATGCGCCTGCTCCTTGGAGCGCAGCGAGGTGATGCGGCCGCTGTCGGGATCGAAGTGAAGCGTCTCCTGGGAGACGCGGCCGCCGCCGCTCAATATCTCTTCCTGGCGGACGATCTCGGCGCGGATGCCGCGTTCGATGAAGCGGAAGGAGTTCATGTTCTTCAGCTCGGTCTTCGTGCCCAGCTCGCTCGCGCCCGCGGGGCGCAGCGAGATGTTGGCGTCGCAGCGCAGCGAGCCCTCCTCCATGTTCACGTCCGAGACGCCGAGCTGGCGCATAGTCGTGCGCAGCAGCCGCAGCCACTCCCCCGCCTGCTCGGCCGAGCGCAGATCTGGCTCGGTGACGATCTCCGCCAGCGGGGTGCCGCCGCGGTTGAAGTCCACGATCGACGCGTCGGAGGCGTGGATGCGACCACTCGCGCCGACGTGGACGAGCTTGGCGGCATCGTCCTCCAGGTGCACGCGGTGGATGCGTACCTCGGCCAGCTGCCCGCCCAGGCACAGGGGCTCGTCGTACTGGGAGATCTGGTAGCCCTTGGGCAGGTCGGGATAGAAGTAGTTCTTGCGATGGAAGATCGAGCGCGGCGCCAGCTTCGAGCCGACCGCCATGCCGATCATCAGGCCGAAGTGGATCGCACGCGCGTTGGCCACCGGCAGCGCACCCGGGAGGCCGAGGCAGACAGGGCAGGTGTGGGTGTTGGGGGGATCGCCGAAGGACAGTTCGCAACCGCAAAACATCTTTGTGCGCGTGGCCAGCTGGATGTGGATCTCCAAGCCGATGACGGGCTCGTAGGCAGTCGTCATGAGCGATCCCCCCTGCGCGCGCGGGGGGCATCGTCAATTTGAAGGCAAACACCCGAGACCCGCGGACAGGCGAAAATGGCGTGCCCGTTCATACCCCCCCTCCCGGGGACCCACCATTGCTGTGGACACCCTGGCGGGCACAAGCAGGCAGACGCGCCGCGGTCGCATCGAAGGCGATCGTTCGCTCCAGCGCGTACGCCGCGTCGAGCAGCGCGTTCTCGCTGAAGGCCGGGCCGGCGAGTTGCAGTCCGACCGGGAGACCGTCGCTCAGCCCGCACGGGATCGAGATCGCTGGGATGCCGGCCAGCGACATCGGCACTGTGCAGAAGTCGTTGAGGTACATCGACAGCGGATCGCCGGTCTTGGCGCCCAGCTCGAAGGCGACCGTCGGGCTCGTGGGGGTGACGATGAAATCGACACGCTCGAAGACGGAGCGGAAGTCCTCGACGATCTTCGTGCGCACCCGCTGGGCGCGGCCGTAGAAGGCGTCGTAATAGCCGGAGGACAACGCGTAGGTGCCAAGCATGATGCGCCGCTTGACCTCGGCGCCGAAGCCGTCGTGGCGTGTTTGCGTGTACATGCCGACCAAGTCGTCCGCATCGACGCGCAAGCCGTAGCGCACGCCGTCGAAACGAGCCAGGTTCGACGAGGCCTCGGCTGGGGCGATCACGTAGTAGGCCGAGAGCGCGTGCGGGGCGTGCGGCAGGCGCACCTGCTCGATCCGCGCGCCCAACCGCTCGGCCTGCCGCAAGCTGGCGTCGAAGGAGGCGAGCACACCCGCTTCGATACCCTCGCCGGTCAGCTCCTCGGGCACGCCCAAGCGGATCCCCGCGAGGCTCTCGGCGCTCGGCAACGCGATCTCGTGCGGGAAGCTCAAGGAGGTGGCGTCGCACTCGTCGCGGCCGACCATGTGGCGCAACATCAGCGCGGCGTCGCTGACGTCGCGCGTCAGCGGGCCCGCCTGGTCGAGCGAGGAGGCGAAGGCGATCATGCCGTAGCGCGAGACGGCGCCATAGGTTGGCTTGAGACCGACGATCCCACACAGGGCGGCCGGCTGGCGGATCGAGCCGCCCGTATCCG
>JBAQGH010000175.1:0-16469 GCA_049287685.1 Solirubrobacteraceae bacterium | reverse complement strand
CGCGCGATCGGGGCGAGCGCGGCGCGCGCGACCAATGCGCCCAGTGCGGTAGCCAGCGCGATGCCCACGCCGCCGACGATCGCGAGGACCACCAGTAGGTGGCTCAGCTCGTTGTCGAGCTCGGTGAGGGGGCGTGCGACCAGCACCGCACCGTGCGCGCCGCTGCCTTGCGTGAGCACACGTAGCTGTACGCCTTTGACCGTGCGATCGCTCAGGGCTTGGCCCTTGCCGCTGCGCGCGATCTCCTTGTCGGTCGTGCTCAGTGGGATCCTCGTCGAGGAGCCCTGGCCAGCGGGCACGTGGACCATGCCATTCGGTGAGACGAATTGCACGTAGCCAGAGGGTCCGCCGAGCGGCGCCGGCGCGACGCTGCTGGGAAAGCCGCCGCCGGCATGATCGCCCGGCAGCGGGCCGCCCCCGTTGGGCGGGGGCAAGCCACTCTGCTGGGAGGGGCTTTCGGGCGATTCCGGCCCGCTGCCGCTGTTCGCCGAATCCCGAGGCATGAATGCCGCCGCGCGCTGGCTCAGCGACTTGTCGACTTCGCTGCGCAGGTCTGAGCGCACCGCGACATACAGGCCGATCGCGGCGACGAGCACTGCCAGCGCGACGGCCAGCCCCGCTACGGCCGCGATGCGCGCGCGCAGGGTCATGACGCTTGGGGGCATCGGGTGCGCCAAACCGCCGATGCCCCCCGCGCGCGCGGGCGACACACGCTTTCGCGGATATCCGTCCGTCGCCTCACGGCTCGCGCAAGACGTAGCCGACGCCTCTGACCGTGTGGATCAACGGGCGGGCTCCCGCCTCCTCCAGCTTGCGGCGCAGATAGCCCACGTATACGCGCAAAGCGTTCGACGCTGGGCCGAAGTCATAGCCCCACACACGGTCGTAGATCAGGCTGTGCGGGAGCACGCGCTTCGGGTTGAGCATCAACAGCTCAAGCAGTTGGTACTCGGTGCGCGTCAGCTCGGTGAAGCTCTCGCCGACCTCGGCGCCGTGACGCGCCCTGTCCAGCCGGATCTCGGCAAAAGTGAGCGCGTCGGGGTCTCCGGTCGAGCCGGTGCGTCGCAGCAGCGCGCGCAGGCGTGCCTTGACCTCCTCGACGTCGAACGGCTTGACGAGGTAATCGTCGGCGCCGGCGTCAAGACCGTCGATGCGGTCGCTGAGGAGCTCGCGTGCTGTGAGGATCAGGATCGCCACGCGGTTGCCGAGCAGGCGCAGGCGGCGACACACCTCCAGGCCGTCGATGCCCGGCAGGCCGATATCGAGCACCACGGCGTCCGGGACGTTCTGAACGACCATCTCGATCGCCTGCTCGCCGTCCTCGGCGGTCTGTATCTCATAGCCGCCGAGTGTCAGCGCGCGGCGCAACGCTTCGCGCACCGCCCGGTCGTCCTCTACCACCAAAACCCTCATGGACCCGATTCTGACGTGCCGCGCAGCGCTAGCGGAGAACTCCTACATTCGCCTTACACAGCTCATAGCTTGCGCTAGTGCGGTTCCCCGATGCTGAGCGCCTGACCAATTCGACCTCGCGTTGCCTGCGCCGCGGAAACGCCGCGGAAACTCTTCGATTAGCCGCTGCCGTCTCGGCGGGCGACCCAGGCGCGTGCCGCTGGCGACGGCGATATGCCCTCTGGCAGGCGCTCGTCCGGAGTTGGCTCGCCGGCGACAGTGCTCAGCGGGATGACGCCGGCCCAGGTGTCGAGCGCGTAGTCCTCCTCGTCATCGACGGGCGAACCCGCCCGAAGCTTGGCGGACGCCTCGTCGAGCGGCAGCGCAAGCACCTGGATCGCCTTCAGCTCTTTGGCGGTAGGGCCGCGTACCTCATCCCAGCGGCCCGGTATCAACCGCTCGGTAAACGCCTCGATTGCCGCCATCTTCTCCGTCGGCTCGACGATCGCACGGGCTTGGCCGAGCACGACGACAGAGCGGTAGTTGACCGAGTGGTGCACCGCCGAGCGGGCGAGCACGAGCCCGTCGAGCAGCGTCACCGTCAGGCACATCTGCGCGCCGGCCGCCAGAGCGCGGACGGTGCGGCTGGCGCTGGAGCCGTGGAAGTAGACCTGCTCGCCGACGCGGGCGTGCAGCGTGGGAACCACATAGGGCTGTCTGTCGACGGCAAAGCCAAGGTGCGCCACAAGCCCCTCGTCGAGGATCGCGTCGATCGTCTCGTGCTCGTAGTCGGCGCGAGCCGGCATCCGTCGCACGCGTGTGCGGGGGGAGGGGGCTTTGGTCGGGGTTGTAGTCCGCTTGGGTGAGGACATGGCCTCACCCTACGTGTTCGACCGCTATTTGGAAAGGGTGAGACACGGCGCGGCACGACTCTTCCACTGGCCACGCGTCACAGCTTCCCGGCCCGTGACACATTGACTGCGATGGCCGACCTGGGGGAGTTCGATGACCTTTACCGACGAGAGAGCGAAGGGGTGCTTGTGTTCTTTACGCGGCGCACGTTCGATCCAGAGATCGCGCTCGACTTGACGGCCGAGACGTTTGCGCAGGCTTATGTCGGCTGGCGGCGATTGCGTGGGAACTCGCGCGAGGAGCGCCAGGCGTGGCTGTACACGATCGCCCGTCGGCAGCTGTCGCGCTACCTTCGACGCGGGCACGTCGAGCGCGAGGCACTCATGCGCTTGGGCATCCAGGTGCCGGCGGCGCACGAGGACGACCTGCGCTCGATCGAGCTGCGCGCCGAGCTCGCCGAGCTGCGCGCCGCGCTCGGCGACGAGTTGGAGCGCCTGAGCTCAGAGCAGCGGCGCGCGCTGGAGCTACGCGTGGTGCAGGAACGACCCTACGAGGAGGTCGCGCGCGAGATGGGCATCTCCGAGCCGGCCGCCCGCGCGCGCGTGTCGCGTGGCTTGCGCACGCTGGGGCGGGCGCTAGATGTGCGACCGGCGACGCGGGGGGGACCATCATGACCGAGCCGCTGGCCCTACTCGAAGCGCTCGGCGAGCGCTTCCGTGGGCTTGGAGAGCCGCCGGCGCCGCGCCGTAACCCGCTGCCCAGGGCGCTCGTGATCGGGGTGGCGCTCGCGCTGCTGCTCGCGGGGGTGGCTGCCGCGGCGATCCTAATCTCACGGGGCGCGCCGCTACCGGCGCCAAATACGGTCGATCTCAGCTCAAGCGGCGTGCCCATCCCAGGCAGCGCGCACTTGGCGGGACTCGATGTCCCCGACCCGGACCCCGCGCTGCCGCCGTGGGACATCCGTATCTCGCGCACACGCGCGGGCGAGACGTGTACGGCGGTCGGGCAGGTGCTGGGCGGCCAATTCGGCATCGTCGGCTTGGACCACGTCTTCCGCGCGCTGCCACTCGGTGGCGTGGATGCCTGCGGCGTGCAATCCCCCAATGGCCCATTGCTCGCCGGCGCGCGTGTGTTCCTCGGCGATGCGAGCACCGAAGCACGCACGATCGTCAACGGAATCGCGGGCGCCGGTGCGCGCTCGGTCACCGCTTACGGTCCTGAAGGCGCACGACGTCTGACGCTCGGCCCGGATGGAAGCTTCATAACCGTCTACCGCGGCTATGTCGAAGACGTGCGCCCACGCATCGTCGTGGTCACGAGCGACGGACGAAGTCACACGATCGCGTTCGCCTCTTCCGTGGCCTTTGAAGTGGCCGACCCTGATGGAGGCTCGCCGTGGCAGGCGAGTGGCGGCCCGGCGCTCTCGCTGGGCTCCTATCCCGACGAGAACTGTGCGCAGGTCTCGCAGGAGCTTGGTCGCTCAGACCCCAGCCGCGACGGAGCTTCGATGACGCCAGAGGTCTGCGGGCGACTGGGACAGCAGTCGCTGTTCGTGCTGATGCGTCGCTTCGTGCCCGGCAGCGGCGAAGCCACCGGGTATCCATGGAGCAACAAACCTGCTCGCACACTCGTCTACGGCGCGGTCTCGCGCCGCGTGACTTCGCTCACGCTGAGTGGCGCCGGCGCTTCGCGGGCTGTGCCGATCGACGCTCACGGTGGTGTCTTCGTGGCGGTGCTCGACGGTCATGTGAATCCGCACGCGCTGACGCTCACCGCACATCTGCGCGACGGGCACTTGATCTCCTACACGCGCTCGGCAAACCTACGCGAAGAATCGGGCGACAGAGTGTTCAACAACGCGCCGCCAAAGCGCTGGCTGAGCGAACCCGACGATCCTCCTTTCCGCGAACCAGTGCCGGTAAGCCAAGAATTCCCGCCAAGCTCGGTGCCGATATTGAGCACAGTGAGAGAGACCCTGCATACGAGCGACCCGGCGGGCGGCCCCGAATGGGCGCTGCGCAGCTGGCAGGGACGGCCCAACCCGCGTGCCCGCTACGGCGAATCTCCCCCAGCTCGCCTGGTCTGCTTCCAGGTAGGCATCCGTCGCGGGGCAGCGCTGTTCGAGCCGCGTCCCGGGGCGAGCCCGCGTCCGCTGGCGGCTGGTCAAGAAGAGGGGGCGGAAGCTGGGGGTTGCAACGCAACCGCCTATGTGGCCGATCACCCTCCTGTGGTGATGGTCGGGAGCTACACCGATCATCCCTATGCCTACATGCCAACGCCCGACCGCACGGTTGTCGCCGGCATGCTCCCGCCGGATGCAACCCATCCGTTGCTGCTCGGCGCGGGCGCGCCCCGGGCACTCCCCACAGACGCCAACCACATGTTCCTTGCGGTTCTACCCGGCCGCTACTGGGACGCGCCCGTGCGGGTCTCGGTGGTCGAGCACGGACGCACGATCGCCCCGAGCGCCGCCTCTACGTCGCAGATCCCCCCGGTGTTGATGGTGGCGCAGGCGCGCGCTCCCGATCCCGATGGCGGGGCGCCTTGGGGGTATGCCGAGGGCGCCAATGGGTCCTCGTCGTATGGGCGGATCATCGATGGGCGCCTCGCCGGCCTCTCAGAACGCGAGGGAGCCGTCAGGAACGGTCCGATGGGCTGGGGTGGCGGCGAACCGTGTTTCGGCCATCGCCGCAGCCCAGCGTGCCCGTATGCCGATCGCCACTCGCCCGCGGTCCACTTCGAAGTTCGGAGTGGAGCTGGAGAAGGTCCATTCGAAAGTGCCGTTCCCGCGCTCACCCCACCGCAAATCGAGCGGCGCACGCTGGAAGGCCACACGATCGTCACCGTGCGCGCTGAGGCCGACGTCGTGTCGGTCACGCTGGCGACGCCAAGCGACGTGCGCACATTGCGTCCGGGTGGCCCGCAACACGTGCTCATTGTCGTCTACGACGGGCAGTTCTTTCGCGGCGCGATCACCGCGACGATCCTGCTGCGCGACGGGCGAACCGTGACTCAGCAGGTGCAGACCGGCGCCACCAGCGTCGGCAGCGCCCAGCCGGAACTGTCGCTGGCTGCGGCTCTGCAAAGAGATAAGCGCGAACTCGCGCTTGCGGGAGCCAACCGCCACAATTCCTCGGCGATGCAGCGACAAGGGCTCTCGTTCTTGGAGGACGAGGCACGGCTGATCAAGCAGCGCATCGCCTACGAAAGGGCCCACCCAGGCGTGCTGCCAGAGAGCTGAAGACTCAGGGGCTGCCGCCGCCTGGTTGCCCAGGCAAGGGGGTAGTCGGCGGGGAGGTTTCCGCGGCTCGTCGCGAGCGCCCGGCGAAGTTGCCGACGAGCACCCCGATGACGGTGACCAGATACAGCTGGCCGAGCAACATCTCCACGACCGCCAGCGATCGGCCCACGTTCGTGGCGGCCGTGAGATCGCCAAAGCCGGTGGTGGTCAGCACCGCGAAGCTGAAATAAACGATCTGGCTGGTGGAGGCGTGCGCCGTCTGGGCGAAGTATGGGACGTTCTCGACTTTGTCCACGAAGCCGATCACCCAAGCGAACACAAGTCCAAGCAGCAGGTACAGGGTGAGCGCTCCGGAGACCGCTTGAGGAGTCACGCCGTGTAGGCGCACCAGCCGTATCAACCCGCCGACCAGAGCCAGTGGGATCGCGGCCGACAACAGGCCACTGATCGCAAACAGCACCGCGTCCGAGAGCGCACCGGCGGCCTCGCCGACGACCGTGAAGCTCGTGAGCGCAAGTAGCACGATCGCCACGGGCCGGCGCACGTTGCTGCTGGCGCGCGAGGTGGCGACGACCGTCAGCAGCGCCAGCCACTGCAGAGCGCAGGCGACGGCCCGAGCCCAGTTCGCCGCCGGAGCGACGATTACGAATACGAGCAGCGTGAGCGTCAGCAGGAACACGACTCCGTACCTGAATCCCGCCTCCCTGTCCTCGAAGGACGCCATCACGACCTGGATTGTGGCCTATTGGTCGGCGCGGCTCATCAGCGCGACCGGCACCGTCAGCCCGGCCGAGCGCCGCAGAGTCGCGATGCGTCGACCTGGTTGGACCGCTGTGCGGATCTCGCCCACGTGTTCGCCGAGCTGCTCGACCGTCAGCTCGAGGTCCTCGCTGAGCAGTGCCAGACCCCAGAAGCGCGCTGGTCCGTCCGTGGCGTCGGGGCGCGCCGCGAGCACCTCCTCGGGCTCCTGCACAACCTCCAGAATCACCTCGCCAAGGCGAAAGAAAGCCTGGCGTGGCGCGCCTGCCGGGGTGGGCTGCTCGCGGATGCGACGCAGGTCTAGTCCTGCTGCTTGGAGCGCCTCTACGCTGCGGTCCAGGTTCGGCGTCATCGCCACGACGTGGTCGATTGCCACGATCCCGTTGAAGTGCTCGGAATGTGCGGGCGGTGTCAGCGGTTCCACCGAGACGCTGGTAGGCAAGCCGTCGAGCTCGGCGTTTGCGAGACCGCGCAAAGACCAGCCGAGTATCCCCCGTCTCGCGTCTTCTCCGGTGAGGGCGATTCTCACGGCGCCCAGCCGCACCGTCGCATCCGACACGGTGAAGCCGAGCGTCTCCCAGCGCTCGGGCTCCTCCGCGACCGCTATCTCCGCGATCGTCGTTATGCGTTCAACCGGACGGGGAGTGTCTTGAGCTGGTTGATGAAGGCCGACTCGACCGTCAATGGCTTGCCGACGATCTCCATCTCCGGAAAGCGCTCGAGCGTCGCCTCGAAGAGGATGCGCAGCTCCAGACGCGCAAGCGCGGTGCCGAGACAGAAGTGGCGTCCGCCTGCGCCGAAGGCCTGGTGCTCGACCGAAGCCGGGGGGACACTCGCCTTCGGCGAGCATCCCCGTTTCGGCCAGCGGCGCACGTCGAAGTGGTCGGGATCCTCATAGCGCGACTCGTCGCGATTGGAGGAGGCGTACCACATGACAACCCGCTCCCCGGCTTTGATCTGCTTGCCGCCGAGCTCGGTGTCCTTAGTAGCTGTGCGCCTGAAGTGCGCGAAAGCGGGAAACATGCGCAGCGACTCCTCGACGACGCCGGGTACGAGCGAGTGGTCCCTGAGCACAAGCGCCCGCTGCTCGGAATCTTCCATCAGAGCGCGCATGCCGCTGCAGTAGGTGGCCTTGGTGCTGTCGTTGCCGGCCGCCACGAGCAGGAAGAAGCCCATCACGATCTCGTGTTCCTCGAGCCTCTCCCCGTCGATCTCGGCGTGCACGAGCACACTCGTCAAATCGTCTGTAGGGTGCTCGCGGCGCGCGGCGATCATGTGCCCGCAGCGCTCGAATATCTCGGGCACCTCTTTTTCCATGACCGCCTCGATGCCGGCGGGATTGAGGTCGGGATCGCCCGCGCCGAGGGTCGTGTTCATCAGCCGCGCCCAAGTCGCGTCGTCCTCCTCGGGGATGCCCATGAAGCTCCCGATCACGCGCGAGACGACGGGTTGCGCGACATCGTTCACGAGGTCGCACTGCCCGCGCCCGTCCAGGCCGTCGAGCGTCTTGCGCACGATCTCGCGGATCGCCTGCTCGTGTGCGGCGATCCGCTTCGGGGTGAACCCAGCTTGGAAGAGCGCCTTGACGCGATCGTGCTTGGGGGGATCCATGCCGATGAACATCGCTCGCGTCAGCTCCAGAGGGAAGATCGCGGAGATGACCGTCACGCCGCCGGCTTCGGAGGAGTAGGTCTGCCAGTCGCGGCTGACGGTGTGCACGTCCTCGGCATTGGTCACCGACCAGAAGCCACCCTCCACGGGAAATTCGTCGATTTCCTTGGTCCAGTGCACAGGACAGCCCTGGCGCAGCTCTTTGAAGAGCGCATGGGGAGGCCCCTCTGCCCATATCTCGCGCTCGAGCACGAGCCGGTCCTCGAGCTTTGTGTCGGTTGCTGCCATCGGAGCCTCCATGTCGCCGTGCAGGGATGCGCCCTCCGATGGTACAGCTCTTACGAGCGATTTGGCTATGTAGCCAATCGGAGTCTTACGGCAGGACTTGAAGAATCTCTTGGCATGCCTTATTATTTCTGCATGGCCACCAAGGAAAGCGTTCGCTCGCCGGCGATCGAGGACTACTGCAAGGCGGTCTACACGCTTGAAACCCGCGCGGACGAGCCGGTCTCCACGAACGCGCTGGCCGAGCGCCTGGAGTTGACCACCGGCTCGGTCTCAGGCATGCTCAAGAAGCTCGACGAGCTCGGCCTGATCTCGCACGTGCCCTATCGCGGCGTGCGACTCACCCCGGAGGGCCGTCGCGTCGCACTCGAGGTGATTCGTCACCACCGACTACTAGAGCTGTACTTGGCCGAGGCCCTGCACATGCCCTGGGATCGTGTGCACGACGAGGCGGAGGTGCTCGAGCACGTCCTCTCCGAGGAGCTCGAGGCGCTGATCGCGGCGAAGCTCGGCAATCCCACCATCGACCCGCACGGCGACCCGATCCCAAGCGCCGACCTGGAGCTGGAGGAGAGCCCCACGCGCAGCTTGGAGAGCCTCGTGCCAGGCGACGAGGGCACGTTCGTGCGAGTCTCGGACGCCGATCCGGAGATGCTGCGCTACCTGGCCCAGCAGGGCGTCCTGCCGGGCGGACGCCTGCAGGTGCTCGAGCGCCAGCCGTTCGGCGGTCCACTGCTCGTCAGCGTCGACGGACGCGAGCACACGCTCGGCGGCCAGCTTGCCGGCGCGATGCGTGTCGAGGTGGCCCGGCCTCCACTTCGGGAGGCGGTCGATGGCGACGCCTGAAGCCAGCGTCTCGCCGGGCTTTGCCCTGCCGGGAGTCGCTTCGCCGGGCGTGGTCCCGCCACTGACCGCCGAGGACGCCGCACGATCCCTCGATCGCTCGCGCGTGCATCAAGCACGCGGGCACGGCAAGCGCTGGTGGCTGTTGTGGCTGCTCGTAGGCCCAGGAATACTCGCGATGCTCGGCGAGAACGACGGGCCGAGCATGATCGCCTACGCCTCCGACGGCGCCGAGTACGGGCTGGGCTTCTTCGTTCCGTTCATCCCGGTGCTGTTCGCGATGGCATTCGTCTGCCAGGAGATGTGCATGCGCGTCGGCGCCGTCACTCACCGCGGCTACGGCGAGCTGGTGCTGCAACGCTACGGGCGAGTGTGGGGCTGGTTCGGCGCCGGCGATCTGAGCCTCACCAACCTGGTCACGCTCGTGGCCGAGTTCATCTCGATTCGTGTCGGGCTGTCCTATTTCCACCTCGGCTCCGGTATCGCCGTCGCGCTCGGACTTGCACTGGTGCTGTTCACGCTCAGTGGTGGACGCTACTGGCGTTGGGAGCGCATCGTGCTCGGCTTGGCCATGTTCAACGGCTTGTTCCTAGTGGCGGCGATCCTCGTCAAACCACACGTCGGAGCGGTCGTCGGCTCGTTTGACTTCAGCCCGTTCCCAGGCGGCAGCTTCAACACATTGCTTTTGTTGCTGGCCTCGACAATCGGCGCCACGGTGACGCCGTGGATGATCTTCTTCCAGCAGAGCGCCAGCGCCGACAAGGGCATGACGCCCGGCGATGTCAAACACGGTCGCTACGACACGGCGGTCGGTGCGGTGCTCGCCGCGATCTTCGGGATTGGGGCGCTCCTCGCCGGAGCCGCGCTGCTCGGTCATGGTGGATCCGGCATTCAGGGCTTTGCCGGCGCCGGCTTTCCCAAGGCGCTGGAGCACGTCGCGGGTAGCGCCGCCGGCACCGTGTTCGCGCTGGGCCTGATTGAGGCCGGCGGGGTGGCGATCCTGACGATCTCCGCAAGTACCGCCTACGCCGCCGGAGAATGCGTCGGCGTCTCCCACAGCTTCAACAGCTCGCCGCGCAACGCCAGCGTCTTCTATGCCGCGAATATCGGCGTCGCGCTGCTCGCCGCCGCGGTTATCCTGATCCCCGGCGCGCCGCTGCTCTCGATCGCGCTCAATGCCAACGTGCTCGCGACCGTGCTGCTGCCGGTCAGCTTGGTCTTGATGCTGATGCTCGCCAACGACAAGGGCCTGATGGGCGCGTGGGCGAACAAGCGCTCGACCAACGCGATCGGGATCGCGGTGATCGCATTCGTCGGCCTCTGCGGAGCCGCATACGGCATCGACTCGTTCCTGCAAGCTACCCATCTCATCGGCTCATGAACACGGATGCGCTTGCGCTACAGAAGGCCGACACGCTCGCCAGGCGGAACGCCGAGGCGCTGGCCCGACGCGAGGCGCATAGTGACTCCGGCCTCCAAGAGCGCGACCTGCAAGCACAGGAGCGCTTCGAGGACGAGCTGATCATGCACCTCGAGCGCGACCAGTTCGTGGCCGAAACCTCGCGGCCCGTACCGCGCGCGGTGCTAAGCGCACGCGTCACGGCCGGACTGTGGGCGCTGCGCGTGTTCGTCGTGCTCGTCAGCCTGATGGTCGTCTATACCTTTATCGATCAGCTGCACTGACGCCCAGCTCATATGCGGCGCCGTGAGAGGTGTGCAGTGTGGTCGCGGCCTCGCCGCTTGTACCCTTCAGGATGCAAGCCCGTACGTTGAGCGCGAGTGCGGCCACCGAGCAGTTGACGACGTCGTGCTCGCCGGCGGGGCCTTGGGCGCCGGGATCGGCGTAACGCCACTCAGCGGAGCAGCCTGGCGGCGTGTCGACATGTGCTTCAACGACCAGACCGTGCTCGCCAGGCAGCGTCAGCGAGCAGCGACCGGGACTCTCCGCGACCTTCAGTCCACGCGCGGCCAGCCCGCCGAGGCGCGAGCGTCGGCCGTCGATGCAGATCGCGCCGTTTGCGATCCAGGGTGTGAGGCGGCCCGCTACGAGCACCCGTCCAAGCGCCACGTCCAGCCAAGCCTTCGCGTCCTCGCGGAAGTCGATCCCGTGCAGCCAGATCCAGCGCGTCGCATGCTCGCCACCCCAGTTGTGCCCAACCATGCCGCGCCAGCCGTCCAGTCGCAGAGTGCGCCCGGGCAGCTCGATCGTGCCGTCGAAGCGGGCAGCAGGCATGGGGCTGGTGAGCTTGGTGCGCGGCAGCGGGCTTCTGTACAGCAGGAGCTGCTTGAAGTGGCGCAGCTCGGGTGCGTCGGGCCGGATGTTCAGCCTCCAGCGAATCTCTCCTGAGCGCCCATCGGCAGGGCCACCGGATTGCAGACCGGAACCGGCAGCCTCGCCCAGCTGCATGTGTCCCTGCGCAAGCGTTGGCCCCAAGTGTGAGCCGCTGCCGATGGCGATCCAGCCGTCGTCGGGCACGGTCAGCTCGTCGCTGCTTTGCTTGCACATGAACGGCGCGTCCTCAGCTGCGTCGAAGACGCTCACCCACAGTGAGCCGCGTGCAGCCAGGCCGGGTCTCTTCTCGACGGTGTAGCGGATCCATGCCCCGACCGGCTCGTCCGGCGAGACCGCGCGTAGGTAGAAGGACTCGTACATCCCAGCGTTCAGGCGAGCGCGAGGGAATTGCGCGTGCACATCCATTCGCGCGATCGTAACTCCTGGGAGGGCAGTTCCTGGAAGGATCACGCCATGAAGCGTGAGTCACTGGTCACATTGCCGCGGGGCCTGATCGCGTCCGGGCTCAGGCCAGATGGGTCTGGCGGATCGCTTTCCACCCCTGCGGCAGACGGCCGCGCAGGTGGCCCTGGCTCCTCGCAAGGTTCGCTCGGCGCGCGCTTTGTGATGGGCGTCGACGGGGGTGCGACGAAGACGCTGGCGGCCGTGCTGGACCTGCAAGAGCAGACGCTTCACCTTGGCCACGGTGGATCGAGCAACCCAGACGCCGTCGGTGCCCATGCGGCGACAGATTCCCTCGTAAAAGCCACCGACGAGGCGATCGGCCGCGCCGGCGTCGAGCGCGAGCAACTCGACGCCGCTGTACTGGCGATCGCGGGCACAGACACCGACGCCGTTGCCGCGCACGTGCGCGAGCGCTGTCCGGCGGCATGGCTGGTGGTCAACGATGTGGTCGGCGCCTGGGCGGCAGCGACCGACGCCCGTCCAGGTGTGGGCGTGATCTCCGGCACCGGCAGCAACGTGCTCGGTATCGGGTCAGACGGGCGAGCATGGCGTGCAGGCGGTTGGGGCCATGTGCTCGGCGATGAGGGCAGCGGCTACTGGCTGGCGGTGCAGTCGATCAAGACCGCGCTCGCCGACCGCGAGGCCTCAGGTCCGCAGACGCTCTTGAGCGCGGCGGCGATTGACTTCTTCGACGTGCAAAGCGTCGAGGCACTCGCCACGCTCGTCTATGCCAAGCCGCTGTCCAAGGGAGAGATCGCCGCTTTCGCGATCGAGACAGCACGCGTCGCATACGCGGGAGACGAGGTGGCGCGCGGTCTTTACGTTCGCGCTGCCGAGGAGCTGGCAAGGCAGATCGCCGCGGTCGTCGAGCAAACGGCCCTGAGGGACGAGTTCCCGATTGGTCTGATCGGAAGCGTATTCAAGGCTGGCGAGCTGTTCGTGGCTCCATTGGCCGCCGCGATCCACGAGTTCGCGCCACAGGCTCAGGTGGCGGTCGTGGAGATGGCGCCTGTCGGCGGTTGCGTGCTGCTCGCCGCGCTTGCTGCCGGCCGCCGCGAGTCAGTCGACGCAGCCGAGCTGAAGCCGCTTCTTGATGCCGCCTTGGCGCAAGAGGGCGTCTTCAGGGAGTAGCGCTCGGGTCGGCTGTCGGCCCCCGAGGGTTTGCCGGGCCCGACGCGGCGCTCAAGCAGGCTCGGGTCGGTCGGCGTTCGTGTCTGTCTCGATCTGTGAGCACTCGCCGATCGCGCCGGGACCAGCACCGGCGATACGCAGCGCGGCCGCCGCGTTGCCGAACGAGGCAGCCTCGCGTGGACCGCTTCCTTCGCTCAGCGCGACAAAGAAGGCAGCGGCAAACACGTCGCCGGCGCCGAGGTCATCGCGCGCTTCGACAAGGCGCGGCACCTCAGTCTGCAGAACCGATCCAGCGGCGGGCGTGGGCAGATGAACGGTCGCCGGCCGCGATCCGGCGGTCACCGCGACATACGCTCCACCGCGGCGAGCGACGGTGAACAGCGCGTGGCAGCTCTCACACTCCTCCTCGGAAATCACGGCCGCATTGAAGCGCTCAGGGAGCGTTTGCGGGTCCAAGTCGACAGGCGAGATGTCGCCGAGGAGCGCTTCGTGCGCGCCAGTAGCGAGCGGTACGTCGCCCAGTAGCGAGCCGGCGTCCAACTGAACCAGTGGGAGTTGCTCGCCGCACTCCCAACGGCGTACGAGCCCTTGTGGCGTGAGCCCGACGAAGCGGCTGTGCCCCTGCCAGGTGGTCGGCGTCTCGCGCGCAACGGGCGCCAGGTGCAGGATCTCGGTGTCGAGCGTGAGCGGCTCCACGATCGGCCCAGCCCAGGCAAGCAACCGCTGCGAGCGTTGAGTGCCCGAGCCGCGCGTGCTCAGCGTGGTGGTGTGCTTGGCGGGAATGACGCGCAGGTCGAGCTCGTCGCTGAACGGTTCGAGCAGAGCGTGTATCTCCAGTGGCACGCCTTGGGTGACGATCAGGGTGCGCAGCCCAAGACGCGCCGCTTGTAGTGCGCTGTAGAAAGCGCCGCCGCCGGCTTGGGAGACGGTCCCGCCGGCACGGTCCTCGATCACGTCGCGCGTTACGTGACCGACGGCGATGTAGTCGTAGGGTTCCTCTGGCGAGCTGCCCATGAGCGTCGGGGACCAGCGCGAGCTTCTCTAGTCGACGCGCGGGGGAATGCGCAGGGGCAGCTCGGCCCCGGCGATCGTCGCGGCCGCCAGGCGCCCGGTGAAGACGCATCCGCCGAGAAAAGTGCCCTCCAGAGAGCGCTTGCCGTGCACGCCGCCGCCGCCGAAGCCGGCGGCCTCGCCGACCGCGTACAGGCCGGGAATCGGCTCGTCGCTTTGCCCACCAAGCACGCGGCAGCCGAGGTCGGTCTGGATGCCGCCAAGGCTCTTGCGCGCCATCGGCTGCAGACGGATCGCAAGCAAGGGCATCGCCTTGGGATCGACGATGCGCTGGAAGCGCGAGGTGCGCAGCCGGTCGCCGCGCCAGTTGCGCAGCTGGCCGATACGACGCAACTGATCGTCGTTGAACAGCCCCTTGCCGCGCGCGATCGTCTCGTCATAGCGGCCGATCTCGCGTTCCAACACAGCGGCGTCGATCGCGTTATCGCCGGTCACCTCGTTCATCTTGACCGCCAGCTCGCCAAGCGTGGAGGCCGAGACGAAGTCGGGCGAGCCGTCGAGGAAATGCTGAACGAGCCCAGGCTTGCCGAGCACAACGCTGAGTAGGAAGGGTACGAGCCGCTTCTCGCGCAGGTTGGGATTGTGCTGCGAGCCAGACACGTCCAGCTCGCGCTTGGCGATCTTGAAGTTGCAAACAAGCCACGAGTACTTGCGCTCGTCTTCGCACATGCGCTCGAGCGCGCTGTAAGCGTCGAACGTCGGCATCACCGGTACGGGCCCGTAGCGACGACCGTCGGGGTTGAGCATGACCCCAGAGCGCGGGGGTATCAGCTTCAGCCCGTGGTGTTCGCGCTGGGGTTTGGGGTGGCGCACCGCGTCGGCGTAGTTCCACATGCGAGACAGGTGGGTGACGTGCCCGCCAAGCCGGCGCACCTCTTCGTGCAGCGCGCCGTCGGCGTAGTAGTGCGAGCCCATCAGCAGCTTCTCCGGTGCCGGCCCCAGTCGCTCGGTGGGCCATTCGCGGCGGACGAGCTCGAGGTTGCCGCCGATCCCGCCGGCGGCGATCACGACAGCCTTAGCGGCACGTACCTCATATCCATCGGGGTTGTCCAACTGGTCCTCGGCCACGCGGCCCGGCTCGTCGCTCTTGGGTGTTGTGCTCTCCGTTTGAGGCATTCCCCCGCGCGCGCGGGGGGCCGTGTGTTCCGCGGTCACCCGGCAACCGACCGCTCGCCCGTCCTCGACTATCAGCCCGGTGACCCGCGAGCGCAGACGCAGATCGAGCGCGACGCGACGCGGATGGGACTCGATCGCGCCCCACACCGCTTGCACGAGTGCCTTGCCGGTTCCCCAGGTGAGGTGGAAGCGGGGCACCGAGTTGCCGTCGCCGAAGTTGCCGCGCTCGGCCCAGTTGACGACGGGGAAGAACTTAACTCCGAGCTGGCGCAACCAGCCGCCAACATCGTCGCGCGCCCGTGTCACGTATTGCTCGGCCCAACGTCGAGGCCAGGTGTCCTCAGGGTCGAACTCGGCGATCCGCAGCCAATCCTCCAGTGCCAGCGCCTCGTTGTCGGGAATGCGCGAGCGGCGTTGCTCGGGCGAGTCGACCATGAACATGCCGCCGAAGGCCTCGCGGGCAAGGCCGCCGATCTCCTTGGGCTGACAGCGGTCGAGCAAAAGCACGCTATGCCCGCTGCGCAATAGCTCGAGCGTGCTGACCAGACCGGCCAGCCCAGCCCCGACGACGATCACGTCGGGTGTGTTTTCGGTCATGAGTCGTGTTTGGTCATGGGGTTGTGCTGGTCGTGGGATTGTCGTGTGATGGAGTTGTGCCGGTCGTGGGTTGTTGTCTGCGGGGGCATGTCCAGGTTGCACCCCCTGTTTTGTGTCTAGGTGTAATCGTTTGGTACCAAATCATTTGTTGCTCATCCAAAAATCCCCAGTAAACCTGCGCAGGCACTTTTTCATGTGCATGGCCTGGGTGTCCTGGGCTCTAGAAGCGCTCGGGCATTCCGTCTGTCATAGCAGCGCCATACCCGGAGCGACCTTGACTTCGACCAGCTCGGGCTTGTTTGATGCGAGCGCTTTGCTCAGAGCCTCGCTCAGCGCGTCGCTCTCGCCTCCGTCCACGACACGCGAGTTGACGCCATAGCCGCTAGCGACAGCGGCACAGTCCAGCGCCGGCAGGTCTAGCCCGGGCGCATCCACGATGTCCTCGAGCATGCCAAACCACTTGAGGATCGCGTACTCGTCGTTGCGCAACACCAAAAACGTCACAGGCACGTCATAGGCCGCGGCGGTCCACAGGCTCTGGATCGCATATTGGGCCGAGCCCTCGCCGATCACGCACACGACGGGCCGGCTTGGCTGTGCCATCTGCGCCCCGATCGCGGCCGGCATGCCAAAGCCCAGCCCGCCACCGGAGGAGAAGTAGTAGCTGCCGGGCTTGGACAGGCGCAGCTGGTTGCGCAGCGCGAGTGTGGCAGAGGGTGACTCGAGCACCACGACCCCGTCCTGGGGAAAGACTTCAGCAAGCGCGCGCACCGCGGTCGAGGGGCTGATCGGATCGGTGATCGCCGCCGCCTCGGGCGCGGGCCGAGCCGGGGG
>JBAQGH010000174.1:0-2559 GCA_049287685.1 Solirubrobacteraceae bacterium | reverse complement strand
CCACTACCGGCGTGGTGCAGGCCTATATCGATGTGCGCAGCTTCGAAGGGCTTCTCCATTCGACCTACGGAGCGCTCGTGATCGTCAAGGTCGTGTTGCTCGCGACGCTGATCGGGCTCGGCTGGATCAATCGCGAACGGGTGCTTCCCGCACTGCAGAGGATCGTCGGCACCGGAGGCTCGCCTGGGGCAGCCGGCGTGCTCGCGCGGCGCACGATGCGTGGCGAGCTTGCCGCGATGCTCGTCGTGTTCGGCGTGACGGCGGCCCTCGTCAGCTACGCACCGCCGATCGACGCGGCAAGCGGACCGTTCTCGATTAACACCACACTCGGACAGGCGGAGCTCGAGCTGACCGTCGAACCTGCGCGAGTCGGGTTGAACACGGTCCATATGTATCTGATCGACGCGAAGACCGGGGCACAGTTCACCGCCACCAAGGAACTGACAGTCACCGCGAAGCTCCCCGCCAAGGGGATCGGGCCGCTGCCGCTGCAGTCCAACCTTGCGGGGCCCGGCCACTACGTGCTGAGCTCAGCCGACCTCAGTCCCGGCGGTACCTGGCAGTTGCACATCCTCGACCGCGTGTCGGAATTCGAAGAGTACGAAAAGACCGTGTCGGTCCCAATCCGATGAGAACGCTCGGCCACGACTGCCTGAAGCGAAGCCGCGCGCGATACAGAGTCGCGGTCCAGCGGGGTCACCTATCCATTCAAAGGAGGAACACATGAAGCGAATCGCCGTGGCGGCGCTTGCGATCGGGGTCTTGGCGCTCCCGGCTGCCGCACAAGCCCACATCAGCCTGCACCCCAACACGATCCCCGCAGGGGCATTCGCCACGCTCGACGTGCGCGTTCCGGGCGAGCAGGAAGGCGCCTATGCCTACAAGGTCGACATGCTCATTCCGCCGGGCTTCACCGAGATCGATACGCAGAACGTGCCCGGCTGGAGCATCAAGCAGACCTTCGTCAAACCCGCGACCCCGATCCAAACGCCAGAAGGGCCCGTCGACGAAGAGGTCTCTCAGATCGTCTGGACCGGCGACCGCTCGAAGCTCGGGCGCCTTGAAAACGGCAGTTTCATCCAGTTCCCGCTGTCGATCGCCATGCCCAGCGACATCGCCGGCCAGTCGCTTGCGTTCAAGACGATCCAGTACTACAGCAATGGCAAGGTCATCCACTGGATCGGCCCGCCGAGCGCCGAATACCCGGCTCCCACGGTCAACATCACCGCCAAGGGCGGTGTGATCGAGGATGTCGCCGGTGGCGAGGCCGGGCCGACGCCGGGGGAGACGCCGACGGGCCAGGGCGCTGCGGTCACGCCGGCGAGCACAAGCTCCAACGCAGCTGCGAGCACCTCCGGTGGCGCGAGCAAGGGACTTGCGATCACAGCGCTCGTGTTCGGCGCACTCGGCCTGATTGCGGGGGTAGGTGGTCTGCTGGCCGCGCGGCGAGCTCGGAGCGCGGCTTGAGCCCAATCGGATGCATCGACGGCAGGCGAGCGTGGTAGCTTAAGTAGCGATGACCGTGCTCGCCTGCATGATGCATTGGTATGCCTCGGCGATGTTCGTCGTGCCCGTGGTGGCCGTCGGCGGCTGGAGTTGGTGGAGTACCCGTCGCGCGAGCAGCGACGAGCAGCAGGGCCCTACGGCACAGGCATAGATTCCCCGAAATGCCAGCTTTGGCTGCTAGGTGGGTTTGGGTACATGCGCGAGAAAGGCATGCTCGTCAGCGCTGCTCGGCGAACGGTTACGCGTTGGCGGTATCGACGATCGCCCCGAAGCTGATCTGCACGCGCGCGCCCCCGCCGGGTGCGTTCTCGGCCTCGACGTAGCCGCCGTGCGCCTCGGCCGCCTGGCGCACGATCGCCAGGCCGAGGCCCGAGCCGGGCAGCTTGCGGGCGCGGTCGGCGCGGTAGAAGCGCTCGAACACGTGTGGTAGGTCAGCCTGCTCGAAGCCGGGGCCGTGGTCGCGGATGCTGAGCAGGCCGTCGTGCAGATCGACCTCGATCGGCTGCTCGGGCGGGCTCCACTTGCGTGCGTTGTCCAGCAGGTTCGACACCGCGCGATCGATGCGCTCGGCTTCGCCTCTGACGAGTGTCGGCTCCAGGTTCACTTGAAAAGTCGTGTCCGAGCGTCGCTGTGCACGCTGCACCGCGCCGCGCACGATCTCATCCAAGGACACGTCGTGTGGTTCGCCCTTGGGCTCGGCGCCGCGCGCCAGCTCGACCACGTCGCCGACGAGCCGCGTGAGCTCGTCGAGCTCGCTGACGATGTCCGCGCGCAGGCTCGCCTGGTCCTCGGGCGGCAAGCGCTCGGCGTCGGCCAGCACCTGGATGTTGGCGCGCAGGCTGGCAATCGGTGTGCGCAGCTCATGGCTGGCGTCGGCCACGAGGTTGCGCTGGGACTCGACCGAGCGCTGCAGCGCATCGAGCGTCGCGTTGAAGCTGGCGGCAAGCCGTGCCAGCTCGTCGCGGCCGCCGTCGGGCAGGCGCTCTGAGAGGTCGAGCCCGCCGGCGAGCGTCTCGGTGCGGCGCGTGAAGCGCGCGATCGGGGCGAGCGCGG
>JBAQGH010000173.1:0-10340 GCA_049287685.1 Solirubrobacteraceae bacterium | reverse complement strand
TCGGCCGGGCGGCACATGTGCCGCCCGGATCAATAGGATTTTGTTTCGTGATCGCAACGGTGCAGTTCTTCGAAGTGGTCTTGGCCGTGCACATCATGGCCGTGGTGTTCGCCTTCGGCGCGACTTTCGCCTACCCGGTGCTGCTCGGCACGGTGGGCAAAGCCGACTCGCGGTCCCTGCCGGCGCTGTACAAGGCGATCCATGCGATCAGCGTCAAGGTCATCATGCCGGGCCTGGCGATCGTGGTCGTCTGCGGCATCTACCTCGCGTCCAAGCTGCACGTGTGGAGCGAGTTCTACGTCCAGTGGGGTATCGCCGTGGCTGTCGTGATCGGCGCCGTGGAGGGCATGTTCCTGAGCCCCAACGAGAAGCGTCTGGTCGAGGTAGCCGAGGAAGATCTCGCCGCGGCCGGCGACGGACCAGTGACGTTCGGCCCCGAGCACGACACGCTCGTGCGCCGTATCGGCGCGGTCGGCGCGACGATGGACCTGCTCGTGATTCTCACGATTCTGTTCATGGTCCTCAAAACCTAGGCCCTAGAGGGCCGCTGGACGGCGCGATACTGCGTCCTCGGTCGTTCGTGTGCAGAGCACACTTCACTCCCTGCGTCCTTGTCTCGCTTGTCCATCGACCCTCTAGGGGGGCATGTGGATCGCAACATGTACCCATGTACTCTGAGAGGCATGAGTGAGGGCTACCGAGTAGCGGTTGTAGGCGCCACCGGGCAGGTGGGCACGCTGATGCTGCAGCTGCTTCGCGAGCGCGGCTTCCCCGCCCGCGAGATCGTGCCGTTCGCCTCCGAGCGTTCGGCCGGCAAGGAGATCGAGGGCGTGGGCGTGGTGCAAGCGCTCAGCGACGAGACGATCCAAGGCTTCGACCTCGCACTCTTCTCGGCCGGTGGATCGACCTCTAGCGAGTGGGCGCCGCGCTTCGTGCAGGCCGGTGCCGTCGTCGTGGACAACAGCTCACACTGGCGCATGAACGACGACGTGCCGCTCGTCGTCGCGGATGTCAACCCGGGGGCGCTGGCGTCCCACCAGGGAATCGTCGCCAACCCCAACTGCTCCACGATGCAGATGGTGGTGGCACTGGGGCCGCTGCACGACGCTGCCGGTATCGAGCGGTTGGTGATCTCCACCTACCAGGCCGTGTCCGGCACGGGCAAGAAGGCGGTGGACGAGCTGCTCGACCAGTCTCACGCGCTGCTGCACGGGATGCCGATCGAGCCGCCACAGGCCTACGCCCACCAGATCGCTTTCAACGCGCTCCCCCACGCCGGCAGCTTCGCGCCCGGCGACGACCACACCGACGAGGAGCGCAAGCTGATCAACGAGACACGCAAGATCCTCGGCGACGAGTCGATCCGCGTGAGCGCAACGTGCGTGCGCGTGCCGGTCGTCAACGGCCACTCGGAGGCCGTCAACGTGCAAACGCGAGACGATCTCAGCCCCGAGCGAGCGCGCGAGCTGCTGCGCACCGCGCCCGGCATCACCGTGGCCGACGATCCCGATGCCTCGCTCTATCCGCTGGCGACGCAGGCGACAGGTCATGACGAGGTGTTCGTCGGACGCATCCGCCGCGACCCCGGCCACGAGCGTGCCCTGGACATGTGGATCGTCGCCGACAACCTGCGCAAGGGCGCGGCGACGAATGCGGTTCAGCTGGCGGAGCTGCTGGATCGCCAGTCCTTGATCGCGCCACAAGCGGTCGAGGCTGCTTCCTGGGCTTGAAGTTCCTCAGGAGCGTAAACCCGGAAACGCCAGGTAATCTGGGACCTGTGGTCGATAGTTAGGTACCGAAGTAAAGCGCTCGGTGCAAAACAAGGGGGTATCTGGCAGAACCGCCAGAAGGACTCTCACCCCCACGCGCGAAACCTGGAGCGATGAGCGTCTCGACCGAGGTGCAACGCACCCTTGTGAAGTCTCCGCCCGAGCTGTGGTCGGAGTTGAGCAGCCCAGATGCACTTGCCCGCCATCTGTCAGAGCTCGGCGACATCCGCATCACAGCAGTCGAGCCCGAGACGAAGGTCGAGTGGGAGAGCGAGGGCGCAAGCGGTGTCGTACAGCTCAAGCAGTCCGGCTGGGGCACGAAGGTCACGCTGTCGGTGACACGCACCGCACCGGCGGTCGAGGAGCCTCCGTCGGAGCCGGAGGCGATCGCAGGACCGGCCGATGCAGAGCCAGAGCCAGAGCCAGAGCCGGAGCCCGTGCCCGAGCCGGAGCCCGTGCCCGAGCCGGTCGCCGTCGAGTCGGAACCGGTCGCGCCCGTCGAACCAGATCCGGAGCCATCCCCCGTGAAGCCCGAACCCCAACTTGGATTCTTTGCACGCCTCTTCCGCAAACGCAACGCGAAACCGACCGCGGTTATCGAGCCAGAGCCAGAGGTCGTCGCGCTGGCAGCACCCGAGCCGATCTACCCCGACCCGCCGGCCGAGCCTGAGGCCGACCTGGCCGCCGAACTGGCCTCGGTGGAAGCGCAGATGACGGCCGAGACGACCGAGCTGCTGACGGGCGTGCTCGACCGTCTCGGTGCCGCGCACCACAGGCCGTTCTCGCGCGGATAAGATTCCGCGCCGATGCGCGCTAAGGCCCCGGAGACGTACGACGAGAAGCTCGCCGAGCTGCAGGAGTTACGCAGCGAAGCGTTGCATTCGGCCCCCGAGGCCGAGGAGAAGCAGCACGCACGCGGCAAGTACACGGCGCGCGAGCGCGTGGAGAAGCTGCTGGACCCCGGCTCCTTCCAGGAGCTCGACACGTTCGTGCGTCACCGCACCTACGACTTCGACATGCAGAAGAACCGCCCGTGGGGCGATGCTGTGGTGACCGGCCACGGCACGATCGACGGCCGCCGGGTGTGCGTGTTCAGCCAGGACTTCACCGTGTTCGGGGGCTCGCTGAGCGAGGTGATGGGCGAGAAGATGTGCAAGATCATGGATCTCGCCGCGAAGATCGGCTGCCCCGTGATCGGCATCAACGATTCAGGCGGGGCACGTATCCAGGAGGGCGTCGTCTCGCTGGGAGCCTATGGCGACGTTTTCGTACGCAACGTGCGCTCCTCGGGCGTGATCCCCCAGATCAGCCTGATCATGGGCCCCTGCGCGGGCGGGGCCGTGTACTCGCCGGCGATCACCGACTTCGTGTTCATGGTCAAGGAGACCTCGCACATGTTCATCACAGGCCCCGACGTGATCATGACGGTCACCGGCGAGGAAGTCGGCTTCGAGGAGCTGGGCGGGGCGATGTCGCACAACACGAAGTCGGGGGTGGCCCAGTTCGCCTCCGAGGACGAGGACGCATGCCTCGAGGACTGCCGCTACCTGGTGAGCTTCCTGCCCCAGAACAACATGCAGACGACGCCGCGCGTACAACCGACCGACGATCCGCTGCGCATGGACCCGGAGCTCGACCACGTCGTTCCCGACAACCCCAACAAGCCGTACGACATGCGCGACGTGGTGCGTCTGATCGTCGACGACGGCGAGTTCTTCGAGGTGCACGAGCACCACGCCAAGAACATCATCTGCGGCTTCTCGCGCCTGGATGGGCACGCGATCGGGATCGTGGGCAACCAGCCAAACCAGCTGGCCGGCGTGCTCGACATCGACGCCTCGGCCAAGGCCGCGCGCTTCGTGCGCACCTGCGACGCCTTCAACATCCCTCTGTTGACCCTGTGCGACGTGCCCGGCTTCCTACCGGGGACCGCGCAGGAGTGGGGAGGCATCATCAGGCATGGGGCCAAGCTCCTGTACGCGTTCGCCGAGGCGACCGTTCCGAAGATCACGGTGATCACGCGCAAGGCGTACGGCGGTGCCTACGACGTCATGTCATCAAAGCACCTGCTTGCAGACTTCAATTTCGCCTGGCCCACCGCCGAGGTGGCCGTGATGGGACCGGAGGGCGCGGTCAACATCATCTACCGGCGCGACATCGCGAGCAGCCCGACGCCGCAGGAGCGCCGCCAAACGCTGATGGACGACTACAAGGCTCGCTTTGCCAACCCGTATACGGCGGCTGAGCGCGGGTACATCGACGATGTGATCATTCCGCACGAGACACGCCCCAAGCTGATCGCCGCGCTCGACACGCTGCACACCAAGCGCGAACCGGGCCCGAAGCGCAAGCACGGCAACATCCCCCTCTGAGTCGGAGACAGTGGGATGGTCAATCGTCGCCCCCAGCTGAAGCTGATCGCCCCGTCGGCCTCGCCTGCCGAGACGGCGGCGATCATGGCCGCCCTCGAGCGCTTCATGCGCGATACGGCGCCCCGTCTGGCGCCGCCGAACGAGCATCTGGACCCGTGGACGCGCGCGGCTATGCTCGAAGGCGTCGCGCGCGATGGTCTGGGCGATGAGCCAGACCCTTGGCTAAATACCTAAAAGCCGCTAGGCTTTACCACCAATCTCTTTGCCGGTCGCAAACGAATAATCCGGGCCCACCAACCCCGACCCCGGACCAGGAGGTCTTCGCCAGATGGAGCCATTTTCGATACCCGCCGAGCGGACCACCAAAAAGGGCTCGCTCGAGGACCCCGAGATCCTCCAGAACGTCCCGGGACACGTAATCCCGATCCTGCAGCGGGAGTACGACGACTTCAAGACCGAGGCCACGAAGTTCCTCCAGGGCGACCTGCCCGAAGACGAGTTCATCAAGTTCCGCCTGCGCCAGGGCGTATACGGCCAGCGCCAGCCCGACGTGCAGATGATCCGCGTGAAGCTTCCCTTCGGCGGTGTCACGCCGAAGCAGATGGACAAGTTCGCCGACGTCGTGGAGAAGTACGCGCCGCTAGGCAAGGGCCACGTAACGACGCGCCAGAACATCCAGATGCACCACATCCCCCTGCCCGAAATCGAGCAGGCGATCAGAGAGATGGGCGAGGCGGGACTCTCCAGCCGCGAGGGCTGCGGCAACACTGTCCGCAACGTCACCGGCGATCCCTGGGCCGGGGTGGCGGCGGATGAGCTGTTCGACCTCACCCCCTATGCGGGAGCGTATGCGCGCTACTTCGTGCGCCACCCCACCACACAGGGGATGCCGCGCAAGATCAAGACATCCTTCGACGGTTCGCCGCGCGACCGCGCGATCAGCGGCATCCACGACATCGCCTTCCGCGCCCGCATCAAGGAGGTCGACGGCAAAGAGGTGCGCGGCGCTGAGATGCTGGTCGGCGGCGGCACCTCGATCATGCCCCGCGTCGCCCCCACTCTGTACGACTTCGTGGAGCTCGACAACGGCGACTACCTGAAGATCTCAGAGGCCGTCTTCAGGATCTTCGACCGCCAGGAGTGGCTGCGCGTCAACCGCGCACGTGCCCGCATCAAGGTGTTCGTCGACAAGTTCGGCATCGATGAGCTGCGCAACCAGGTCGAGCAGGAGCTCGAAGGCGAGTGGGTAGGAGAACGCGACTTCTCAATCGAGGATCGGCTGTTCCTCGACGACGAGCGCGAAGCGGCTCCCGCGCCTCCGACGAGCTACAACAGCCCCAACGGCGATATCTCCGAGTTCGAGCGCTTCAAGCAGGCCAACGTGGCCGCCCAGAAGCAGGAGGGCTTCGTGACCGTCGAGGTGAAGATCGTGCGTGGCGACCTCACGCCTGAGCAGTTCCGTGGCCTGGGCCAGATCATGCGCGAATATTCCGGCGGCTATGCGCGCACGACGGTGCAGCAGAACTTCGTGCTGCGCTGGGTGCGCGAGGAGAGCGTCTACGACGTGTGGCGTGCCCTGTCAGAGCTCGGACTCGGCGACCCGGGTTCACGCGAGATCACCGACGTGGTGTCGTGCCCCGGGACCGACTCGTGCAAGCTCGGGATCACGAGCTCGATGGGTCTCAACCAGGCTGTGCAGGAGCGCATCGAAGCGATGGGCATCGACGATCCGCTGACGCGCAAGATCCACATCAAGATGAGCGGCTGCCCGAACGGGTGCTCCCAGCACCACGTCGCCGACATCGGCTTCTACGGCGCCTCGATCAAGGTAGGCGAGCACACGATTCCCGCCTACATTCCTCACGTAGGTGGCGTGTATGAAGGCGGAGAGGTCAAGTTCGGCCAGCGCCTGAAGCTGCGTCTACCAGCCAAGCGCGCGCCCGAGGCGATCGAGCGCTGGATCCGCCACTACGAGGCCAATCGCAACGAGGGCGAGGAGTGGGGCGCGTTCGTGCGGCGCATCGGCACGCCGGAGCTCGAAGGGCTCGTGAAGGAGCTATCGCTGCCGGTGGACTTCGGCCTGGAGACAATGAACACATTCATCGACTGGAACCGCGACGTGCCATTCCAGGTGATTCGCGGTGAGGGCGAGTGCGCGGTCTAGAGGACATCCCGACCGATGCCCCTGCAGGCAGGGACGAGCTCGCCAACGGCCTGAGCGAGACCCTGCGTGAGGCCGTCGAGCGTCACGGCGACAAAGTCGTGCTGCTGTGCTCCTTCCAGAAGGAGGAGTCGGTGCTGATCGACGAGCTGCTGCGTATCGGCGACGGACAGACGCCTGTTCGAATCGCGACGATCGACACCGGCGTTCTCTTTCCCGAGACCCTGCAGACATGGAAGGCGTTCGAGGAGCGCTTTGGGATCGCCGTGGAGGTGCACGATGCGAGCAATCCCACAGCACCTTGGAGCGGGCCTGAGCACTGCTGCTCGGTCGCCAAGGTGGCCGCGCTGGAGCAGGCACTACAGGGCGCCGAGGGCTGGATCACCGGAATCAGGCGCGAGCAGGGGCCCACGCGCGCGAGCACCGAGCTGGTCGAAGTCGATGCCAAGCGCGAGCTGCACAAGTACAACCCGCTGGCGCTGTGGAGCGAAAAGGACCTGTGGACGCGCATCTTCGAGCGCGAGCTTCCCTACAACCCGCTGCACGACCAGGGCTACTCCTCGATCGGCTGCGCACCGTGCACCCAACCGGGCGAGGGCCGCGAGGGCCGCTGGGCCGGCACGGAGAAGACCGAGTGCGGCTTGCACGTTGGTGTGTCATGAGCGTCGCCGAGCGTCCTCAGCTGAGCCATCTGCGGGCACTGGAGTCCGAGGCGATTCACGTGATGCGCGAGGTGGCCGCCGAATTCGAGCGGCCGGTGCTGCTGTTCAGCGGCGGCAAGGACTCGATCGTACTGCTGCGGCTCGCCGAGAAGGCATTTCGCCCTGGCCCCTTCCCGTTCCCGTTGATGCACGTGGATACTGGGCACAACTTCTCCGAGGTGATCAAGTTCCGCGACCGCCGCGTGGCCGAGCTGGGCGAGCGTTTGATCGTAGCGAGCGTGCAGGAGTCGATCGACTCGGGCAGGGTCGCCGAGGAGAAGGGGCCACGCGCTTCGCGCAACCAGCTGCAGACGGTGACGCTGCTCGACGCGATCGCCGAGCACAAGTTCGACGCGGCCTTCGGCGGGGCCCGCCGCGACGAGGAGCGAGCGCGCGCAAAGGAGCGCGTGTTCTCCTTTCGCGACGACTTCGGCGGGTGGGACCCCAAGAGTCAGCGCCCGGAGTTGTGGAACCTCTACAACGGGCGCATCAAGAAGGGTGAGAACGTGCGCGTGTTCCCGATCTCCAACTGGACCGAGCTGGACGTGTGGGAGTACATCGACCAGGAGCAGCTGGAGGTGCCATCGATCTACTACGCCCACGAGCGCGAGGTGTTCAGTCGCGACGGGATGCTGTACGCGTGGCACGAGGACACGGAGCTGATCGACGGCGAGAGCGTGTTCACCGAGACCGTGCGCTATCGCACCGTTGGCGACATGAGCTGCACCGGCGGGGTGCGCTCACAGGCCAGCACACTGCAGGAAGTCGTGACCGAGATCGCCGCGACGCGGATCACCGAGCGGGGTGAGACACGGGCTGACGACCGCGTCTCGGAGGCCGCGATGGAGGATCGCAAGAAGGCCGGGTACTTCTAGTGACCCTCGACCTGCTGCGCTTCACAACAGCCGGCTCGGTAGACGATGGCAAGAGCACGCTGATCGGCCGCCTGCTGTACGACACCAAGCAGGTGTTCGAGGATCAGCTCGACCATGTGGCGCAAGCAAGCGAGCGACGCGGAGGCGAGGGGGCGCTCGACCTGGCACTGCTGACCGACGGGCTGCGCGCCGAGCGTGAGCAGGGGATCACGATCGACGTGGCCTACCGCTACTTCGCGACCCCCAACCGCCGCTTTATCATTGCCGACTGTCCTGGGCACCAGCAGTACACGCGCAACATGGTGACCGGTGCCTCCACGGCCGACCTGTCGGTGATCTTGCTCGACGCGCGCAAAGGCGTGCTGGAGCAGTCCAAGCGTCACGCGTTCATCAGCGCGCTGCTCGGCATTCCGCACCTGGTCGTGGCGGTCAACAAGATGGACCTGGTCGACTACTCCCAGGAGCGCTTCGACGAGCTCGTGGCCGAGTTCGAGGTGTTTGCCCAGAAGCTGAACGGGATCGGGACGGGAACGGGCATGGGTCGCGACATCACGTACATCCCGATGTCAGCGCTCAACGGCGACAACGTCGTGGAGCGTTCGCAGGGCATGGGGTGGTATGACGCCGCGAGCCCGACGCTGCTGGAGCTGCTGGAGCAGGTCGAGGTGGCTTACGACCATCCCTACCACAGGCCCGCGCGCTTCCCCGTGCAGTGGGTGATCCGTCCTGCCGGGCCCGGCGGGAGCGACTACCGTGGCTATGCGGGGCAGGTCGCCAGCGGCGCGTTTCGGGCGGGCGAGGAGGTCGTGGTGCTGCCGACGGGGCAGCGCACGAGCATCGCGGCGATCGATACCTACGACGGCGAGCTGGGAGAGGCGCTGGCGCCGATGTCGGTGACGTTGAGACTCAGCGACGAGCTCGACATCTCGCGCGGCGAGACGATCTGTCGCCCAGAGCAGCCGCCGACGGTCGCGCGCGAGCTGGAGGCGGACGTGTGCTGGATGACAGATGCGCCTCTGCGCCAGGGCGCGCGCTACATCGTCAAGCACACCACGCGCGAGGTGAGGGCGGTGGTGGACGAGCTGTGCGACCACGTCGACGTGCACACCCTGGAGCGCGCAGGCGCTCCGCGGGAGCTGGCTCTCAATGACATCGGGCGCGTGCGTCTGCGCACCAGCGCACCGCTCGTGTTTGACAGGTATGCGAGCAATCGTCGCACCGGCAGCTTCATCCTGATCGACGAGACGTCCAACGACACGGTCGGTGCCGGGCTAATCCATTAGGCTTCGCGCCGGATGTTCTCGAAGGTCCTTGTAGCCAATCGCGGCGAGATCGCCGTACGCATCGTGCGAGCCCTGGAGGAGATGGGGATTGCCTCCGTCGCTGTTTATTCAGAGATCGACCGCGACGCACTGCACGTGGCACGCGCCGACGAGGCTTTCAACCTCGGCGATGGACCGGCCGCCGATAATTACCTGAACGTCGAGAAGATCCTCGACGTCGCCAAGCGCTCGAGCGCCGAGGCGATCCATCCCGGATACGGCTTCCTCGCGGAGAACGCTCCCTTCGCACAGGCATGCGAGGACGCCGGCGTCGTGTTCATCGGTCCTCCGGCGAGCGCGATCGAGGCGATGGGATCGAAGACACGCGCCCGTGAGCTGATGAAGGCCGCGGGAGTGCCGATCGTCCCTGGCACGACGGAGGCCGTTGCGACGGTCGCCGACGCCCTGAAGATTGCCAAGCAGGAGATCGGCTTCCCCGTCGCCGTGAAGGCGTCCGGCGGCGGCGGCGGCAAGGGCTTCCGCGTGGCGCTAACCGAGGATGAGCTGGAGGGTGCTTTCGAGGGCGCAAGCCGCGAGGGCGAGAAGTTCTTCTCCGACGGGACCGTCTACCTGGAGCGCTACCTGCCCGATCCCCGCCACGTCGAGGTGCAGGTGCTGGCCGACCGCCACGGCAACGTGATCCACCTCGGCGAGCGCGACTGCTCGATCCAGCGCCGCCACCAGAAGGTGATCGAGGAGTCGCCCGCGCCCGCGTGGGTGGTCGACGAGGCGATGCGCGCGCGCATCGGCAACATCGGCGTGGAGGCGGCGCGAGCGGTCGGCTACGTCGGCGCCGGCACGATCGAGGGCCTGCTTGCTCCAAAAGACGACGGCAGCTCCGAATATTTCTTTCTGGAGATGAACACGCGCGTACAGGTCGAGCACTGCGTGACCGAGATGACCACCGGGGTTGACATCGTCAAGGAAGGCATCCGCGCCGCGGCCGGCGAGCAGCTGGCCGTGCGCCAGGAGGACGTGGAGCTGCGCGGGCACGCGATCGAGTGCCGCATCAACGCCGAGGATGCCTCCAAGAACTTCGCTCCCGCCCCGGGGAAGATCGAGGCCTACTCCGAGCCGACGGGGCCGGGGGTGCGCGTGGACTCCGGCGTGCTCGCCGGCAGCGAGGTCTCGCCCATGTAC
>JBAQGH010000172.1:0-16836 GCA_049287685.1 Solirubrobacteraceae bacterium | reverse complement strand
CTCGCAAGCACGCTTGTCGCCTCGGTTGCGTGCGTGGCCCCGCGCGCCGGTGCGCGATGCTCGTTGGGGGAGATGCCGAGTGCGCCGTCTGAGATCGCGCGCCCCATCTCGCGTGCGCTCTCATAGCGCTCGCGCGGGTCGAGCGCCAACGCGATCGCGACCGCTTCGGCCAGCTCCGGCGTAACGGCAGCCACGAGCGTGTCGAGCATCGCCGGCTCTTCCTGCTGCTGTTTGAGCGCCAGCTCGGTGAGCGAGGCGGCTTCGTAGGGCAGGCGCCCGGAGATCAGCTGGTAGGTGACCACGCCAAGCGCGTACAGGTCGGCGCGCGGCCCGGCTTCCTCGCCACGGGCCTGCTCGGGCGCGAGATAGGCCGCGGTGCCGAGCACCGAGCCGACCTGCGTGATGCTGGACTGCTCGGTGGCCTTGGCGATGCCGAAGTCGGCGAGCTTGACCTCGCCGTCGCGTGAGCGCAGGAGGTTCCCTGGCTTGACGTCGCGGTGCACCACGCCGTGGCGGTGGGCGTAGTGCAGCCCCTCGCAGGCCTGTTCGATGATCGCGACGGCTTCGTCGACCTCGATCCAGCCATCGTCGCGCAGGATCTCGGCGCACGACTGGCCCTCGATGTACTCCATCACGATGAAGTACTGCCCAGTGCGCTCATCCTGGCCGGAGTCGAACACCTGCACGATGTTGGGATGGATGAGGCGTGCCGCGGCCTGAGCCTCGCGCTGGAAGCGAGACACGAAGGTGGGGTCCTCGGCGAGGTGCTCGGCCAGCAGCTTGACCGCGACGCGGCGCTCCAGGCGCTTGTCGAACGCGAGGTGCACGGTCGACATGCCGCCGAAGCCGAGCCTGCTCTGCAACTGGTAGCGCCCGGCGATCTCGGGGTCGCTCACTGACCGCCTCCCGCGCTTGCCCCACCCGAGTTGGACGCGCCGTTGCCGGCGCTTTCTTTGCTTGCGCCAATGCCCGCACCGTTTTCGCCTGAGCCTTCTTCGGGAGCTTCGACGCCTCCACCGGGAGTAGGCGGCGTGCTGGTGGTGGGTGTCGTAGGCGTGTTCGTCGGGGTGGTCGGAGTCGTAGTCGTTTCAGTGCTTGTCGTCGCTTCAGTGCTCGTCGTGCCCGTCGCGGGAGCGGTCTTCGTTTGGGTGCTCGTCGTCGAAGTGTCAGTCGCGGCAGGTTCTTCGCACATCGCCAGCGCCTGCTTGCGCAGGTTCGTTATGCCTTCTTCCAGGCGCTTGTGCAAGCCTTTGTCGACCGTGGCTGGAAGCGCAAGGAAGTGCTCCTCTGTCTTGCCAAGAGCCGCTTCGGTCTTCGTGCAGTCCCCGTTCCCAGCTTCGGCCGCTTTGGCGACGGCATCGAAATCTTCTTGTAGGGGCCCGGCGTTGGCGCTCGGGATCAAGCCGGCGCCGGAGCTTCCGCAGGACACCAGCAGGGCGGTGGCGGCGCCCAGCAGCGCCACCACGGCAAGGCGTATGAGTGTTCGCATGTTCACTGACCGTACTCCAGGCGCTCCGCAAGCGAGTTTGGCAGACGCGCCGTCTTGATGGCCGCGGCGGCGCCGGCGACGTCATAGCTGGTGCGTCGGTAGGAAGCTTGGTACTTGTCGAGGTCCAGCAGCAACCAGGCGGCGCGGCGGTCGCCGTCGCGCGGTTGCCCGACGCTCCCGGGGTTGAGCATCCATTCGCCGCTTGCGAGGTCGAGCTCGGTGCCCTCGCGACACGGCTCGCCGCTTGCCGCCTCGCCCGCCTGGCGCGTAAACGCAGAGGCGACGTGGGAGTGGCCGATCAGGCAGATGCGGTTGGGCTCGCGGTCCAAGCACAGCTCCGCGAGCAACGCCGAGAGCACGTACTCCCACACCGGGTCGCGGGGACTTGCGTGATAGAGCCCGATCGGGCCATCCTTTGCCTCCTCCTGGCCCTGCGGGCGCAGGCCCGCGAGGAACGATTGGTTTGCGGGGGCGATCACTTCGCGCGTCCATTGCGCCGCGATGCTCGCGCCGCGCGAGAACTCGTCCAGGGGAAGCTCGCTGACGACCGCCATGTCGTGATTGCCGGCCAGGCACACCGCCACATGACGACGCGCCAGCTCAACGCAGGCGTCTGGGTCGGCGCCGTAGCCGACGATGTCTCCCAGGCACCAGAGCTCGGAAGCCTCGCTGTCGGCGACCGCCTCCAGCACCGCTTCAAATGCCTGTCGATTGGCGTGGATGTCCGAGACGACCGCGACCTTCATCTGCCACAAGCCCTCAAATGGGTCTCTACATCCCTGTGGGGGCGTAGAGCTGTGGGTAGCGAGCGGGACTTTGCGGCTCCTGGCGGGGCGCAGCGCTGCAGGCGGTATGTGGGGAATGCGCACCTCGCGGGCGCACGGTACGCCACTACTCGTCGGCTTCCCCGGCCTCGGCGCCGCCGTACTCGGGCAGATTCTTGATGCCCTCGCGGGTGCGCCACTTCGAGTAGTTGTCCTCCATCGCGTCGATCAGCTCGCGCATGAAGCGCGGCGAGAGGTTCACGCGCGAGACGACCACGCCCGGCACCTCCTCAGACTCGACCTCATGATCGACCCTTGCGAAGGTCACCGTGAACTCGTAGTCGGAGTGGCTGACGTTCGCGAAGTTCGCGTACACGCCTCCCATGATCTCGGGAGAGAGATGAATGTTTATGTGGCGCTCGGCGCCTGGGTTCTCGTCGTTCACAGAGCTAGTATCGCAACCTCCCCCACGGAAGTGGCCGAGACCGTTTGGAGGCGCCGTGGCAGCGCTCCGATCGGGGTCGTCTCGCACCCCCCGTCGGGGCGCACTTCCTCAGGTGCATAAGATCATCGCCCGTGAGCTCCACGACCACCGAGACAGGCCTGCGCGAGACCGTGCTCGCCCTCGCCGGCGAGCGCGCCGGTAGCGCAGGTTCGCATAGAGCGATCACGCTCGAGCGTTCGCCGCGCCAAGACTTTGGCGACTACTCCACGAACGCGGCTCTTCTGCTCGCGCCGGCTGAGGGCGCTCAGCCGCGCGAGCTGGCCCAGCAGCTGGGCGACTTGCTGGCGCAGCGGCTCGGCGAGCAGCTGGAGCGCTTCGAGGTCGCGGGACCAGGCTTTTTGAACCTGTTCCTCTCCGACGCCTGGCATCGCGCTGCGCTCGGCGAGCTGCTGGCGGCGGGGGACAGCTTCGGGCGCGGGGGAGCGGCGGTCGGCGAGCGGATCATCGTCGAGTTCGTCTCGGCCAATCCAACGGGTCCGATGCACGTGGGCCACGCCCGCAACGCCGCCTACGGCGATGCCCTGGCACGGGTGCTCGCTTTCCACGGGCACAGCGTGGAGCGCGAGTTCTACGTCAACGACGCCGGCTCCCAGGTGCTCAAGCTGGGCGAGTCGATCGGGGCGCTCGCGCGCGGCGAGCAGGTGCCCGAGGACGGCTATCACGGCGACTACGTGACCGGGCTCGCGGCGCAGCTGGCAAACGCGGCAAGCATGGAGTCGGCCGAGCTGGGACGTGCGGCGGTGGCGCTGATGATGGGTCACATCGCCGAGTCGCTGAGCGAATTTCGCGTCGACTTCGACTCCTGGAGCTATGAGAGCGCGCTGCACGACGGCGACCCAAGCCCGGTGGCGCACACGCTCTCGATTCTGGAGCAGCAGGGCCACACCTATCGCAGCGAGGGCGCTCTGTGGCTGCGCACGACCGACTATGGCGACGACAAGGACCGCGTCCTGTTGCGCTCCAGCGGCGAGCACACATACTTCGCCTCGGACATCGCCTACCACCAGGACAAGCGCGAGCGCGGCTTCGACCGCCAGATCGACGTATGGGGCGCCGACCACCACGGCTATGTGGGGCGCATGAAGGCAGCGTATGAGGCGCTGGGCGGCGACCCCGAGCACCTGGAGATGCTGATCATGCAGTTGGTTCACCTGGTGCGCCGAGGCGAGCGAGCACAGATGTCCAAGCGCGCCGGAGAGTTCGTCACGCTCGACGACCTGCTGCGCGAGATCGGCGTAGACGCCGCACGCTGGTTCCTGCTGTCGCGCTCGCACGACACGACGATCGACCTAGATCTCGACCTGGCACGCGAGCAGTCCAACGAGAACCCGGTCTACTACGTCCAGTACGCGCACGCGCGCATCGCCTCGATGCTCGCGAAGGCCGGCGCCGAGCAGGTGCGGCGGGCGCTGTCGCAGGTGGGGGTGCAGCGCGAGGATTTGCACCCAGCCGAGCGCAGCCTGATCAAGAAGCTGCTCGCCTTCCCGGGCGAGGTAAGTGAGGCGGCCATGCGTCGCGCGCCGCACCGGATAGCCGCCTATGCGCTGGAGCTGGCCCAACAGTTCACGGCCTTCTACCGCGACTGCCGCGTGCTCGGCGCCGAGTCGCCGGCGCTCGAATCGCAGCGCCTCGCATTGTGCGTAGCCTCGCGCCAGACGATCGCCCGCTCGCTCGAGCTGCTCGGGGTGGGTGCGCCTACGGAGATGTAGCTGGAGCTCTCAGTCGAAACGCTCGAGATCCGCGTCCAGCCGCGCCGCGTCGCCCGTGCTGAGCTTGGGCGAGTCGGCGCTGGTTGCGGCTTGATCTCGTGCGTGGCGCCGCCAGCTCGGCAGCAATAGCGCGAGCAGCCCGATCAGCGCGAGCACGACGGCAACGGGCACGAGATACGCGGCTAGGTCGAAGCCTTTGGCGCTCGGCAATGCCAACACCGAGCTCCCGTACTGGGCCACGAGCTCGTTCTTGATCTGGGCTTCGGTCTTGCCTTCGGCGATCAGCCCACGGATGTAGGCGCGCTCGCGCTGGGACTGTGGCGATTCGGCAACGTTCAGGGGAATCTTGCAGGTCACGCACATGACCTGACGTTCGATGGAGGGCATGCTCGTGCGTGGTGTAGCGGCGGTAGCGTCGGTGTCGAGCGCAGGCGAGAGTCCCAGTGCTGCCACGAGCACAAGCATCGCTGCCGGACGGGCAAGGTGGTCGGTCAGGCGCGAGACGGGACTCGGGCCCCGCCCAACTTTCAACGACGGGCACGCCCCAAAAATCCTCATACGTTCTCCGCCAAAGCGATCGCATGGTTCAAGAACGCTTCGTCGATTTCCCCGCGCGAGATCGCCACCACGTCGCCAGAGGAGTCGATCACGAACGTCTCGGGAATCTGGGTGGTCCCATACGCCTGGGCGAATTCGCCAGTCGTATCGCGCAGATTGGGGTAGCTGACGCCGTAGTGCTTGACGAAGGTGAGCGAGTCGGGTGAAGAGTCGCGGAAGGTCACGCCGAGCACGGTGCCGCCGCGGCGCATCAGCGTGTGCTGAGCACGCTCCAGGATCGGCGCCTCTTCCTGGCAGGGCGTGCACCATGACGCCCAGAAGTTCAACACGACGACGTGCCCGCGATAGGAGGCAAGCGAGCGGTGACCGGTGCCGGAGAGCATCGGCATGCTGGTGCCGCCGGCGGGTGCAGTGGGATGCCGCCCTTGCTTGATCGCTTCGTCGAGCGTGCGTTTGGGGGACTGGGCCAAGACCCCGTACACGAGCAGCCCGACCAGCGCGGCACCGGCCACACCGATCAGCAGGGGCATGAAGGAACGTTTGGCCATCGAGCAGGAAGCGTAGTGCCCACGTGTCTTGGGCGGCGTAATATCTGCCCTAGCGCGGTGGTAGCTCAGTTGGTAGAGCGCGAGCTTCCCAAGCTCGAGGTCGCGGGTTCGACCCCCGTCCACCGCTTGGCTTGTGAAAGCGGATCTGGCCCTATAACAGGGGTTCTGGATAGCGGCGGATGGCTTGGCGCGCGGACAGACGCGCGGGCGTTTGCGGCAAGAAGGACATGAATCTGCGGTCCCCTTGCGGCCATGGGATGCGGTTATCTCAGTCTACTGCTGCTTGTCCGGGCGCTGTCATCGTACGTCCTCTGACATCACGACGTCCCTGATAGCTGTAAGGCTGGGTGCTGTGAACGGTTCAAATGTGACAAAGACTGCCGTCGCCGGGGCCCAGGTGATCCTGCTGACGCTGGCCGCCGGCCAGTTCCTGATGGCGCTCGACAGCTCGGTGATGAACGTCTCGATCGCGACGGTCGCGGAGGACGTCGGTACCACGGTAACCGGGATCCAGGGTGCGATCACGGCCTACACGCTCGTGATGGCGATGCTGATGATCCCCGGGGCGAAGGTCGGCGCGCTGATCGGACGCAAGCGCGCGTTCATGATCGGCTGCGTCATCTACGGCTGCGGTTCGTTCACGACCGCTCTCTCCCAGAGCCTGCCGGTGCTCCTGTTCGGTTGGTCCTTCCTCGAGGGCGTTGGCGCCGCGCTGATCCTGCCGTCGATCGTCGCGCTGGTTGCGGGCAACTTCCCGGCTGAGCGTCGTCCCGCCGCCTACGGTCTGGTGGCGGCCGCCGGGGCGATCGCGATCGCGGTCGGTCCGCTTGTCGGGGGGCTGGCGACGACCTATGCATCCTGGCGCTGGGTCTTTGCCGGTGAGGTCATGCTCGTGTTGGTGATCCTGCTGCTGGCACGCCGCGCCGAAGATGCTCCTCCAGATCGCCGCCCGAAGATCGACCTGATCGGTGCGTTTCTTTGCGCCGCCGGTCTTGGCGTGTTCGTCTTTGGCGTATTGCGGTCCGGTTCTTGGGGCTGGGTGGTATCGAAGTCGGGCGCGCCCCAGTGGTTTGGGATGTCTCCCGTGCCGTGGCTGATGGTGGCCGGCCTCGTGCTGGTGTGGTCGTTTCTGCACTGGGAGGGCCGGTTGGTCGCGCAGAGCAAGGAGCCGCTCGTCGATCCGCAGCTGTTGCGCAACGAGCAGCTCCGCGGCGGGCTGATCATGTTCTTCTTTCAGTACCTCCTGATGATGGGGGTCTTCTTCTTGATCCCGCTCTATTTGTCGGTGGCACTGGGACTGTCGGCGATAGACACCGGGGTTCGGATCATGCCCATGTCCCTGACCCTGCTGGCGGCGGCGCTGGGAGTGCCGCGGCTGTTTCCGGACATCTCACCGCGCCTGGTTGTACGCGTCGGGATCCTCTTGAATCTGCTCGGGTTGCTGGTGCTGCTGGCTGCAATCGACGTCGATGCGGGGGCCGAGATCGTGACCGTTCCACTGCTGCTCGTCGGACTCGGCATCGGCGCGTTGGCATCCCAGCTCGGCGCCGTGACGGTCTCGGCCGTTCCCGACGAGCAGAGCTCGGAGGTGGGGGGCGTGCAGAACACGGTGACCAATCTCGGCGCTTCGCTGGGCACGGCACTCGCAGGCTCGATCCTGGTCGCAGTGCTGACAGCTTCGTTTCTGACACACATCGAGACGAACAAAGCCGTCCCGCAGAGCGTCAAGGATAAGGCGAGTACTGAGTTGTCGGCCGGCATCCCGTTCATGTCCGACAAGCAGCTTCAGGCCGCCACCAAGGAAGCGGGCGCCAGCAACGAGGTGACGCAGGCGGCGCTCGACGCCAACGCCCAAGCTCGCCTCGACGGGCTTCGCGCCGGTGTCACGGTCCTTATCCTGATCGCGGCCGTCGCGCTTTTCTTCGTCGGGCGAATGCCGACGCGACAACCCGGCTCCGAGCCGGCACCGGCCCGGGCTTAGGCTCGTGCGCGCCGTCGCGGAAGCGATCCCTGGTGACGCACGATGATGCGTTGTCGGGTGTCAACGCGCCAAGGCGAATACGCGGCCAGCAGACCCGAGGCGATCCCGATCCCCATGCCAGCTGCGACATCGCTTGGGTAGTGAACGCCGGTATGCACGCGTGAGTAGGCAACGGCGCCCGCAAGCGTAACTAGGGCAGGCGTCAGTATTGGCAGCTCAGCGCTCGCGCCGGTGGCGAACGCGAATGCTGTGGCACTGTGCCCCGACGGGAATGATGTCGACCGCGGCATGCGAATGAGCGCCGGGCGCGACCGCGAGGAGGAGGGTCGACGTCGGCGCATGAGTAGCTTTGCTGGACCGTTGGCTATCCCAGCCGCGATCGCGATGGCAGTGAGGCCGTGCCCTGCCGCTCTGCGTCCTCGCTCTCCGTCGAGTACCGCGAGCGCGCCGGCGACCACGAGCCACAGTCGCGAGTAGTTCGCTGTCCGTGTGATGGCGACGAGGGTGCGATCCAGTGCGGGTGAGCGAATCCCAAACGAGCGCTTCATCAGTCGGCGGTCCAGATGCTGAACGCGGCGCCACATCGTCACTGAACCTCGCGGTCACCGGCCCGCGGCTACCCGGGCTAGCGCGCCCAGGTTCCGCGTTGTGAGCGCTACCGCTCGTGCCGCGGGCGACATGCCTGCGTTGCGGGGTAGCCGCACGCGCAGCGCGCCGGGCAGCGATGCGAAACGCAAGGGCGCCTCCAGCACCAGTGCCTCGCCGTCGAGGCCGACCTCGACGGGGCCACTGGAGCGTACCTCGAACTTTCGGGCAGACCAGGACATCAGGCCGGGATAGCGCGCCGCTTGGCCGATCAGCTCGAGCGCGACGAGCTTTGACACGTCGGTGCCCCGCACCCGGGCGGCCACGATGCCGAGCAAGCCCGTGTCGATCCGCTCGCGTGTGCCGGCACCTGAGAGGTGCGTGAGCTCATACGGGTTATTCGACACCAGCACGAGCGGCGCGTCGTTGCAGTGTGTCCCGTCCGGGGCGGTGAACTCGAGGTCGATCGCCTCGGCGTCTGGGCCGAGCAGATCTGGCAGCATGTCTGTCCACGTTCCGAGCTTGGCGTCGCGATAGGCCTCGGACTGGACGACCTTCGCGTAGACGCCGAGCGACGCGTTGTTGACGAACACACGGTCGTTCACGCATGCCAGGTCGATGCGCCGCTCGACGCCGTCGGTGAACGCGTCCAGCGCACCCACGACGTCGTCGCGATCCAGGCCGAGGTCGAGCGCGAAGTGGTTTCGCGTTCCCGCCGGAACGCAGACATGGGCGATGTTGCGCCGTGCGGCGACCGTCGCCACGAGCGCCTGCGACCCGTCACCTCCGGCCATTCCGATGACCTCCGCGCCGCGCGTGATGGCGCTCTCGGCGAGCTCGAGCAGATTGTCGCCCTGCTGTAGGACGATCGGCTCGATGCCCCGCCGCAGAGCCTCTCCGGCGAGATCGAAGCGCTCTGCCTTTCCACCGCCCGACTTCAGATTGATGATCAGCGCCCCCGAGCCCGTGGCACCCGCCGGCACGACGGCGGCGGACATCTCTCCGAGCGCCGCCACCCCATCCCGCACCAATGCGTAACGCGCGGTCAATCCGAACAGCGCGAGCAACAGAAGCAGCGCGGCCAGCACCAGCAGCCCTTGCCAGTGGATCGCGAGCACCACGATCAAACCCGCTCCGGCGAGAAGCGCGATCACCGCACCGAGAGCACGTAGCGTGCCGCGCTCTGTCAAGGCGAACCAGATGGCAGCGTTCGCCAACAGGACGAGCCCGACCGCGAGCACCGCGACTGGGAAGTCACCCGCAAGCGCGACGGCAGCCACCACGGCCATAGCGGCTGGTGTGATTAGCGCGAGGATTGCGGCGATGCGCCGCAGCACAGGGTGCCACGCGGCCCAGTCTGCTTGAGAAGTGGCCGACGTTCTGGGCATGTTGGTCATGTTCTCAGATCCTGCCCACCTTAATCGGACTCTTGTTCAGCGATCCCTCAATTCTCGTTAGGCGCCTTCACCCGGATCTCATTTCGGTTGCGGCAAGCTACTGAAAAGGCTCGGATAATTACTGATGCGATTGGATCTGCCCGGATTACAGTTTGGAGGATCGATCAGCAAAACTGAGTCTTGAGCAAAGGAGGTCCGCATGGCTGACCAAGGGGAATTCACCCCCACGCGAACACGGGACACGAGCAGTGTGGTTGAAGGCAGCGGCTGGCTTTTGTTTGCCTCGATCATGATCGCGATCGCTGGCGTGCTGAACATTATCTGGGGAATCGCGGCGATCAGCAACTCGAAGTTCTTCACCCAGAACACGACCTACATCTTGAGCGGCCTCAACACATGGGGATGGATCGTGTTGATCATCGGGGTGCTCGAGTTGTTCGCTGCGTATTCGATCTTGGTCGGCGGCCAGTATGGCCGATGGCTGGGAATTGTTGTGGTGAGTATCAACGCGATCGCCGCCTTGATGTCGATCCCTGCCTACCCGTTCTGGTCGCTGTGCCTGTTCGCGATCGACATTTTGATCATCTATGGGCTGGCCGCCTACGGCGGGCAGCACAAGGATGTCATCTGAGCGGCCGACACTCAGAAGAAGCCGACCCAGCATGGCGCGCGCCACGAGAAACTGGCCGTGCGCCGTGCATGCTGAGCGTGGCGACTTGGCGCATACCGGCCTCGTGACGATGCGGACAACCCGCCATAACGAAGGGAGAGCCTGATGGACATCTTCGAGGTCAAACAGAAGGAGACCGTCAGCAGGGAGGAAGTCGCGGAGCGCCTACGACTCCTCGCCGACATGCTCGCTCGTAACAACGACTTGGAGTTTGACCGCGGCGGAATGCATTTCACGGTTCACGTCCCCGACCAGCTTCAGCTCAAGGTCGAGCTAGAGGTGGAGACCGACGAGCGCGAGCTCGAGATCGAGCTGAAATGGTGATTGCTCGCGATGGCCGCGCTCCCGTGACGCGCTGGGTTTTTCGGGTTGGCGGGCTGGGCCTCTCGCTGTTCGTCTTGGCCGCGTGTGGCTCAGGCGGCGGGGCGAGTGTGGCCAGCAGCCTGAGCCAGACCGCCTCCAGCCGCGCGGGTGGCACCACCGCGAGCACCAGCGGCAGTACACCAACCGCCACGCAGGCCAAGGCCGAGACCCAGGCCTCCCAGAACCAAACAGCGACTGTGTCGGCGCAAACAAAGTCGGCGAAGACGGCAGCCGCTAAATCGACTCCCACCACCACGAGCACCACACCGACGCAGACACAGACGGTTACCCAGACCAAAACGGTCACCGCACCGTCGAAGACAACGACCGTGACCACGCCTACACAGACACAGACAAACACGGTGGTCAAAACTCAGACCGTCACTACCCCGACCACCCCAACCGCGACGACCACCACGTCGACGAGCCACGCTCCCGCGGCTGCAGCAGCCGCAGCCGCAGCCGCCGCAAACAAAGAGCCACCCTCGGAATCGAGCGGTCTGCCGGGGTGGGCTTGGGCACTGATCGGCGCTGGCGTTGTCGGCGGCGCGATCTGGATCGTCAGCCTGATTCGCCGTGGTCGGAAGGGCAGTTCACCGAGGGACGGCACGGGAGGCCCGGGAGTGTCGGGAGGCGAGCTGCCGCCGCCCAACGTGCCGCCTCGAGCATGAGCGCTCCTGACTCCCCAACTGCCGCCTAGCCGAGCGAGATGTCTGACCCGCCGGAAGGCGACCGCTCAATCACGCCAAATACACAAACAACCGGACACACCCTGTTTGAGCGGAAGAGCGCATGGGTTGCGTTGGTCCGACGTGACGGTGTGTCCTAGACTCGCAGTGATGTCGTTGCACCTCTTCGCGGGTCTGCGCGTGCGGGACTTCCAGGCGGTCAGACCGTGGTACGAACAGTTGCTGGGCGAGCCGACATTCTTCCCCCATGAGACTGAGGCGGTGTGGACGCTTGCCGAGGACCGCTCGGTCTACATCGTGGAGCACCCCGATGGCGCGGGCAACTCGGTGGTGACGATCTTCCTTGAAGATCTCGATGCCCGGATAGCCGAGATCGCCGCCCGCGGCCTGGAGCCCGACGAGCTCGAAACGTACCCGGGCGGAGTGCGGAAGTTGATCTATCGCGACCCCGACGGCAACGAACTGGGATTCGGCGGCGCCACTTGACATCTGAGGAGTGCACCCCGCGGATAGGTCCGAAGGTCGCCGCGCTCGGCTTCGCTACTCGGAGGCAAGGGCGCTGAGCACATCCAGACGCGCGGCCCTGCGCGCCGGCAGTTGCGCCGCCAGAATCCCCGCAATCGCCGCAATTACGAGCAGTAGGAGCAGCGTACCCACCGGTATCGACAGCACATAGCCTGAGCCCGACAGCGCGAAAGTCGTCACAAGGATCGCTCCCACAACGCCGATTATCAGCCCCAGTACGCCGCCGATCAGCGAGGTGATCAGCGACTCGTAACGAATCATCTGGCGGATCTGGCGGCGCGAAGTGCCGATTGCGCGCATCATCCCCAGCTCGTGGGTGCGCTCATAGATCGAGAGCACGAGCGTGTTGACGATCCCGAACAACGACACGATCACCGACAGCGCGAGCAGCACGTAGACGAGCAGCAGGAACTTGTTGACGTTGTCGCTCTGTTCCTGGGTGTACTGCGCCGCGGTCTGCGAGTGGGCTTGGGGAAAGTTGCGGCGCAGCACCGAGTTGATCTCGCGCTGCACTTCGGCGCCGTTTGCGCCGGGGGTGTAGGCGACGAAGTTGATCGCGTCTTCGCGTTGCCCAAACGAAGTGCGCGCCAGTGAGCGCGAGATCGTGAGGTTGGAGAGCAGGCCGAGCACTTCTTCCTTGACGATGCCCCGCACCGTCAAGCTCACTATGTGGCTCGAGGGTGTCGCCACCGACAGGTGCTCTCCCACGCTCAGTTTGTGAGCTTTGGCGAACTTCTTGGTGATGACCGTGCCACCCTGCTCGAGCGTGGCGAGCGTCGCGTTCGAGCCGTGTTCCCACTGGATCTTGTACATCCGCGAGAACGATTCGGGTTCGATCGCGGTAACAGCACTCTTTTCGTCGATCACCGGCGCCCCCGGGGCTGAGACGTTGCGCACCCTGCCCTTCGTGAAGGCGATCGCGGTGACCTCGCCCACGCCGTGCACCTGTCTCACCGTGGGTGCGACCCCCGCGGGGATGCCCCCTTCGTTATGCGAGTTCTGCACGATCAAGTTGCCGGCGAAGGAGCGATTGACCGCGTTGTCGATCGTTGTCTTCGTGCCTGCGGCGAGCACCGAGATGAACGCCACAAGCCCAAGCCCGACGGTCAACGCGAGCGCGGTTACGAGTGTGCGTCCGGGCTGGCGCACCGAGTTTTCGCGCGCCAGGTGCCCGGTGATGCCGCGCCAGGCCACGAGCGAGCCGATCGCGTGCCCGAGCGCGGGTATCACCCGATAGCGGCGCGGTGGGCGCTCGCCCTTGCGGCGCAGCCTCACTCCCAGCCTGATCGCGCGCGCCGTCCAGAGGATCACGAGCAGCAACCCGATCCCGTGCCCGAACACGATTCCCAGCCCGAAGATCAAGACGAGCCCGATCACGAACCGTATGACCAGCATCCGCCGCGTGGGCAGCGGCCGCGGCGGAATCTGCACGCCCTCGCGCATCGCCGCGATCGGTGGCACACGCGTCGCGCGCATCGCCGGGAAGAGCCCTGCGAGCACCGTCACGACGATGCCCACGCCGAGTGAGACGATCACGGTGCGCGCCTCGAGCACCGTGCCGTTGTCTGGCAGGTCAGCCCCGAACGCCTTGAACAGCCCGTCGAGCGCCGGCGCGAGCAAGATCCCGAGCAATAGCCCGATCACGGCTCCGGTGATGCCCAGCAACAGGCCTTCCTGGACGACTGTGCGCATGATCTGCGCGCGCGAGGCGCCCAGCGTGCGCAACAGGCCGAACTCGCGTGTGCGCTGAGCCACGGTGATCGAGAACGTGTTGAAGATGATGAACGCGCCCACCACGAGCGCCACATAGGCAAAGATCAAAAGGAAAGTGCGCAGGAAGCCCAGCTTTTCTTCCAGTTCGGAGGTCTGGTTGGCGGCTTCCTGGGCGCCGGTGCGCACCACCAGCGTCTTCGGCAGGACGGCACGCACGCGCGAGGCCAGTTCCTGCGGCGCCACGCTTGGGCTCGCCGCGACGTTGATGCTGTCGTATGTGCCCGGTTCCCCCGCCACATACTGGGCTTGGCTTGACTGCACCAGTGCGACGGTCGTTCCGCCGAAGGATTCGCTGCCCGCGAACTTGGCGATGCCCGAGATCGTGTAGTGCCGCGCTGGAGACCTACCCGCGATCACGATCTGCTGGCCGAGCGTCAGATGGTTGCGCTTGGCGCTCGCCTGGTCGATCGCGACCTCGCTCGCGGTGCTCGGCAGGTGCCCCGCGGTTGCGGTGAACGCCTCGAAGCGCGGCGGTTGCAAGGCATCGACGAGCCCAAATGAGCCGCCGCTGGTGAGCCGCTTGCCGGAGGTGGTGAGCAACGCCGCGCTCGTAGAGATATCGCCCGAGGCCGCTGCCACGCCCGGCACGGCGCGCACGCGGGCAAGTGTCGCTTCAGTCAGCGAAGAGGCCTGGGAGCCACCGAGCGTTTCCTTTTCGCTCACCACCACCGACTTGTTTGCGTAGGCGCTACCGAACACTTCCGAGAACGCATGGTTGATGGTGTCGGTGAGGATGTAGGTGCCCGCCATCAACGCCACCCCCAGCGCGATCGCGATCGCCGTCAACAACACCCGCACCTTGCGCTGCACGAAGCCGCGCAGCACCAGCGTGAGCATCAGCCGCGACCTTGCGTCGTCGGACCGCCACGATTCCCTGCCTCCTCGCCGCGGCGAGGAGCTGGCGTCGGACCGCGGCGGCTGGCGAGCATCAGCCCACGGCCTTCATCAAATCCAGTGCCTGCTCGGGGCTGGTGGCCTCGCCGTCGTGGACGATCCGACCGTCGGCCAGCACGAGCAGGCGATCGGCGAACGACGCGGCGTGGGCGTCGTGGGTGACCATCACGACCGTCTGGGAGAAATCGTCCACGGCGTGGCGCAGCAGTGCAAGCACGTCGCCGGATGCCTTCGAGTCGAGGTTGCCAGACGGCTCGTCGGCAAACACGACCGCGGGACGCGAGATCAGCGCACGCGCAACCGCGACCCGCTGCTGCTGGCCGCCGGAGAGCTCCGCGGGCCGGTGGCTCAGCCGGTCGCGGATGCCGACGGTCTTCACGAGACGCTCGAACCATTCACGATCGACCTCGCGTCCGGCGATCGACAGCGGCAGCAGGATGTTCTCCTCAGCGCTCAACACTGGCAGCAGGTTGAACGTCTGGAAGATGAAGCCGATGCGATCGCGGCGCAGCTGTGTCAGCGCGCTGTCGTCCAGTGTGGTCAACTCAACGCCACTGACGCTGACGGTTCCAGAAGTCGGACTATCTAGGCCCGCTAGCAAATGCATGAGCGTCGACTTACCCGACCCCGAGGGTCCCATGATCGCGGCGAAGTGTCCGCTCGGGAAGTCCACCGTCACGCCAGCCAGCGCATCGACGGCGGCCTCGCCCTCGCCGTAGCGACGGCACAGATCCTGCGCTTGCACAATTGTCTGTGAGTCGTTTTCGGGGTCTGTGCCCGTCATCGAATTCGTGAGCATAGCCGTCACGATACGAGCCCGGCGCAGATGGATCGTTGGCATTGGACCGATGTTGGTAGTGCGCTTGGTGTTCGGAGAACCGGCGAACGTGGGCGACGGTTGGGCTAGCCTTGCGTCGTTCGGCGCCGCTTTTCGTAGACGGCGGCGCCCAGTCAGCGGTCCAGGGGTGCGGTTGTAGCCCGTCCAGATGAAAGGAGACACATTGCCTCGCGTACGAACAGGGAAGTTCAAGGACCGACACCCGATCGCGGCGAAGGTGCCAGAGATCACGATCGTTTTCTGGGTGATCAAGGTTCTCACGACCGGTATGGGCGAGTCGATGTCCGACTTCATGGGCCAACACAGCGTTCCGATCGCCGGAGCTGTTGGCATCCTCGGCCTGGTCTTCGCCCTGTGGCTGCAGCTGCGCACGCCCGAATACCGCGCGCCGATCTACTGGTTCGCGGTGATGATGGTCGCGGTCTTCGGGACCATGGCTGCCGACGGCGTTCACGACGGAGCAAGCATCCCCTATGCCGTGACGACTCCGATCTTTGCCGCTGTGGTCGCAGCGGTCTTCTTCTTCTGGCGACGCAGCGAGGGCACGCTCTCGATTCACAGCATCACCACGCGCCGCCGCGAGCGCTACTACTGGGCTGCGGTGCTGGCGACATTCGCGCTGGGCACCGCGGCAGGCGATCTCACCGCAATGTCGCTGAACTTCGGCTTCCTCGGCTCAGCGGTGCTCTTTGCCGTATTGATCGCCATCCCCGCGCTGGCCTGGTGGCGCGGGAAGCTCGACCCGATCGCCGCCTTCTGGACCGCCTACGTCATCACGAGACCGCTCGGCGCCTCGCTAGCGGACTGGCTGAGCAAGCCACATTCAGCCACAGGCCTGGGTCTCGGGGATGGGACGGTGAGCGCTTTGGCGCTGGGCGTATTCGTGCTGCTCGTCGCTTATGTCGCCATCACCAAGAGGGATATCCAGGCGCCACAGGTGATGCACCCAGAGTCATTGTCGGTGGACTCCGGGGAGGATCGAGCCCTCGCCTAGCGAGGTGGCGCGTCGTCTCTGCGCCGTTTAGGACAGAATGCGCGGCAATGCATGTCACAGCCAAGGCGGACTACGCCGTTCGCGCCGTCGTCGAGCTAGCCGGTAGCAGCCAGGACGCCCCGCGCAAGGTCGACCAGGTGGCTCAAGCCCAGCACATCCCGCTGTCCTTCCTGGAGAACATTCTCACGCAGCTGCGCTCCTCCGGGATCGTGCGCTCCCAGCGCGGCCCCGAGGGCGGCTACTGGCTAGCCCACCCAGCCGAGGAGGTCAACCTCGCGCAGGTCATCCGCGCCGTCGAGGGCCCGCTCGTGGGGGTGCGCGGACAGCGCCCGGAGGAGGTCGAGTACGAGGGTTCGGCCGAGTGTCTGCAACAGGTATGGATCGCGCTGCGCTCGAACTTGCGCAAGGTGCTCGAGCATGTGACGGTGGCAGATGTTGCCTCAGGGAAGCTACCCAAGGACATCGTCACACTGACACGCGAAGAGGAAGCCTGGGAAACCCGCTAGCGGGCCGCTGGGCGGCGCGATACGGCGTCCTCGCTCGCTTGTGTGCGG
>JBAQGH010000171.1:0-4661 GCA_049287685.1 Solirubrobacteraceae bacterium | reverse complement strand
GCCAGCGCGTCCGCGGGGGTCGCGTCAGCCACCTCGGCTAGCGCCATGCCCGTCGATGGATCCTCCACGCTGAGCTTGTTTCCCCCGCTGGCAGGGCGCCACCTGCCGCCTATGTATAGATCCTTGCGGACCTGGTCAAGTACCGCCTGCTCGCCCATCATGTGAGGTTCCTCTCGCTTGCGGGATTCATGCTCGATGAAGATCTGTCCGATTCGACTGAGGTGCAGTGTGCCATCCGACGCTTTACCCTGATCGCGCTCGCGTGTCTCATGTTGTGCAGCTCATCCGCGAGCGCGTCCAGCTTGGTGATCGACGGCGCTGGTGACGGTCACGGCGTTGGCATGAGCCAGGACGGGGCGCTTGGCTTTGCCGAACACGGTTGGACCTATACCGCGATCTTGGCGCACTACTACACAGGTACCGCGCTCGGAGCCGCACCGGCGAACACCGTCGTCAAGGTGTTGGTCGGCTCGAAGGTTAAGAACCTTCCGCTTGAAACCTACGTGCGCGGGGTCGTATCGGCGGAGATGTCGTCCAGCTGGCCGATGGCGGCACTGGAGGCGCAGGCCGTCGCCAGCCGCACCTATGCGATTACCTCGGATGCCGGCGGCTCGAAGTTCGACGTGTACTCCGACGACCGCTCGCAGGTGTACCTCGGCAAGGCCGCGGAAACGTCTCGCACCAATACTGCCGTCGCCGCCACGGCCGGGCAGATCGTCACCTATGCCGGAAAGCCGGCGGTCACCTACTTCTTTGCCGGCTCCGGCGGGCAGACCGAGAGCGTGCAGAACGCCTTTCCAGGGGCTGAGCCCGAGCCATGGCTCGTGAGCGTGGCCGATCCCTACGAAGCCGGGCCGCTGCGCAAATGGACCATGACGATGAGCTTCGCCTCAGCTGGCTCACGCCTGAGCGGACTCGTCAAGGGGGCGTTCACCGGCGTCGAGGTGGTCAAGCGCGGCGTGTCCCCGCGGATCGTCTCGGCCTACGTGCTCGGCTCGAAAGGGCGCACGCTCGTCAGCGGGCCGGAACTGGAGGCGCGCCTCGGGCTTTATTCGACTTGGGCTTACTTCAGCGTGAAGAACGCCAAGGGGACACGCGCCGAGCCGGACGCGAGCGGGCAGAGCCCTGCTCCGGCGCCGACGGCCCAGCCGGCGACGGTCGACGGCACTGGAGGCGCGGCCGCGACAGCCGGCACACCTTCAGGCAAGCCAACCGGCGTGAACGGACAGGGCGGGGTCTCCGCCGGGTAGCCTGAGGCGCGATGGATGCGCCGCTCTTGATCGCCGACGTACCCTGGCTGCTGTATCGCGCGTTCTTCTCGCTGCCCAAATCGATCAAGGGCGCCGACGGGAAGCCTGTGAACGCATTGCTGGGCACCGTCAACGCGCTGTTGGCAGCAAGCGAAGCGCAACCGCCGCGTGCTGTGGTCGCCTGCTTCGGCGCGGAGGAGGCTCGCTATCGCGTCGAGGCCTATCCCCCCTACCACGCGCACCGCGACGCCATGCCGGCGGAGCTTCGCGAGCAGTGGGGGCGCGCACCCGCGCTGCTAGCCAGCTTTGGCTGGACGATCGCCGACGCCGCTGAGCTCGAGGCCGACGACGCGATGGGCTCGTTCGCACGGGTCGAGGCGCAGGCTGGTGGGCGTGCTCTGTTGTTGACCGCGGATCGCGATCTGTATCAGGCCGTCAACGACAATGTGGCTGTTTTGGATTTGGGAAAGGGAGGGGCGTGCTCTGTCTTGGGACCGAGCCAGGTACAAGAGCGCTACGGCATCGCACCAGGACAGGTGCCCGATTTCATCGCTCTGCGTGGCGACCCCTCCGACGGGCTGCCCGGGGCGCCCGGGATCGGGGCGAAGACGGCAGCCGAGCTACTGCGCACGCACGGCACCCTGGAGACGCTGCTGGAACAAGCCGAGCGGCAGTGTCGAGAGACCGGCATCGACGAGCTGCGTCCGCGCGTCGCCAATGCGCTACACGAGAACGCTGAGCTACTGCGCACGTTCAAGCACGTGGCAACGCTCGTGGAGATCGAGGTGCAGCGTCCGCCAAACACGCCAACAGACTTCGTACGCGGCGCGGCGAAGGCACGTGAGATCGGCATGGAGCGCCTGGCCGAGCGACTCGACGAGCTGGCTAGGGCGTGAACTTCACTGTGATCACGTCCCCATCCCGCATCGCGTAGTCGCGGCCCTCGAGACGCAGGGTGCCGCGATCACGCGCGCCCGCGTAACCGCCGGCGTCGACCAGCTCGCGCCAGCCGACCACTTCGGCTCTGACAAAGCCCTTCTGGATGTCACTGTGAATCTGCCCCGCCGCGTGCCACGCCGTGAGCCCGTCGCGCAGGTGCCATGACTGCGCCGGCTTGGCCTCACCCGCGGTGAAGAAGGCGATCAGGTGCAGGAGCGAGAAGGCGCCGCGCACGACGCGCTGCAGGCTCGATTCGCCGGGTGGGTGGGAATATATTTCTGCTCGCATCAATGCCGCTTCCTCCTCCTCCAACTCGGCCAGCTCGGACTCTATCCGCGAGCTGACGGCCACCACGCCCGCGCCCTGCGCCGCGGCGTGCTCGGCCACTGCCGCCGGCACAACCTCGGAGCCCTCGTCGACGTTGACGACGAACAGCACCGGCTTGGCGGTGAGCGCGCCCAGGTCGCGCAACGCGTGCGGGGCGTCCTCGGGCGGCACCACGGAGCGCGCGGGCCGGCCAGCCTGCAGCTCGCCGATCACCTCGCGCAGCCACGCCTCCTCGGCGATCGCTACGCGGTCCCCGCCCTTGGCCTGCTTGGCGACACGATCGACGCGGCGCTCAGCCTGCTCGAGGTCGGCCAGCACCAGCTCGGTCTCGATCGTCTCGATGTCTGCCGCCGGGTCGACGCGCCCCTCGGGGTGGATCACGTTCTCGTCGCCGTGGGCTCGCACCACGTGCACGAGCGCGTCGGTCTCGCGGATGTTGGCAAGAAAGCGGTTGCCGAGCCCCTCGCCTTTGTGCGCACCCGCGACGAGGCCGGCGATGTCGTGGAAGTCGATCGTGTCCCACACGATCTCCGAGGCACGCACGGTCTGCGAGACCTCGACCAAGCGCTCGTCAAGTACCGGCACCACCGCCACATTTGGCTCGATCGTCGTGAACGGGTAGTTGGCGGCCTCGACGCCGGCCTTCGTCAGCGCGTTGAAGAGCGAGGACTTGCCCGCGTTGGGCAGGCCGACGATGCCGATGCGCGTGCTCATGCCGCAACCTCCGCGATTGTCAGACCGAGCAGCGCGCCCGCGAGCACGTCGGAGGGATAGTGGACCCCCAGATACAAGCGCGAGAGCGCAAGTCCTAGCGCAAGGGCGTACAAAGGCGCCGCCGGAAAGCCTGCGCGGCTGTAGGCAAGCGCCCCAGCAAAGGATGTAGAGGAGTGTGCGCTGGGGAAGCTGAAGCGCGTCGGCGTGCTCGTCAGCGGCGGCAAGCCCGGCGGTTCGGGCCGTGCTCGCCGCACGATCAGCTTCAGCGCCGTGTTTACCGCGTACGTCCCGGTCACCGCACCCGTTGCCCGCGCCCAGCGAGAGCGTCGCTCACCGCTCGACAGCAGAGACTCCGCCGCCCCCAAGGCGAGCCAAACCCCAGCGTGCTCGCCGAGCAGCGAGAAGCGCGCCACTTTGCGCTCAGCCGCAGGCGTGTGCCCCCAGGTGCGCGCGACCCGCAGCAGGCGTCCGTCCAATGACACGCCTACACACCAAAACCGACGTGCTGGTCGCTGTCCTCCACGCGAACATAGACGACCTGCCCGAGGTACAGCCGCACCGGCCCTTCCTCGGTTCTGAACTCGTGCCAGCCGCCGTCGCCGAGCGCCTTGTAGAGCGACTCGAGCTGCTCGTCGGTGACGCGCAGCGAGAGCACCTGGCCGCCTTGGAATCCGACACTCACGCGTCTGTGCTGATGGGCCATCAGTGATCCTCCACGGGTTGAACTAGCTCGGTGAGCACTCTGGCAGTGCCCTTTGGCTCGAGGAACGCCACCAACGCGCCGCGGATACCGACACGCGGGACCTTGTCGATCAGGGGTTGGCCTGCATCTTGCAGCGCCGCGAGGGTCGCCTCGATGTCCGACACCTGGTAGGCCACATGGTGCAAGCCCGCCCCACGCTTGGCCAGGAACTTGCCTACCGGGGTATCGGGGGCCAGTGGCGCGAGCAGCTCCACGTGGTTCTCGCCGACATCGAGCAGGACCGCCTCGACGCCCTGCACCTCGACGATCTCGCGGTGGGCCACCTCCATCCCGAAGGCGTCCCGATAGAGCGCCAGCGAGTCCTCGATGTCCTCGACGGCGACGCCGATGTGATCGATCCGGTTGAACACGCCCCGCAGTCTAGCCTTTGGTGGCGAGACAAAATCGCGACGCCCCGCGAATGCGTCGTCAGGCGTCCTTGGGAGCGCGCGGAGGCGTCGAAGCTGACGTTTGTCTCGGCGCATCCGCCGGCACAGCGACCGGGGTCGCCGTCGGCAGGGAGGCGGGCACGGCAGCCGCGACGCGCAGTCCTACACCCGGCTTGCGTTCCAAACGCGGCACGCCCACCATCACGCGGTCGATCGCGGCGCGGTCGAGCACCTCGTTGCTCAACAGCTCCGCCGCGAGCGCATCGAGCTGGGCGCGATGACTGACGATCAGCCTGCGCG
>JBAQGH010000170.1:0-5772 GCA_049287685.1 Solirubrobacteraceae bacterium | reverse complement strand
AGCAGGTTGCGCGTGGCGCCGTGGCTGAAGCGCGCCGGCTCGATCTCCAGCACGCGCGCACCGTGGGAGCGCGCAACGCTCACCGAGCAGTCGCGCGAGCCGGAATCGCACACGAGCAGCTCATGCTGGACGCTCTGACGAGCGAGCGCCTCGAGCGTTGCCCCAAGCAATGTGCCTCCGTCGCGTACCGGGATCGCCACGGTGACGGGCCGCCGGTCAGGCATAGAAGGCAGTCAGCGTCAACAACTGTGCCGCATAGCTAAGGAATATCATCGCCACGAGCGCTCCAGTGCCCACATACAACATTCGCCGTCGGCCGAAAGCGTGCAAAGACCCGACCGCGATCAGTGCAAGCGGCGCGATCGCGGGAAAGGCGTAGCGACCGAATTCGGCGATCAGCGGACGTGCGCCGGGTGTGTAATACGCCGCCTCGAAGCCCGCGATCACGACGACCGGCATCAGCAGGACCGCAAGCACTTCCATCCAGTGAGCTCGAACCCATCGCCACTCTCGACGCGCGGCCCACACGGCCAGGGGAAAAACGGCGAGCACCGCCGCTGCTATCGCCAGGTATATCCAGTGCGGGAAGAACACGTCATACCAACCAAACGCCGCCCAACCGCGTTCGATGAAGATCACCATCCCGGGGTGCAAACCTGCGGGGAAATGAGGCGCCATGAATGGCAATCTCGGCAGAAACGCCTGCCACAGGTAGGAGAGATAGCCGGGGATGTTATGCAGAGCTTCATTGACTGCGCTGGAATTTGAGTTGATCGCCGAGGCGGCCCCTGTCGCTTCCGACGGACGCAATCCGCCGAGCAGGCCTACGGCCAGCTTGTCGATCAGCACAGCGGTGAGCGCCAGCGCAGCCCAGCCATATAGGTCGCGACGGCTGTGGTAGCGCCACACCCCCATCGCGAACACCAGGGCGGCCACCGGATAAAGCGATAGGCCGGTGCCCTTGATATTGGGCAAGGCGATGAGCACCGCTGCCGTCAACGCGCCCCAGGGGATCGTTATGCCACGCCTGAGCAGTCGGATGAGCAACAGCTCGAGCGCAGCCGCGGCCGCGTTGACTCCGACATCGTTGTTGACGATGCCACTGACGAACCCGTACATCGGCTCATAGGCGACGAGCAGCCCGGCCAGTACCGCAAGCCAGGCCCTGCCTGGAGCAAGCTCGCGCGCCAGCAGATATGCGAACAACGCCACGAGCGCACCGATCAAGGCCGAGGTTATACGCATCAGGGCCAGCTGCGAGAACACGGAGTCGTGACGGGTCGCTAGGTATGCAGGCGCCAGCGCGTAGTAGTAGAGCGGACCATGGACGGCAGAAGTCGTATAGCCACCGCCGTTGTTTGCCGCCGGACGTAGCTGCTTTCGGCGCTTGGCGTAAGTCTGTTCTTCGACCTTGAGCCATGGCGGGCGACCCTGCCCGTTCTGATGGTCGGTGCCAAAGCCGATCCCTTCAAGTGCGACACCCTCCGCGCTAGACCAACGCAACAGCGGCGAGCCTGGGTTGGGACTCGGCGTCTCGCCCCGTTCGACGAGCGACTGGGTATAGGCGAAGTGGTCGACCTCGTCCGGTGCCTGAAAAGCCGGCGATATAAGTGCCCAACAGCAGGCATTGACGGCTGCGATCACGAATATCCAAAGCCCAAGCCGGCCGACGCGGCGACCGACCGCGAGCGCCATCGCCCGAAGCGAAAGCAGTGCAATCGCAGGGAGAATCAACAGCAGAATCACCAGGTAGGTCCAGGGGCCGACGATCCCGGGACGAAAAAGCGCCGCACGGGCAAAGATCATCCCGGCGCGCGAGATGTAGCTGCGCTTAGAGCCGGGGCGTGGCAGGTACCAGATCGAGATCCGTGCGGGCATCGGCACACCGCCCATCGTCGGCGGCGATATGCCAACGGCCGGTAGAGCTGTGCCTCCCCAGTTGACAAGTGCACCGGCACTCAGGCACAGCGACGCAGGCGTCGCTGCCGGATGGGCCGCCGTCTGGGGTATCGGAAAGTCGACGTTGGCCCCCTGGCCGAGTACGGCCGGTGCGGGTGCGAGCTTCGAAACGATCGTGCGGCCTCCAAGCCGCAGCGTCATCTCGAGCGCCGGGCGCGTCGAGCTTGCCGAGACCACGTTGAGGCGCACAGCCGCGGTCTGCGCCGGCACGTACAGGCTCGGTACGCACACGCGCACGTGGGGCGGCGCGGGCGCCACAAAGGTGATGTTGTCCACCCCATCGCCGCCGGTCAGGTAGGGCCGCGGGACAAGACACCAGACCAGCAACAGCGCGAACAGCGGGACGGCAACGACGGCCGCCGCCTTCCAGACCCTGCGATCGCCCACGCTCAGCGTCTACGCAAACCGAGGATCGACAGCAAGAACGACGAGAAGAAGATCTGGATACCAACGATGATCAACGTCGCGGCCACGACCGCCATGTGTTCGTCGGCAAGCGTGCCGAGCCCGTGCGAGATCCACGTGCCCACGATGATCCCGCCGAGGATGACTCCCAAGAGCACCACCAGGCCGCCAAGCAACAGACCGTGCTCGAGCCGAAAGCGCGCACGCATCTTGTCGAACCAGGGGTCTCGCTCGCCCATGTAGTAGGTGCCATAGGCGTGTGCGCACAGACCGAGCGCGAGCACCTGCGTGCCCACCACCATCAACAGCGCCCCGCCGATCAGCGCATGGATGCCCCACGAGCGCCCGAAGAAGTCGAGCCCGCCGCCGACCAGCGCCACGATCAGCGTGCCGATGCCGGCCAACGCGGTGCCCGGCACGATGAACAGGTGCGTGGGCGAGTGCACGAGCAAAAAGCGCAGATGGCGCCAGCCGTCGCTGAAGCTCGACAGCTTCGACTCGCCGCCGCGCGGGTGGTATTCGATCGGGAACTCGGCGATCTTCAGTTTCTCCTTGGAGGCCCTGATCACCATCTCCGAGGCGAACTCCATGCCCGTCGTGCGCAGATCGAGCCGCGGCAGCACGTCGGTGCGCAAGGCACGCATGCCGCAGTGGGCGTCCTTGACGCCGGTGCGGAAGAACAGGTTGAGCAGCCCCGTGAGGATCGGATTGCCGATGTAGCGGTGCAGCCAAGGCATCGCCCCAGGCTGGATGTTGTCCATACGGTCGCCCATCACCAGCTCCGCGCCGCCGTCGAGCTCGGCGACGAAGCGGGGGATCTCGTTGAAGTCGTAGGTCAAGTCGGCGTCGGCCATCACGATGTAGCGCCCGCGCGCGGCGGCAAAGCCGGCCAGGTAGGCGCTGCCATAGCCACGACGCGGTTCTGAGACCACGCGCGCCCCGGCGGCGGCGGCAAGCGCGGCCGAGTCGTCTTCGGAGGCGTTGTCGACAACCAGCACCTCGCCGTCGATCCCCTTCTCCTTGAGCACCGCGAGCGCGGTGCGCACGCACTCCTCGATGTTCTCCTCCTCGTTCAGGCAGGGGATCACAACCGACACGAGCGTCGATGTCTGCCCCTCGGCCGCTGAAGGCCGGCTCTTCTCAGCGATGCTCATAGCTCTCTAGGACTCATTCCTGGCAGTCTCCCCGGGATGCGAGTCTGCCTAGTGTACGACTGCCTGTACCCGTATACCGTCGGCGGAGCCGAGCGCTGGTACCGCAACCTGGCCGAGCGCCTGGTCGCCGAGGGGCACGAGGTGACGTATCTCACGCTGCGCCAATGGCCGCGTGGCGAGCGCCTGGACATCGACTCGCGCATCCGCGTCGTCGTCGCGGGGCCGCGCATGGCGCTGTACACCGGCCCGCGGCGGCGCATCCTGCCGCCACTGGTGTTCGGCGCCGGCGTGCTCTGGCACCTACTGCGCCACGGCCGCGACTACGACGTCGTCCACACCTGCGCCTTCCCCTACTTCTCGCTGCTGGCCGCGGCACTGGTCCGCCCGCTGGGGCGCTATGGGCTTGTCGTCGACTGGTTTGAGGTGTGGTCTCGCCAATATTGGCGAGACTATCTGGGCGGCGCTGGCGGGCGCGTGGGCGAGCTCGTGCAGTGGGCGTGCGCGCGGGTTCCACAGCGAGCCTTCTGCTTCTCGGAGCTGCACGCGAAGCGGCTGCGCGAGCAGGGCCTGCGCGGGCCGATCACGGTGCTGCGGGGCCTGTATGCGGGTAACAAAAAAGTGGCATGCCCCGCGCGCGCGGGGGCGACATCGCCATTTGTGCAAGGTCCCACCGCCACAGCGCCCCCCTCTGCGCCAGCAGCAGACCAGCTCGTGGACAGCCCCACCGAAACCGCCGTCCCCCCCGGCGCGCGCACACCAGAGCCGTTTGTGCTGTTCGCCGGACGCCTGATCCCCGAGAAGCGAGTCACCGTCGGCGTGGCGGCCGTGGCGCGAGCCGCGCAGCGGGTCGAAGGCCTGCGTGGTGTCTTCTACGGCGACGGACCCGAGCGCGAGGCGCTGGACGCCGCCATCGTCGAGCACAACGCCGGCGCCTTCATCTCGGCGCCCGGCTTCGGCGAGAGCGAGCAGGTGGACGCCGACATGGGCCGCGCCCTGTGCGTGCTATTGCCCTCCGAGCGCGAGGGCTACGGCATGGTGGTGGTCGAGGCCTCGGCCCACGCTACACCGGTGGTCGTGGTCGCCGCGCCGGACAACGCGGCCGTCGAGCTCGTAGAGGACGGGATCAACGGCGTGATCTCCTCGAGCGCCGACCCCGAGGCGATAGCCGACGCGATCGTGCGCGTTCACGAGGCGGGCACGGCGATGCGCAAGAGCACAGCGCAGTGGTTCGCCGAGAACAGCGGGCGGCTGTCGCTTGAGTCCTCGCTGCGCACGGTGGTAGACGGGTATACGGCGGCAGCTCAACCGTAAAATAACTTTTAGGTTATATATGCGATTCGGCTAAACGGCCCAGCGCCCGCGAGTAGCTTTCAAGCGTCATCCGCGCCGTGCGCTCCCAGGTGAACTCGCGTGCGCGCTCAAGGCCGCGCGCACGCAGATGCTCGACCTCCGCACAGCCCTGATCGCTCTCTGAGAGCAGGCGCTCTAGCGCGGCCGCAATCGCGCGCTCGTCGTGGGGGTCGAACAGCAGCGCCGCCTCGCCCGCGACCTCCGGCAGCGAGGACGCGTTCGAGCAGGCCACCGGCACGCCGCGCGCCATCGCCTCCAGCACCGGCAAGCCAAAGCCCTCGTACAGCGACGGATAGACGAACGCCCGCGCCACCTGCCACAGCCCCTCGAACTCCTCGCCGCTCAGCCAATCCAAGAAGCGCACGTCTTGCTCCACTCCGGCCGTGCGCGCTCGTTCGCGCAGCGAGGCCTCGTGCTCGGTCGGGTAGCCCGGCAGCACCAGCAGCGGTCGGCGCTCCGCTGGGATCAGCGCGAGCGCGCCGATCAGCGCGAGCAGGTTCTTGTGCGGGCGCTTGGCCGACAGGCTCAAAGCGACCGGACGCTCGCCCAGGCGCAAACGCTCGCGCAGCTCAGGCTCGGGCAAGGGCTCACTGCGCGCCACCGTGCCGACCCCCAAAGGGACGACGTCGATTCGCTCGGCGGAAGTCCCCAACAGCTCGACCAGGTCGCGCTGCGTGCTGTGCGAGTCGACGATCACACGATCGGAGCGGCGCACCGCCAGCGGCACGAGCACGCGCATGCCCAGGTCGCGGATGCCCGCGTGCGCCTCAGGGAAGCGCGCGTAGATCAGGTCGTGGACGGTCACCACGCGGCGAAAGCGCCCGCGCGCGGGCGCGGTGCTCGCGAGGCTGTGCACCAGATCGACACCCGCGCGGGCGGCCAGGCGCGGCAACAGCAACTGCTC
>JBAQGH010000169.1:0-2849 GCA_049287685.1 Solirubrobacteraceae bacterium | reverse complement strand
CCGTTGATGAGCGCCGGGCGAACGTAGGGCGCGAAACGCCGGGCGTTCATCGCCCCGCGCGCGACCTGCGCGGCACCGTGCAGCTCGACCGGGTCGCCGTCGCGACGGTGCGCGCGGAGCACGACCTCTGGGTCGAGCGCCGCCACGAGCCCTTCGATGTCGCCCTCTCGGGCAGCGGCGAAGTAGGCGTCGACGACCGCTTGCTGGCGGGTCAGGTCCGGGTCCGGGTCCGGTGCCGCCTCGCCCACGCGGCGCCGCGCGCGGCTGGCGAGCTGGCGGGTCGCCTCTGGTGAGCGGTCGACCATCGTCGCGATCTCCGCAAACGGCACTGAGAACATGTCGTGCAGCACGAACGCGAGCCGCTCGGGCGGGCTCAGCGTATCCAGCACCACCTGCAAGGCGATCCCGACCGCGTCCGCGAGCAGGGTCTCGTGCTCGGGATCGGTCCCGGCCGCCGGGTCGTCGATGATCGGCTCTGGCAGGAAGTTCTCGAGCGGCTGCTCGCCGCGGGTCCGGCGGGAGCGGAGCATGTTCAGGCAGATCCGGGCGACGACTGTCGTCAGCCACCGCTCAAGGCTGTCGATCTGCTCGGCGTTGGTCCGCTCTAGCCGTAGCCACGCCTCCTGCACGGCGTCGTCGGCCTCGCTGACCGAGCCGAGGATTCGGTAGGCGACCGCGCGCAGCCGGGGTCGCTGGCGGTCGAACGTGTTGGCTAGCTCAAGTTCGTTCATCGCTGTCACACCATGCGGGTCTCGTGGGTCATACCGGATAGACCCCTCGAACCCCAACATATGTGACAGGAGGTGCCAGATGGCACGTATCCAAGGAGTGCAGCAGTCTGACGCCGGCCTCAAGATCAAGCTGGTCTACAGGCTCGGACCGAAGATGATGAAGAAGCTGACCGGCCGCGAGCCGCAGATCGGCAGCGGGATCGAGCCGATGGAGATCTGGGCCTACCAGCCAAAGATGATGATGGGGATGGGCAAGTTCAACCAGGCGGTGCGCAAGGGGAAGTCCGTCGATGAGCGGCTGAAGTACCTGGTCGAGCTGAAGGGCGCGCAGATGATCGGGTGCGAGTTCTGCGTCGACCTCGGCTCGCAGATCTGTCGCAACTCCGGGCTCTCCGAGGAGGAGCTGTTGGCGCTGGCGCGCTACGGCCAGAGCGACCTGTTCACCGAACGGGAGAAGCTGGCGCTCGACTACACGGTCGCGGTGATGCGGACGCCCGTCGAGGTCACCGACGAGCTGTTCGCCGGGATGAAGGAGCACTTCAACGATGAGCAGCTCGTCGAGATCACCGCACTGCTGACGGTCGTCAACCTCGACCGCTTCAACGCCGCCTTCGGGATCGGCTCGGCGGGGTTCAGCGAGGGGATGGTCTGCGTGGCGCCGGACCGCCCTCCTGCCAACCCGGTGCTGGCGAGGATCGCCTAGAGATCAGTGACCACCCGCGCCGGGCCACGCCGGGCTTCTGCTCCCGTGCCGCAGAGCACAATTCCCAACCACTCGCTCAGCCTCCGCCTCCGGGAAGAAGGGCCGTAGGCTGGTGGGCATCCGCCTACGGCCCTATGGTCGTCTAACGGCATGCACGCGCTCAAGATCGCCGTCGACATCGCCTGGATCATCTTTTGGGCCTACTGGCTCGTGTCCGCCTTTGGCGTGAAGGAGGGCAGAGGCAGCAGGCGTCGGATTCCCCTGAACGGGGTGACCGCCCTGTCGGTGGTCCTCATCGTCCGCGCCTTCCGCGGCGGAAGCCTGGCCGTCTACAGCCATGTTCTCGGAGCGATCGGGGCAGTCGTTTTCGTTTCCGGAATTGCGTTGGCGATCTGGTCTCGCGTCCAGCTCGGGCGCAACTGGGGGATGCCGATGACCCAGAAGGCCGAGCCGGAGCTCGTTACCTCTGGCCCCTACCGATTCGTGCGCCACCCGATCTACTCAGGACTGCTGGCCGCGCTGCTCGGGACCGCACTAGTGACCAACCTGATCGGCCTCATCATCGTCGCGGTCCTGGGTGGGTACTTCTACTACTGCGCAGCCGTGGAGGAGAAGAATCTCATCGCGACATTCCCCACGGCGTATCCGGCGTACCGAGCCAGCACGAAGATGCTCATTCCCTTCGTCCTCTAGGCGCCCGACTCGTCGGCTGACGGCCTGAAATCGAGGTGTCGGCGCTTCGAGTCCGCCTCTGGCCATCGCCCGACTGTGAGGCGCCTGGCCCCACCGACGACGAATGCCGGGGGGCGGCCGGAAGCCCGATTTCGCTAACACGCTGCTTGCGCCAGGCGAAGCGGGGCCGCTTGCGTCCTGCCGTTCACGCTTGAGATTCGTCCAAGGCGGCGGTCTCCTCCGTGGAACGAGGCGCGCCTCGTTCCACGGAAGAGCAGGCGCGAGTCGGTGCCGGCGCGGACGACTGGGTGTCGTCAGACCAACCTGGCTGGGTCCTAGGCCTATAAGCGCCTCTGTCGTTTGACAGAGGCGGCAGCGGCGAAGATCCGTGCTTGGGGGGAGCGCGGACGGGCCGCTTGGGCGATGACGGGAAGGGGTCGGCGACGCAGACTGGATCAGCAAGCTTGCAATCGTCCTGAGGAGCCCGCAATGCTCACCCCCAAGGTCACAGCCATCACGATCGGCACGGCTAACCCGTCGTCCCCGAGAGGTCCAGCAGCTGGCTCCTGGAAGGTAGCGGCATGACTCGGCGCGGGCCTAGGGAAGGAAACCAACCCGCACGCGCTGTTCACCAACAGCGCGATCACCTACATCATCGTGATACTCGGTGCGATCGCGATGACGGGCGAGTGGCGTCATCGCACGATCACAGGCGCCGTGCTCGCCGCCCCCAACCGACTGCG
>JBAQGH010000168.1:0-3061 GCA_049287685.1 Solirubrobacteraceae bacterium | reverse complement strand
GGGCAGCACAATGGTGGTTGTGCCGCCCGCAAAGCAGACCACAGCCAAGCCCTACCGTGTTGCCGTACGCGAGCTGTTGCGCGACACGCTGCTCGACGCCGCGCGGGAGCTGCTCGGGGATCGGCCGTGGGCGCAGATCTCGATGGCCGAGGTGGCGCGCGCGGCCGGGGTGAGTCGCCAGACGCTCTACAAGGAGTTCGGCTCGCGCGACGAGTTCGCGCAGGCGTTCGTGATTCGCGAGGGCGCGCGCTTCCTCGACGCGGTCGAGCGGGCGATCGAGCTGCACCTGGACGACCCGCGTGCCGCGGTGAAGGCCGGTCTCGAAGTCTTCCTCAGCGCGGCCGCCGAGGACCCATTGGTGGCGTTGCTGCTCGCAGACGACGGCACCGGCGGCATGCTGCCGCTGATCACCACGCAGAGCCGTCCGGTGCTGCTGTGGGCCTCGGCGCGCTTGGGCGACGCGATGCGTGCCGGCTGGCCGCACGCGAGCGACGAGGATGTGGAGTTGCTCGCCGACTCGTTTGTGCGACTCGCGATCAGCTATGTGACGATGCCGCGCGACTCGCCGGCACGGACCGCCGCCGCGGCCGCGGCGCTGCTGGCCCCGTATCTGGAGCGGGCGATGGCGCAAAGCGCCGTCTGACCGGTTTGCTTTCGTCAGGGCTGGGCTTAGGTGATCGCCCGGGGCGATTGGCGCCGTAGCCTGTCGCCACACGATCGCGCTAATAAAGAGGGAAGCTCGCGGTGATCTACCCTTTGATCGCGCGCGAGGTTCCGAGCAGGGCGCCTTCGGCGCTGAGCGCCTGCACCGCCACATAAGCGGGTTTGCCCGGGGTGGAGATCGATGTCTCAAAGCCGCTCTTGGGCGCGCCGGCGGCGACCGTCAATTTGGTGGGGCTGGCTCCGGCCAAAACTTGCCAACTGGCGATCTGGGTCGCCCCGTCCCAGCTGGCGTAGACGGTCGTCGTGCCACCGCTCCCAGTCGCCGCCGCGATCGACGGTGCACCTGTCGGGTAGCCGGTCCACTGGAAGCGGTAGGCGCGATAGGACTCGGCGCCTTTGGGCATGTGCGCGTCGAACACGAGCGTCCCGCCAGCGGTGTATTCCGAGAAGTATGGTTCTGCTCCCCAACCGATGAACATGTTGCCCCCTTCAAGCGCCTGCACGCTGCCCTGGCTGCCTGCCGCTATTGGCGTGGGGTGCTCGTACTCGCCGACGAGCGTGTCGGTCTTGGCGGTCGGGTTGAGCGCCAGGATCACGCCGCGCGACTGAGGATGGACCTTTGGCACGCCGCCGTTGTCGAACACGCTGACCTCGCCGTTGGGTAGTTCCTGGGCGTCGTGCTGGTATGCGGTGGCGGCGCCTGTACCGAGCGTCAAGGTTGGGTGCTTGCCGCCGATCTGCGCGCTGATCTGCCCGGTGCTCGTGTTCAGCTCGTAAAGCGCCGAGGTGTTGCGTGAGGAGATCAAAGTCGAGCCGTCGGGGTTGGGGTCGATCGAGTTGATGTGGAAGTAGTCGAACGGCCATTCCGTCGTGGAGCCGGTCGGGCTCGCATAGGACTGTGAGAGGGCGACGTGGTCCAGCGGATGCCACTCGCGCCGGACGAGGTGTGTCTTCAGGTCGATTTCCTGGAAGAGGCTGTCGGTCACGGCGGCGTTGCTTGGGCCGCCGACGCTTGAGAGGTTGCAGCGGATCGGGTCGAAGGAGGTCAACAGCGCCGTGTCCTGTGCGGTGATGCGAAATTCGTGCAGGTCGGCCGGCAGCCCGTTGCCCGCGGGGAACTTCCTGATCACTTGGTAGTTGGTGTTGGCGATCACCTCTTCGCCTTGGCCGAAGCCCTGCGGTGGGATGTAGCCCTGCCACCAGGTGAGCACCGGTTTGCCTTCGTAGGTTTGCACCTGCAGGTTGGCCGACTCGGTGCCCGGCGGGAGCGGGTCGAACCAAACGAGGTTGCCGGCGCCGTCGTAGATCGTCGGTCCGTCCTGGCCGGCGCCGGAGTACGGCGCGGCGAAGATGTCGCCGGGTTGCTGCCCTGCCGCGGAGGCGGTGACGGTCATCACCGGGACCTTCAGTTCGGGGCGCGAGTGGAATACGTACAGTTCGCCGGCTTTGGCAGTTGGGTTGGGGCTCGAAGCCGGGTGGCCGAGCGGGTCGGGCACGGAGGTGGTGAAGTGGAACTGGAAGGGATATCGCTTGCCGGCGCTTGAGAGCTTGCCGCGCACGGTCACGAGCTCGCCGGCGTCGAAGCCCTTGGCGGGCACGAAGCTGGCGCCGTCGCCCTGCGAGTAGGCCTCCAGTCCTCCAGAGTGGTTGCCGCTACGCGAGCCGTTGACCGAGACTTCGGAGAGCGCGCTCGCCGGGTATCCGAGCAGGCTGATCTGGGTGTCGTCGGAAGCGTCGAGCGAGTCCGGCAGCGGCGAGACTGCCAGTTGCGTGCCCGGCAGCAGGTCTGAGCGGTTCAGCTGCGAAGGCACACACAGGGGCGCCGACGGGCCTTTGTAGGCAGCGTTCTCGGCAACGATCCGCTTCGCCCCAAAGGCCAGGGCCGCGATCGAGCCGGTCGCGATGGCGACTCCGAGCAGCACGAGCGCTCTGCCCAGCAGGTGCGCTTTGATCGTCTTGTGGGCGAATGGGCGGCGTGGCATGCGAATCGCGGTTCCTGCTCCTCCGGATGTGGGTCTGCGTCTCCGCGTCTCCCCGAACTTCTACGACCCTAACGCGGCAAACCCTGGGTCAACCTAAGAAGTTGCGAGGAAAGAGCGTAAGAACTTATGAAGTCGAACGGTCGGAACGCGGCCGGCGGGCGCGGCCTGCGAGGGGTGGGTGCTTGCCCGAGTGGCACTGCTGGATGGGGTTTGCAAAATATGGGTTCCCGGGAATGGGGGGTGTTGTTGGGATGCAGGTTTGCAAAACATGGGGTCTCGGGAAAGGGGGGGCGGATTCAAGCGGTCGTTGCAACGTGTTCTGCGAACTTCTCTGATGGTGTCAGGTAGCCGAGAGTCTTGCGTGGTCGTCCGTTGAGGCTGCGTTGGATGTTGCGGAGTTCGGTTGCGGTGACGGT
>JBAQGH010000167.1:0-21781 GCA_049287685.1 Solirubrobacteraceae bacterium | reverse complement strand
CGCGGTCACCAGGTGCGGGTCCTCGCCCACCGCGCCGCGCGCGAGCGGATCGAGAGCACTGGGGCGGAGTTCGTCGAGTACCGGCGGGCGATGCCCGACCTCGACATCACGCGCCCGGAGACCGACCTTGTACGTGACTGGGAGGCGCGCACGCAGCTTGGTGCCGCGAAGCGACTGCGCGACGGCGCAACCGCGCCGATGCCCGATGGGACACGCGATGTGATCGAGACGCTCGAGGGCTGGAGCGCCGACGTGGTCGTGTTCGACTGGCTCATACCGGCTGCCGCGATCGCCGCTGAGCTCGCGGGTGTGCCGGCCGCCGCGCTCGTTCACTGCCCCTATCCACTGCCGGCTCGCGGCGCGCCGCCGCTGTTCAGCGGCCTGTCCCCGATGGCGGGTCCGTTGGGTGCCGTGCGCGATCGCCTGTTCGATCGCATGACCCGCCGCTTCTGGGCGCCCGCACTGCCCGTGCTAAACGGCGTCCGCGCCGAATATGGGCTCGCGCCGCTGAAGGACTGGAGCGACCAAGTCCTCGGTGCGCGGGCCATCTACGTGATGACCGCACCAGAGCTCGACTTCTCGAGCAAAGCCCAGCTCCCCACGAACGTCCACTACGTGGGCCCCGCGTTCGAGCCGTTCCAGAAGGACTGGGAGTCGCCGTGGCCCGAGGAGAACACCGATCCGCTCGTGCTGCTGAGCTTCAGCACCAGCTACATGGACCAGGGCGCGCTTGCCCAGCGAGTGCTTGACGCCGTCGCCGGGCTGCCGGTCCGGGCGCTGCTGACAGCGGGGCCCGCGCTCGACGCCGGCCACCTCCGCATCCCCGCCAACGCGCGCACCGTGGCTTTCGTGCCACATCGAACCGTGCTCCCGCACGCGTCGCTCATGGTCACCCATGCGGGATGGCAGACGGTCAACGCGGCGCTCGCCGATGGGGTTCCGCTCGTCTGCATCCCCGATGCGCGCGACCAGCCCGATAACGCCGCCCGCGTTGTGTTCGTGAACGCCGGCGTGAGGGTCAGCAAGAAGAGCTCCCCCAGCAAGCTGCGCAGCGTGATCGCCGGCGCCCTGGAAGACCGGTCGATCAAACAGGGTGCCCGCGCGATGGCCGACGCCCTCGCCCGCAGCGACGGCGCCACCGTCATGGCGGACGCGCTAGAGCGCTTCCCTGCAAGCAACGTCGTGAAGGCAGCTACACCCCGCGGATCACCCGCAGCAGGCTGAGAAGCTGCTCGAGCTTAGTACGCCACGCGGGGCGGGTCGGTCTCCGAATCCTTGCCACGCTTGACCCTCGACCGCCCAGACGACTTGGTCACCACCTTGGCTTCGACGGCCTGCTTTTCGCGGGCCAGCTCGACCAGCTCCGCCAGCTCTGCTTTGATGCTCGCGCCGATCGAGTCGATGTCCGGTAGCGCGTCGAAGTCGCCGAGCAGGCCGAAGTTCATCTCGCCCGCATAGGACATGATCGCCACCGCCAGCGCATGGTTTTCGGGCAGGAACGCCACCGGGAACACGCGCTCCATGCGGCGTCCCAGCACGTACAGCGGGAATTGGGGGCCCGGCACGTTCGTCACGATCAGGTTGAACAGACGCGTGGAGAAGTTCAAGCGCGAGGCCTGCGCCAGGATCGTGGGCGGCGCGAAGTTCTGTGCGCCGGCGATCACCTCCGCGCCGAGGGCCTGCTTGGACTCCTTCAGGCCGTCCATCGCGTGGCTGACGAAGCGCAGGCGCTGCAAGGGATCGGCGATGTACACCGGCAAGGGCCCCCGCATCACGACGATCCGGTTGCCGCCCTCGTGGCGCTCGCCCACAGTGCGTACCGATACCGGCACGAGCGCCCTCATCTCCATCCCCTCGGTGCGCGCCCCGCGCGCGATCAAGAACGAGCGCAGGGCACCGGTCACAACGGCGAGCACGACATCGTTGACCGTGCCGCCAAACGCGTTCTTGACGAGCTTGAAGTCATCCAGCTGCGCCGCGATCCCGACAAAGCGCCGGTGCGGCCCGATCTCCACGTTCAACGGCGTCTCGGGCGCCGGGTTCAGTCCGGCCCACACGATCTCGCCGACGCCCTCCGCCGCCTCGCGCGCTCGCTCGAGCGTGCGCTCGGGATGGGTGAGCGCATGCACTGCCCCGCTCACCATCTCCACGCCCGCGCGCACGGCTCCACGCACGCCTGCGGCGACAAGCTCGGTCGCGTCCGGTTCCGGTTTCGGTTTCCACGCTCTGCCCGAATGGCGCAAGGGCTCCGGGTCGGGTGCGACGTCGAACAGGACTGTCGCGAGATCGACGCCCGCGATGCCGTCGATCAGCGAATGATGAGTCTTGGAGATCAGCGCGAACTTCCCGTCCCATAGGCCCTCGATCAGCCACATCTCCCACAGCGGCTTGGTGCGGTCGAGCCCCTGCGAGAAGATGCGCGCCGTCAGGTTGCGCAGCTGTTCCCAGCTGCCGGGGGCCGGCAGGGCCGTGTGGCGCACGTGGAACTCGAGGTTGAAGCCAGGGTCGTCGACCCACACCGGGCGTCCGCTGTCGAGCGCCGTGTAGGCCAGCTTGTGGCGGTAGCGAGGCACGAGATGCAGGCGCTTGCGGATCTGCTCGAGGAACTCCTCCATCGGTGGTGGTGGACCCTCGAGCAATGTGAGCCCGCCCACGTGCATGTGTGAGTTGCGCCCCTCCTGGTGCAGGAAGGAGGCGTCCACCGCCGTGAGCCTGTCAAGGTGTCGCTGTGCCATTAGCCAAGAGTACTCATCGCGTGCGCGCGGACGGTCTCGGACGCAGACCATCTACGAAGGTGTGGCACGGTGGCGCCTCTACAATGAGATGCGGTGCCCACGGAAACAGCCACAGCGCCGAACACGGTCGAGAAGCTCCTGCTTGCCGCGCCGCGCGGATATTGCGCCGGCGTCGATCGCGCCGTGCAGACGGTCGAACGCGCGCTCGACCTGCACGGGCCGCCCGTGTACGTGCGCAAGCAGATCGTTCACAACAAGCACGTGGTCGATTTGTTGTCCGCGCGTGGCGCCGTATTCGTCGAGGACGTCTCGGAAGTGCCGGAGGGGGCGCTCACCGTCTTCTCCGCCCACGGCGTCTCACCGAAGGTGCGCAGCGACGCGCAGGCGCGCGGGCTGGAGACGATCGACGCCACCTGCCCACTGGTGACGAAGGTTCACCGCGAGGCGGTCCACTTTGCGCAGGACGGCTACACGATCGTGCTCGTCGGTCACGCCGGTCACGAGGAGGTGCAGGGGACGATGGGGGAGGCCCCCGAGCACATCGTGCTCGTCGAGAACGAGCAGGACGTGGACGAGCTTGTCGTCGAGGACCCCGAGCGCGTTGCCTACATCACGCAGACCACGCTCTCGGTGGATGAAACGACGGCGATCGTAAAGCGGCTGCACGAGCGTTTCCCGGCGATAGCCGGTCCGCGCACCGACGACATCTGCTATGCCACGACCAACCGCCAGGCGGCCGTCAAGCAGATGGCCGGCAACTGCGATCTGATGCTCGTGATCGGCTCGCGCAACTCATCCAATTCTGTGCGCTTGGTCGAGGTCGCCCACGACTGCGGCACAGAGGCCTACTTGATCGATCACGCCGGTGAGGTGCGCGAGGAGTGGCTTGCCGGCAAGCGTGTCGTCGGTGTCAGCTCTGGGGCCAGCGCGCCCGACGATCTGGTTCAGGACCTACTCAACTTCTTTCGCGCGCGTGGAGTGCAGGACATCTCCGAGTTCCATGTTGTGCGCGAGGATGTGCGGTTTATGCTGCCGAAGCCGATCCGCGAGGCCGTAGCGGCCGCGTCTTGACGCGCACGCTTGTAGTTTCAGATCTGCATCTCGGCGCGGGCTCAGGCGCCGACGTTTTGCGCCGTTCTGGGCCTCGCTCCGCGCTGATCGACGTGCTGCAGGACATCGATCGACTTGTCTTGCTGGGGGATGTGATCGAGCTGCGCCATGGCCCGCGCCGCGATGCGCTTGCCGCCGCGCGGCCGTTCTTTGAGGAGCTCGGCCGGACGTTTGCCGGGCGTGAGATCGTAGTTGTTCCGGGCAATCACGATCATGCGCTCCTGGAGTCTTGGGCGCGGCGCCGTGACGAAGCGCCAGAGCTCCAACCGCTTGGTCTGGAGCAGCGCTTTAGCGCCGAGGAAGCTTCCTCGATGCTCGCCGCGCTTGCCTCGTGGGCTGAGCCGGCAAGCTTGAGCGCCGCCTATCCCGGCTTGTGGCTACGCCCTGACGTGTACGCCACTCACGGTCATTACCTCGACTGCCATCTGTCGATCCCGACGATGGAGCGGCTTGGTATCGGCATGACCGCGCGCGTGCAGAGCCGGCCAACCGATGCGTTTGCCACGGTCGCGGACTACGAGGCAGTCACCGCGCCTGTGTTTGCATGGATCGACGCCGTTGCACGCCAGGCTCCGACCGGGTCCACGCTCAACGGGCAGTCAACCGTGCGCGCATGGCGTGCGCTTGCGGGCAAGGGGCGTAACGGCAATGGCTTCGATTTGCGTGCACGCGCGCTGGCCGGCGCCTTTCCGTTTGCGGTCGCGGCTCTCAACAGGGCTGGCATCGGCTCCTTTCAAGCCGACATCTCGACTGCCGAGCTGCGCCGCGCGGGCTTGCGCGCAATGGGAGAGGCGGCCGCTCGCCTCGGTCTCGGCGACGCACACGTGATCTTCGGACACACGCACCGAGCCGGGCCGCTCACTGGAGACATCGACGCTGAGTGGCGTGGGCCCGGCGGCGCGCGCTTGCTCAACGCCGGCTGCTGGACCTATGACTCGTATTTCGTCACCGACACGCCCGGTGAGAGTCCGTATTGGCCGGGGGGCGCCGTGCTCGTCGAGGATGACGCTCCGCCCATCTTGCGACGGCTGCTCGACGACCGCTCGAAGGTCGAACTAGCCGCGGTAGGAGATTGAGAGAGCTCCCGGGCTCAAGCGACTCCCGGCGTGAAGCAAGTCGCCAGGCACTCGACGCCTGCGCCGACCTCGATGCTGAGTATCCCCTGAGTATGGCGCTCGTGTTCGATCAGCTGGTATGCGCCCGGGCGCTCGACGTTCAGCGTCCTCTTCTCGGTTGGTGCGCTTTTGCTGGCACCTGTGCTGAGCGTCACCGTGCCAAACCCATCGAGCACGGCCCAAACGCTGCCGGCTTCATAGGGGCCCGACCACGCGCCGGCTTGCTCCTCGGTTTGAGGCAGCAGTTGGGCATCGGGTGCGTCCTCTGGGCGCAGTGGCTCAAGCGGCTCACGCTGGACGCCCAATAGCTCTTGGATGGCCAGCTCGGTTTCGACGTAAGCCCCCTCACCGTAGTGATAGTCCAACAGGCGTGCATGCCCGTCGAACAGGTAGCGTGCGGGCCAGCCGCGGTTCTCGTACTCCTGCCAGACCTCGAACTCGCTGTCGATCAGCACGGGGTGGGAGATATCCAGACGCTCGACTGCTTCGCGCACCGCCTGCTCAGGGTGGGACGGCGCAAAGCCGGGACAGTGAACGCCGATCACACGCAACCCGTCGGCGGCATAGCGTTCGTGCCATGCCTTCACATATGGCAGCGTCCTGATCGAGTTGGGCCGGCAGAAATCCCAGAACTCCACCAGCATCGGCTGGCCCCGCTTGAGGATGCTTGCTTGCGGCCCGTTCGTGTTGACCCACGGCAGCTTCGTGGGAAACAGCGGCGCGACAATTGTGTCTACGGGCGCACGCATGCGCCCACCCTAACCAATGCTGCCGACCATCTCCAATTGAATCAAACGGTTGAGCTCGACCGCGTACTCCATCGGCAGCTCCTTCGTGACCGGCTCGATGAAGCCGTTGACGATCATCGCGGCGGCCTCGTCCTCGGTGAAGCCGCGCGAGCCCATGTAGAACAGCTGGTCGTCGCTTATGCGCCCAACCGTCGCCTCGTGAGCGACCGCCACGTTGGGGTTCTGGATCTGGATGTCAGGCCAGGTGTCAGAGCGCGATTCGCCGTCCATCATCAGGCCGTCGCACTGCACGCGAGCCTTCGAGCCGGCGCTGTTGTTGCCCATCTTCACCAGGCCCCTGTAGCCCATGATCCCGCCGTCCTTGGAGATCGACTTGGCGAGGATGTTCGAGGTGGTGTTCGGCGCCAGGTGCACGACCTTCGCGCCCGTGTCCTTGTGCACGCCCTTCCCGGCCACGCCCACATTGAGATGATCGGCACGCGCGCCCTCGCCCATCAGGTAGGAGCCGGGGTACAGCATCACGTACTTGGCGCCCATCGAGCCGCCAACCCACTCAACCGTGCCCTCGGCGTCCACGATCGCACGCTTGGTGTTGAGGTTGTAGACGTCCTTCGACCAGTTCTGCACGGTTGTGTAGCGCGCCTTCGCACCCTCGTGCACGAAGATCTCGACCACCGCGGAGTGCATCGAGTTGACCGAGTACGTCTGGGCGGTGCAACCCTCGATGTAGTTCACGTCCGAGCCCTCGTCGGCGATGATCAGCGTGTGCTCGAAGGTGCCCTCGCCGGCGCCCTCCATGCGGAAGTAGGCCTGCAGCGGCAAATCAACCTTGATGCCCTTGGGCACGTACAGGAATGAGCCGCCCGACCACACCGCGCCATGCAGCGCGCTGAACTTGTTGTCCTGTGGTGGCACGCACTTGTTCATGAAGTACTTCTGCACCAGGTCTGGGTACTCGGTGATGGCGGTGTCCATCGAGCAGAACAGGATCCCGAGCTTTGCGTACTCTTCCTTCAAGCCCTCGTACACCGGCTCCTGGCGCCACACGCCCACGACGCCCGCGAGGTGCTCGCGCTCGGCCTGGGGGATGCCGAGGTCCTCATAGGTCTGCTTCATCTCCTCGGGCACGTCGTCCCAGCTTTTGAAGCGCCCGGCGGTCGGGGGCGAGTAGAGCACCAGCTCATCCAGGTTCAGGCCGCTCAGATCCGGGCCCCACGTCGGCACCGGCTTGCGTTCGTAGATTTCAAGCGACTTGACGCGCTTCTCGGCCATCCAGTCGGGCTCGCCCTTGACCTTCGAGAGCTCGCGCACCACCTCGCGCGAGATGCCTTTGCGCGCCAGCAGCTGCCCCTGCTCGTCCTCGACGATCGGGCTGGGCTTTGCGATCTTCGTCTGGTCTAGCGTCGCCATAGGGCTCCCTTTATGAATCCTGTGCTGTGGACTAGGGATTGTATCGATGTCGGGGCCGGCGGCCGGGTTGGTTGTGGTAGTGGCGGTGGCGGGGATTGGGATTGCCTCGATTCGCGGCCACGTCTCAGCAGGCCACAACGTGGATCGCTCGGCGCGAGGCCGCCACGAGCCGGCGGATGTCCCGCGGATCGCTGGTGAGAATTCGGTCGCCGGTGGATGCGACCGCGACAACGGTTGCATCCGCGGGATCCTTTGCCCGCGCCCGGCCAAGCAGCATCCCGGCCTCCTGTCCCAGGCGCTGGTCAACGGGCCGCACGTCAACGCTCTTGAGTAGTCGCGCAAGGCTTGCCTGACGTCCGTGCTCGTCGCGCCACACCTCGGCGATCACCACCCCGGTGCTGCGCAGGTCCATCCCGCTCTGCTGCGCTACCCGCAGCTTCGCCGCGATCCGCCGCTCACCACGGTCCACGGCCACGAGCGCACCGGCGTCGAGCACAAGCGCCGTCATTCGCTCAGGCGGCGGCGGTTGCCGGCGCGGCCACGCCCAGCTCGGCGGCGGCTCGCGCCAGCTCGTCCTCGCTCAGCGCTCCGTGCTCGGCTTCCCACTTGCGCAAGTACTCGGAAAGCGCCTGCGAGCGCAACTTCGCCGCAGCCGCGTCTTCCAGCCAGGCCGAGATGCTCGATCCCCTCGCATGCGCCGCCTCCCTGACGGCGTCGCCGACGTCCGGGGCAAATGACACGCTCAGCTTGTCCACCTTCATAAGATTAGAATACCATGGTGGGGACTACCAGGGTGGCAACTACTGTCTGGGGTCCTAATCCGAGCCCACCGGCCAGCTGTTATCGCCGGTGACGGCACCCTTGACCACCTTCAGGCCCAGCAGCGCGCACTTGCGTCGCGTCGCTGACACGGGAATGCCCAGCAGCTCGATCGCCCAGTCGGCGTCGAGCTTGCCCACCTCATCGAGCTCCATCCCCAGCAGCTCCTCGGAGGCGATCGAGGCAGAGGCTTGGGAGATCGCGCAGCCGTGGCCGTGGAAGCGCAGGTCCTCGATCTTCCCGTCCTTCACACGGATGTGCACACCGAGCTCGTCGCCGCACAACGGGTTGTGCTCCAGGCCCTCCATGTCGTGCGGGTCAAGCTCGCCGAAGTTGCGGGGGCGCTTGTAGTGGTCGAGGATGTAATCGCGGTAGAGGTCGTCCATGAGGGGGGGTGTTTTCGTGATGTCGAGATTTTTTGGATAAAGAGTCGTGCTGGTTGGTGGTTGGTGGCAGCCGATGAAGTCCGCGATCGTTTTGATTTACCTCGCGCGTGCCGCTTGGTCTTCTAGAGGCCGAACACCTTTATGCCCGCGATCAACGCGTCGATCAGCGCATCCACGTCGTGTGCCTCGTTGTAGACGCCCACGCTTGCGCGCGCGGTGGCGCCGACACCGAGGCAGCGCATCAGCGGTTGCGCGCAGTGGTGCCCGGCGCGGATGCACACGCCGCCGCGGTTGGCCAGCTCGGCGATGTCGTGCGCGTGCATGCCCTCGATCGTGAACGACACGAGCCCACCGCGGTTCTCCGGCTCGGGGGGGCCGACGAAGCGCAGGCCCGGTACCTCTTGCAGGCGGTCGAGCAGGCAGCCGGTCAGCTCGCGCTCGTGTGCGCGGACTTGCTCCATCCCGAGTGCGGTCAGGTAGCCGACGGCCGCTCCCAGCCCCACTGCCTCCGCGATCGGCGGCGTGCCCGCCTCGAACTTGTAGGGCAGCTCATTCCAGGTGGCGCCGTCGAAGTCGACCGAAGCGATCATGTCGCCGCCGGTCAGGAAGGGCTGCATCTCATCCAGAATCTCCGCGCTTCCGTGCAGCACGCCGATGCCCGTCGGACCGAGCGCCTTGTGGCCGGTCCAGGCGTAGAAGTCGGCGCCCAGAGTGCTCAGGTCCACGGGCATGTGCGGCACTGCTTGGGCGCCGTCGACCAGCGAAGTCGCGCCCGCGGCACGGATGCGCGCGGTCATCTCCGCGACCGGCACGATCGTGCCGAGCACATTCGACACGTGCGTAAATGCGACAAGCTTCACGTCGCCCTTCGCCAGCTCCCGGTCGAGCTGCTCGAGCGACAACTCGCCGCGCTCGTCCACCTCCAGGTAGCGCAGCTGCGCGCCGCGCTCGCGGCACAGCACCTGCCAAGGCACGATGTTCGCGTGATGCTCCATCTGAGTGATGAGCACCGCATCGCCGGGGCCGACCGCGGCGCGGCCCCACGCGTAGGCCACGAGGTTGATCGCCTCGGTCACGTTCTTGGTGAAGATCGTCGTCTTCGGCTCCCAGCCGACGAAGCCGGCAACCTTCTGGCGGGCGTCGTCGTAGGCAGCGTCCGACTCCTGTGCGAGCGCGTACACGCCGCGGTGCACGTTCGCGTTGCGCTCGCTCAGGTAAGAGGAGATCGCGTCGATGACAACCGCCGGCTTCTGCGAGGTGGCACCCGAGTCGAGGTAGATGAGCGGTTGCCCGTCGAACTGGCGCGAGAAGATCGGGAAGTCACCGCGTACGTCGAGCGGGGCTGGCTGGCCGCCGGTCGATGGCACGGCGGGCTTCTCAGTGGGAGGTGACGTGGTCTGAGGGACCGCGGTTGGAGGCGTGGTGCCGGCTTCGGCTGTTTGCTCGGTCGCGGATGCGTTCATCGTGGTGCCGGCTTCGGCTGTTTGCTCGGTCGCGGATACGTCATCGCGGCGCCAATCCTCATCGCGCCGTCGCGTATGCCTCGATGTCGTCCCGCGCCGCGGCCAGCTTGGCGGCGATCTTCGTGCGGACGAGCTCTTCCAGCGGTTCGTCCTCCAGCTGGCCCAGTACCGGCTCGAAGAAGCCCTCCACGAGCAGCCTCACGGCCGAGGGACGGTCAAGGCCACGGCTTGCCATGTAGAAGATCGACGCCTCGTCGAGTTCGCCCACGGTGCCGCCGTGCGAGGCCGACACGTCGTCGGCGGACACGAGCACGGAGGGGATTGCGTCTAGGCGGGCCTTCGGCGAGAGCATCAGCGTGTGGATCTGCAGGTAGGTGTGCGTCTTCTGCGCGCCCGGGTCGATCTGGATCAAGCCCTCGAAGCTCGCCCGGCTCTGACCGGTGGCGGCGCCACGCCAGTGCACGTCCCCACCGGAGGGCCCCGTCTCGTGCAGGTCCACCGCGAAGGTGTCCAGATGCTCCTGGGCCTCTGTGAAGAACAGGCCGCGGAACGCCATGTCGCCGCCCGGCTCCATCACCGCAAGCTCGAGATGGTGGCGCACCAGATGGCCGCCGAGCAGTGCGGGCAGCCAGTGGCAGTAGGCGTCGCGGCCCACGCCCACGAAGCGGGTGGAAGCGTCGAACACGTCGCCTGAGCCCCAATCCTGCACTTGCGCCAGGCGGCAACGGGCGTTGTCCTCGAGGTACAGCTCAAACGCGCCCGCGTGCAGCGATTGCTTGCGCCCTTCAGGGTGGCCGGCGTCGCCGTCGGACGTCGCATCGCCGAAGTCCTTGGCCAGGTCGTGCTCGTGCAGCTTGAAGTCGCTTCCGCCACCCCCGATCACGAGCGTGCGGCCGTACTGCGCCACGCCTGCTCCACCGATCGCGTAGACGATCTCGAACGGGTCCTCCACGAGCAGGCCGTCGGGCACGTACAGGAACGCCCCACCAATCCAAAAAGCAGCGTTGGCGGCCTCCAACTTGTGACGGTCGATCGTCAGGCGCTTGGAATACCATCGCTCGAACAACTCCTTGTGCTCTTTCGCGGCCTGCTCCAGCGAGCACAAGATCACGCCGCGCTCGGCGAGCTTGGGATCCAGCTCGACGTGGACCGTCGAGCTGTCGAGCTGCACGATCCGTCCCGCGCGCGGACGGTCGGGGATGGCGCTGCCCACGAACTCCGGCACGCCTGCGTCGGGTGCGTGCTCGCGCGGGGCGAGCGCCCCGAGATCCAGCTCGGAGAAGCTTGTGGTCCAGAAGCCCGAGCGGCGCCACACGGGCAGCTCGCTGTGCTCGAAAGCCTCCAGCGCGGTCTCGCGCAGCTCGGGAAGCGTCTTGCGCCCACCTGTGCCCGTCAGGGTATCGCCGGCACCGGCACCCGCCAGCGCGTGGTAGAGCGACGCCTCGCGATGGCGCCCCGGCTTGACAACGATGCCCTCGCCGGCACCGTTCGCATCGTCGGGGGCGCCCACGCCTGCCGTCGCGGAGCCGTTGGCCGCGCTCATGCCGCCAGCTCTCCCGACTCGCCGAATTCCTGGCGGATCTGGTCGTAGCCTTCGTGCTCCAAGCGCTCCACCAGCTCGACTCCACCCTCCAGCACGATGCGCCCGTCCATCAGGATGTGTACGAACTGAGGCTTGACGTAGTGCAGGATGCGCTGGTAGTGGGTGATGATCAGCGCGCCCAGCCCCTGCTCGTCGTGCAGCTTCTGCACGCCCTCGGCGACGGTGCGCAGCGCGTCGATGTCGAGGCCCGAGTCGGTCTCGTCGAGAATCGCTATGTCGGGCGAGAGCATCGCCATCTGCAGGATCTCCGCGCGCTTCTTCTCGCCGCCGGAGAAGCCGTCGTTGAGATGGCGGGAAGTAAAGGCTCTGTCAACGTCGAGCAGCTCGATCGCGTGCTGCAGTTGCACGCCGAACTCCTTCACGCGGATTGGCTCCTCCCTTTTCGCGTTGATCGCCATGCGTAGGAAGTTGGCCACCGACACGCCCGGAATCGACACGGGGTACTGGAAGGCGAGGAACAAGCCCGCCTTGGCGCGATCGTGGGACTCGGCCTCGGTGATGTCCTCGCCCTTGAACACGATCTTGCCCTCGGTCACCTCGTAGGAGGGGTGGCCGAGGATTGTGTTGGCGAGCGTCGACTTGCCTGAGCCGTTGGGTCCCATCAGGGCGTGAACCTCGCCCTTGTCGATGCTCAGGTTGACGCCCTTGAGGATCTCGCGATCCTCGGTGCGCACGTGCAGGTTGATGATTTCGAGGTCGGCCATGGTTCCTTTGCTCTAAGCGGGGACGGGGACGGAAACTGAAAAAAGCGGGGACGGGGACGGAAACTGAAAAGCGTTAGGCGGAGATCGACGGGAGCGGGGCGGAGGTGGTTATCGGGGAAGTGGGGAGCGGTGTGGAGGTCGCGTTGGCCGTGCCGTTCGTGGCGGCCATGAGGGCTTGGGTTTCATTGCCGGCCAGGAGGTCGGCGAGGGTCGTCTCGCGCAGCGTGCGCACGATCGAGAAGCGCACGCGCGTCCACAGCAGCTTCGTAGGGCAGACATGGTTGGGATCGGACTCGCGCGAGCACACCACACGCCCGTCCGAGGCTTGGGAGATGCACTCGATCGGGGCAATCGAGCCCTCCAGCGCCTCGACCACCTCGGCCATCGTGATCTGCTCCGCTCCGCGCGCCAACATGTAGCCGCCGCGCGAGCCTCTGCGACTGTCGATCAAGCCCGCCTTGCGCAAGCGCGCGACGAGATGCTCCAGGTAGGCAAGTGGCAGGCCGTCGTGCTCGGCGATCTCGGCCAGCGGCACGACCGACTCGACGCCGTCGGGAGCATTGCCGGCTCGCCGAGCCAGCTCCACCATCACGCGCACGCCGTACTCGGCCTTGGTTGAGAACATCATTGCTTGAATACCTACCTGCTGGCTAGGGTATCAGCCTCGAGTCGATGCTCGCGAGTCGGCAGACGGGGCGGTATACAGACGGGGCGGCATAGTGGGTGGGAGATCGCGCTATCAGGAGGCTGCAAGCAGCCGGATATCGTGGGCGAGGCTTTCGGGAGTTATCTGTTCTAGGCCGAAGCCGACGCGCTCGCTGCCGTTGTGGTCGATCAACAGCACGGTGCTCCCCTCTTCGGAGGCGTACTTGCCGGCGCTCACGGGAGGGATTGCGTAGGCCTTCCAGATCGGTTGCAGCTCCTGGTATGTGCCGGTCAGATATTCGACGTGCCCGCTCAACGAGGTTTCGCTAAGGAAGCGGCTCACGCTTGCGCGCGTATCGGCCTGCGGGTCGGTGCTCACGAAGATCGTCGCGACACCGCGCGTGCCTTCGACTTCGTCGAGCGCTCCCCGCACCTGGTCGGCGACCAGCACGCACGTGCGGCATTTGGAGAAGAGAAAGGCGAGCACCACCACCTTTCCGCGGTATGCGCTCAGCGACACGCGCTGTCCGCGCTGGTTTGTCAGCGTGAAGTCGTGCCCACGCACGCCGGGTGGAAACGCGGCGCCGTCGAAGTTGCCGTTGTGGTTGGCGTTGGACGTGCTCGAGCTTGTGGAGGAGCCGCTATGACCGTCGCCAAAGATGATCGCCAGCGCCAGAGCGACCGCCAAGATGGCGCAGACGGCCGGCAGTACGAAGCGAGGTTGATAGCGCACAGGCACGCAAGGGTAGGGGAGATGCGCGAGTGGACGACCTATTCAAATGTCGAGCGGCGGGCGCTATACTTTTTGAAGTTCCATGAATTCCGACCGCAATTCAGGAGATTTCAGATGAGCCCGTCGAGTGCGGACCTGCTGCGCCAGGTGAAGAGCGAAATAGACGAGGTCGACCCCTCCGAGGTCAAGGAGCTCCTGCAAGAGGGCGCGGTGATCATCGATCTGCGCGAGACCGAGGAGCTTGCCTCCGGCATCCTGCCGGGCGCCAAGCATGTGCCGCGCTCCTACCTGGAGACGCGCATCGAGGGCATCGTGCCAAACCGCGACGCCCACGTGATCCTCTACTGCGCCTCAGGCAACCGCTCCGCCTACGGCGCACGCACCCTGCGCGACGATCTCGGCTATGAGCACGTCGAGTCGATGACGGGCGGTATCACGTTGTGGAAGGACCGTGGCTATGAGGTCGATGTACCGCGCACGTTGTCGGCCGAGCAACGCGATCGCTACTCGCGCCACCTGCTGATCCCCGAGATCGGCAGCGAGGGCCAGCAGAAGCTGCTCGACGCGAAGGTGCTGCTGCTCGGCGCCGGTGGTCTGGGCTCGCCCACGGCGCTGTATCTCGCCGCCGCCGGCGTCGGCACGCTCGGGATCGTCGACGACGACGTCGTGGATCTTTCGAACCTACAGCGCCAGGTGATCCACTCCACCCAGCGCGTCGGCATCCCAAAGGTGGACTCGGCCGAGGAGTCGATCCACGCTCTCAACCCCGACGTGAAGGTCGTCAAGTACCCGGTGCGCCTGGATGCGTCCAACATCATGGAGATCATCGAGGGCTACGACGTGATCGTCGACGGCGTCGACAACTTCCCCACGCGCTACCTGCTCAACGACGCCACCGTGCGCCTGAAGATTCCGGTCGTCTCCGCCTCGATCCTCGGCTTCGACGGGCAGCTGTCGGTGTTCAAGCCGTATGACGGCCCCTGCTACCGCTGCCTTTTCCGCGAGCCCCCGCCCGCCGAGCTCGCGCCCTCCTGCGGAGCCAACGGCGTGCTCGGCGTGCTCCCGGGCACGATGGGTCTGCTGCAGGCAACGGAGGTCGTCAAGCTGATCCTCGGCATCGGCGACCCCGCGATCGGGCGCCTCTTGCTCTACGACGCACTCGCCGCCACGCTCACCGAGGTCAAGGTCCATCGCGACCCCGACTGCCCGATCTGCTCGCGTCCACCGGAGGAGATCTCAGACGATGAGATGGGCGTTTTCCCGGACTACGAGGCATTCTGCGCCGCGGCCGGTTAGCGGCTCGCTGGCCGGCGCCAGGCTGCGTCCTCGTTCGCTCATGTGCAAAAGCACACTTCGCTCACTGCGTCCTGCGGCGCCGACCCGGTCGTGCCTGGCTTGACCAGCGAGCCGCTAACCCGCTAGTCGTCAATACCTGGTAATCATTCCCCCATGGCCAAGATCAAGATCCCACCGGTGTTGCGTCCCTCCGTGGGCGGCGAGCGCGAAGTCTCGGCCTCGGGCGAGAACGTCGGCGAGATCCTGCGCGACCTGGCAGACTCGCACCCGGCCACGGCCGACCAGCTGTTCGCGGCCGACGGTGAGCTCAATCGTTACGTCAACGTCTACCTCAACGACGAGGACGTGCGTGTGCTCGACGGGCTCGACACGGTCGTTGCGGATAGCGACACCGTGGTGATCCTGCCGGCGATGGCCGGCGGGCGCTGAACGTCCAACTTCTCGCCCAAGGCTAAATATTCCGACCGGGCGAACGACTATGTTCTCGTGCCAGTGAGAACCAGTCGCCTCTTTTGCCTACGTAACTCCGTAGGAGCTATGTGCCTCGTGCCGTTGACGTTTGTCGTCACGACTATGTTGGCGGCACCCGCCATCGCGGGCGAACGGTCAAAAGCGCCCGAATACTCGCTGTCGATCGTCGAGGGGGCCGATACCCAGCCCGAAGACTCGATCGAGCACGTCAGTGCCAGTGTCAACTCGAAAGCCGAAGCAGCTGTCTCGATCACCCATAACGGGCTCGTCGTGGACAAGCAGAGCGGCGAAGGCGGCGTGTGGCTCTCGCAGGTGCCGCAGGTCGGCGACATCGTCACGTTCGAATCTCCTGGCTTCGTAACCGCGGTCACATACGATGGGTTGCCATCGCTGGAACCCACGGTATGCGCCGGCTCGGCCAACTTCTCTGGACAGCGCACCAATGGCTACACCGTCAAAGGCGGCTACTACACGGTCGTGCCTCACACCAACTACTTCGCCAGGCGCAACGGCGGCTTGGCGCAGGTTCAGGTGCTTACCGGGTCGAGCTTCGGCGGTGACTTCCTCACGCCGCTCGTCAGTGGCGAGACCGTCTACGCCGTCGAGTCGCTGACTTCCCCGCTCGCGGGTGGAGCCACCTTCACCTACTCCAGCGAGAACGACCGCCCGGTCGGCGGCTGTCCACCTCCGCCACCCCCTCCGCCGCCTCCGCCACCACTCGCGCTTGTTGGGGCGTTCTCGAAATTCACGCGGATCTCGATTACCAAGCTGGTGCGCTTCGGATGGTCGACACACGTGACGATCAATCAGCCCGGGACGATCGTCGAGGGCCTCTACCAGCACAGTGGGGTCCTACCGGCGTTCGCGGCGTCAAGCAAACATACCCTGAAGGGCACAAGCAAACGGCCGCGCAAAGAGCCCAAAGCGCTGCTGCTCGCGCGGGGCACGGCCACCGCCAAAGCGGCCGGCACGGTGACAGTCACGATGCATCTCACGTCCGTCGGCCGGCGTCTGCTCAAGCACGCGCACAGTGCCAAGGTGGTGCTGATCACGACGCTCACCGCCAGCTCGGGCGCGAAGCTCGCGCTCGGACGCCACGTCCTTACGCTTCACCGCTAGAACCACGTTTCCAGCTGGCGCAACCGCGGATACCGGCCCTGACTTGTCGTTACTGGCGCTAGAGGGGGCCGTTTCGACGGGATTCACTGAGGGGTGCTCGAGGTTTCCACCGTACGCGTTGGAGGGCCTTTGAAGCGTGCTCTTCAAACCGCGTCGGTATTGCTCAGCGCGATCGCCTGGCTGCAGCCTCCCGCCGTGCTTCCCCTGCCCTCGCGCACCGGCGCGGACGGACCGCCGCGGCCGTTCGGGGTCGAGCCGCCGGCGGGGAGGGAACCCTCGAATACCCCGCCCTCATTCGTGCGGGCACAGAACCATGCTCTGCTCTACGGCCCCTTCCCGCGCGGGGGACTCGCGCGGGGGGTGTCCGACGGAGAGCTGATGCTGAGCGAAGACACCGAAGTCCGCGCGCAGACGATGAGCAGGGTGCGCGCGCTCGGCGGGAGCGTGGCTCGCATTCCCGTGGACTGGCGCAACGTCGTGCAAGCAAGCCCGCCCGCGGGCTTTCAGGCGCGCGACCCGGCCAGCCCCGCCTACGACTTCTCCCAGCTCGACGCGGCCGTGGAGAGCGCCGTGAGCAACGGGCTGCAGCCGCTACTGGTCGTCTCTCATGCGCCCGCTTTCGCCGAAGCTCCACACCGCTGGCCCTACGCCTACCCGGGCAGCTGGGCCCCCAGCCCGATGGCGCTGGAAGAATTCGGGTCGGCCCTCGCCAGCCGCTACGACGGCGCTTTCCCCGACCCACTGCATCCCGGTGCCGCCCTGCCGCGCGTGCACCTGTTCCAGGCTTGGAACGAGCCCAACCTCGCGCGCTACCTGGAGCCCCAGTGGGTGGCTGTCGGCCGCCGCTGGAGCGCATTCTCGCCACAGCTGTACCGTCAGCTGCTGAACGGGTTCTACGCGGGCGTCAAGTCGGTCCAGCCGAGCGACACGGTCGCCGCCGCCGGCGTGGCCCCCGAGGGCGAACCTGCCGGTGTGGGGGCGATGGCGCCCGTGACCTTTTTGGAAGGGCTGCTTTGCCTGGGTGCAGCGAAGTCAAGCTGTCCACAGAAGCCTCATCTGGACGTGCTGGCGTTCCATCCGCTGTCGGTCTTTGACCCGGACGTCCCAGCGGTCTCAAAGCTCGACGTGGCGGTCTCCGACATCGCCAAGGTCACAAGGCTGCTGGCGCGCGCCGCACGTCAGCACACGGTCCTGCCCGCAGGGTTCCATCAGGTATGGGTCACCGAGCTCAACTGGGAGAGCTCTCCGCCGAGCTCGACGGGAGTGCCCGGTTCGTTGCAGGCCGCTTGGATCTCACGGGCGCTGCACCGCCTGTGGGTGGCCGGCGTGAGCCTTGTCGACTGGCAATTCCTGATCGATCCTTACGGCGGCACACCGCTAGCCTCGCCCGACGGCAGTATCGGCTTGTACCCGCGACCAGCGGGGCTATACGTCCCGGGACCGGGTGGCAACACCGCGCTCGCACGTCCCAAGCCCTTTCTTCAGGGCTTTACGCTGCCATTCGATCCGCTACGCGTGAACCGACAACAGCTGCGCATATGGGCGCTGCTGATGCCCGGAGGTAGGTCGGCTCTCCTACAACGACAGGGCCGCGGTGGCCGCTGGCAGACGATCGACCGCCTATACGCCAATCGCCATGGCGTGATCAATCGACTCCTACATTTGAGCGGCACAGCACGTCTGCGTTTGCGTGCCGGGATGCTCGACTCCGCCGCCGCATCGGTGCCTCGAACGCAAAGCGCTTTGTAGCAAGGCAGGCGGAGGCTTGAGAAAGGCAGGGCTCGGAAGGCAAGGCTCGCAGGCGCGGGCGGGCGGGGGTGCAGCTATGCCGCTACTGGCTCTGAGTCGGACTGGATGTCCGTCATGCCTGCCATCGGCACATGGCTCATCGCGTGCTCGGCCAGCGCTGTGATCGTGAGGCTCGGGTTGACGCCCACGTTCGCCGGGACCGCGGAGCCGTCGCAGACGAGCAGGTTCTCGTAGCCGAAGACGTGCTGGTGGACGTCCACCACGCCATGCTCCGCATCCGCGCCGATCACCGCTCCGCCGAGGATGTGGGCGGTGGTGGGGATGTTCAGTGCCGCCTCGGTGAAGGAGCTCTGCGCGATGCCGCCGGTACGCTCGGCAAACCATTCGGCTGCCTTGTTGGCGACCGGTATGAACGTGGGGATCGGACGCTCGGGGTCCTGCTCAGTGCTCAACCACAGCGTTTTGAACGGCCCCTGTTTCGGGCGCAGTGCGATCGCGTTGTCGAGCGTCTGCATCACGAGGATGATGATCGTGCGCCGCGACCAGTTCTTGGGGCGCACCACCTGTACGAAGCGCTTGGGATGACGGATGATCTGGCCGAGCAGCTTCAAGGGCCGCGTCGCGCGCGTGCCGTCGCCGGTCAGCAGCGTGTTCAAGCGGCTCATCGAGTCGCCGTCGTTGCCGTAGGTGACGGTCTCGATGTGGGTATGCGGGTCGGGGTAGATGCTGGAGGTGATCGCCACCCGTTTGATCAGGTTCTCCGGATAGTCCTCGGGCACCGTCACCGCAAGGATCGCCTCGCTGTTGGTGCGCACCAGCTCGCCGAGCCGCGCCGAGATGCGCGGCAGCGAGCCGCCGAGGCGACAGCGCTGCAAGAGCGTGTTCGTGCCGAGTGGGCCGGCCGAGACGACGACGCCATGCGCGCGCTGCACGCGGCGTTCCTTGCGCACCCACGAGCCGGAGCGAATGCTTTCGACCTCGTAGCCGTCGCTACCGTCGCCCGCTTGTGCCCCGTTGGGTGCGCCCAGCGGGCGAATGTCGATCACCGTGCGTTCGGGGGAGATGCGTGCACCGCGCTTTTCCGCCAGGTAGAGGTAGTTCTTCACGAGCGTGTTCTTCGAGCCGTGCGGGCAGCCCACCATGCAGCGACCGCATAGCCGGCAGCCTGTGCGGTCGGGTCCCTCACCGCCAAAGAAGGGGTCTGGTACGCGCTTGCCCGCCTCTCCCTCCGCTCCGAAGAACACCCCCACGGGTGTCTTTTTGTAGGTGTCGGAGACATCCAGCTCCTCACCCAGCTCGCGCAGCAACTGGTCGGCGGGGTCGTCATATGGGTTCATCGTCACGCCCAGCATTCGCTGCGCTTCCTCGTAGTGGGGGGCAAGCTCTGACTCCCAGTTAGCGATCTCCGACCACTGCGCGTCCTCGAAGAATGGCGTCGGCGGCACATACAGGGTGTTGGCGTAGCCGAGGCTGCCACCGCCGACGCCACAGCCGCTCACGACCGACACGTCTTTGAAGGTGGTCAGGCGGAAGATGCCCTTCCAGCCGATCTTCGGGCGCCAGAAGTAGCGCTTGTAGTCCGCGGTTGACTCGGGAAACTCGTGGTCGGCAAAGCGCCGTCCGCACTCCAGAACGCCAACGCTGTAGCCCTTCTCGGAGAGGCGCAGCGCTGAGACGCTGCCGCCGAAGCCCGAGCCGATTACAAGCCAGTCGTAGTCGAAGTCCCCTGCCATCTCCGCTACCAGCATATTGGTTATCTGGCCAGTTCATCGTTGAAGTGGCGGCTCCGCTCGATGGTCCGCTTCGGCGGGGGCGATCGGGCTTGGGGCTTCCGGGAGATCGTGCTGGGTTGCCAGGCTTCTGCACTCGGCTCTGCCGAGCGATTCGGCGCAGCGGGCAGACGGCGCTATATTCCGTGAAGTAATGGCTGCGGAGCGGGTCCAGAACAAGCCGTGTGGAGGACGCTACGGCGACATCGTCCAGTCGATTGGCAACACGCCGCTCGTGGAGTTGCCACGCCTGTCGCCCAAGCCCGGTGTGCGCATCTGGGCCAAGCTCGAGTCGCGCAACCCGACCGGCTCGGTCAAGGACCGCGTCGCGCGCGCGCTGATCGAGGACGCCGAGAGCCAGGGCGCGATCCTCCCGGGTCAGACGATCCTGGAGCCTACTTCTGGCAACACGGGCATCTCGCTCGGCATGATCTGCTCGCGCAAGGGTTACCGCCTGAAGGTGGTGATGCCCGAGAACGTCACTCCAGAGCGCACCCAGCTGCTGAAGATGTACGGGGCGGAGATCGTCTACTCAGAGGGCTCCAAGGGCTCCAATGGCGCGGTCGAGAAGGCGCTCGACATGGCCGAGAAAGACTCCTCCTACTACATGCCTTACCAGTACGGCAACATGGCCAACCCGAACGCCCATTACAACGGCACGGCGCTGGAGATCCTCGAGGAGCTGGACGAGGTGTCCGCGTTCGTCGCGGGGCTTGGCACGGGCGGCACGCTGATGGGCAACGGGCGTCGGCTCAAGGAGACCTTCGGCGATGCCTGCAAGATCGTCGCTGCCGAGCCGATGCAGGGCGAGCCCGTGCAGGGATTGCGCTCGCTCGACGACGGCTTCATCCCGCCGATCATCGACCTCTCGCTCTTGGACCGCAAGATCTTCGTCACCAACACCGACGCGATCCTGTGGACGCGCAAGCTGCTCGACGAGGAGAGCGTCTTTGCGGGCGTCTCCAGCGGTGCGATCGCTCGCGTCGCCGTGCGCATCGCCGGCGAGCTCGACGAGGGCAACGTCGTCTTCATCGTCGCCGACGACGGCTGGAAGTACCTGTCGAGTGGCATCTACACGCTGCCGGTCGATGAGATCGAGAACCTTGACTCCACGGTGTGGTGGTGAGCAGCCGCCAGCCTAGGCGCCCATGCCTGCCGAAGCGTCGCTGAGCCGAGGACGCGAGCGCATGGACATCTCGCAAGAGTTGCTTGAGCAGATCCTCGTGCACGCTCATGCGGACGCACCCAACGAGTGTTGCGGGGTCGTGGGTGTAGCTCCCGCCTCGGGCGGTCAACCGGCGCAAGCGATGCGGGTGCGCTCGGCGCGGAATGTCCACGCTAGCCCCAAGCGCTTTGAGATCGATGGCAAAGACGTGCTCGCGGCGATGAGGGAGTTCGACGAAGCCGGTGGCTGGGAGATCGGCGCGATCTACCACTCGCACACGCACACGGAGCCTTATCCCTCTCAGACCGACATCAACTTCGCCGCCAAGTGGCCCGGTGTCGAGTGGATCATCGTTGGCCTCGTTGATCCAGAAAACCCTGAGATCCGTTCATATCTGATTGAGGAGGGTGTAGTCCGTGAGGTGGAGATCGGGCAAATCACGGTCTGACGACCGTGTGTATCTCGTCAAGGTCGCCTACGCGCGCAATCTCGCCGAGGGGGAACTGATCCAGGGCCTGCTGCGCCAGGAGCACATTCCCAGCATGCTCAAGCGCAACGGCGGCTTCGACGTGCCCGATCTGATCGCCGCCGGCGCACGCGACGTGCTCGTACCTGTCTCCCCAGCGGATCGCGCGCGGGAGCTGCTCGCTTAGCGAGATCCTTATTGCTGTTCGGGCCGGCACATGTGCCGGCCCGCCGGACGGTGCATGCACCGTCCGGGACCGCGCCGCATGCGGCGC
>JBAQGH010000166.1:0-5863 GCA_049287685.1 Solirubrobacteraceae bacterium | reverse complement strand
CTCCCGCGCTCGCAGCTCCGGCTCCAGGCAGCACGCACTCGCCACGATTCCCGCCTCCAGTGCAGACCCGATGAGGACGAGCGCCGCGCGCCAGCACCCCGCGCTCGCGCATCGCCGTGCCTCCTCGTGAAGCTCGCCCGCGAGCCTCACCAGATCCCTGACGGCGCCCTCGCTGAGAGTGAAGCGCTCCGGGCTCATGCCCGTCTAACGCTACCCGCCGCGCCGCGAAGGGCCACGGCCAAGCCACACCAGCAGCGCCGCCGTCAGTGCCACGAGCGTGCTGGCCAGCGGCATCCCCGCGCGGCCACGGTCCTGGCCATCCAGCAGTGCTCCCTCGGCTGCGTGAGAGAGCACAGACCCCTGCGAGGCAGCCGACAGCACCGACCCGAACGATGCGGCCGAGCCGATCGAGAACGCCGACGCGATCGAGCCCACCGAGCCAATCGACGCGAACGACCCCCGCGAGCCGATCGACAGGAATGAAGACTCCGACCACAGCGACAGCCCTTCCACCGCCGCAGCGTACAGCGCGCGTGATATGCAGCCGCCGGCGGCCCGGTATCTTGGTGGTCGATGAACGAGCAAGACACCGTGTCGATCGAGGACGAGAGCGGCGGCGAGGGCGCCCCCGAGCAGACGATCCGCATCGTCCTCGCAGACGACCACGAGGTCGTGCGCACCGGCCTGCGGCTGCTCCTCGACAGCCAGCCCGACTTCGAGGTCGTCGCCGAGGCCAGCGACACCGACGGCGCTCGCCGTTACGTGCTTGGCCACCACCCCAAGGTGCTCGTGCTCGACCTCAACATGCCCGGCGGCTCAAGCCTTGAGGCGATCCCCGCGATGCGTGAGGAGTTCCCCGAAACGCAGATCGTCGTGCTCACGATGCAGAAGGAGCCCGCGTTCGCACGCGAGGCGCTGAGCGCCGGCGCCCTCGGCTACGTGCTCAAGGAGGCCGCCCACGCAGAGCTTGTCGAAGCAGTCAGACGCGCCGCCATCGGCGAGAGCTACCTGAACCCAAGGCTCGGCGCCCGCATGGCCTCAGAGCCGCCGCCCGGCCCGCCCGATGATCTCTCCCCGCGCGAGGTCGACGTGCTGCGCCTGATCGCGCTCGGGAACACCAACACCGAGATCGGCGAACAGCTCTACCTTTCGGTGCGAACGGTGGAGACCCACCGCTCGCACATCCAGCAGAAGCTCAGGCTCCAAAGCCGCGCCGATCTCGTCGCCTACGCGATCGACCGCGGGCTAATCAGCACTGAGCGCGAGCCCAGCAGCTGACCTACACGCCCTGCTGCGAGCGGTAGTGCTCCTTCCAAATCAGCCTGTAGATCGGGACCTTGCGAGGCAGGCTGCGGATACCCGGCAGGAAGGGGACACAGACGAACGCGAGGCTCAGCAGGCCCATAATGAGCATCACCTGAATGTCCGCGTTGGATGAGGACTTGATCGGTTCCACCTGATACCACAGCGCATACAGCCACAGCCAAGCCTGGCCGGGGTAGCTGCCAGTCTCGTTCATCATGCCCCACTGCTCGCCGAGTAGGTGCTGAGCTTCCGCGCGTTCGGCGAGCAGGCCGCCGTCAGCCATGAACAACAGCGGCTTGGTGTAGTCGGTCTGGAAGAACTGGTTGCTCGTCAGCAGGCTCCCGTCAAGCCCACCGCTCTTTGCAAGGCCGAGCAGCCCGGCCATCATCGTCGGCACGGGGCCCGTACCGCTCGCCTGCACCGTCACCGTGCCAGTGCTCGGGTCGAGCGCCACCGTCTTGGGCGGTGCCTTCTTTTCTTCGACGGCGGTTTCATATTCTTCAAGCGGCTTGGCGTAGGCTTCGCCCCATTCCTTTTTGGTCTTTTCAGGCGCGGCCTGATATTCCGAGACAGCGCGCGCCACAGCCGGGTCGCCCGGGATCGTCCTCAGCGGATCAATCACGTAATCCTCAGCAGTATTAATCGGGTGACTGACGCCAAGCCAGCGCTGCGGGTGCAGGAACAGGAAGTGCTGCACACCCCCGCTGTTGTGGTTGTACGGGGGGCCGTATTCAGCTGTGTCGCTCGTGCCGTCGAGCTCCTTCGCTGCAGTGGCGATGAAGTTCACAGGCTGTTCGCGCGACCACTGCGCGATCGTACTCGGCTTGTCATCCGGTGATGAGAAAAGCACAGTAAGCACTACCGCCAGCAGACCGATCACGCCAACCGCGATGCACAGCTCCTTGATCAGGTCATACGGTGCATAGTCGCCTTTCCAAGGCTGGGTGTCGTCGTTGGGACGCAGGAGGCTCACCTCTGCACTCCAGTCGATGGTTCAGGAGAGTCGTCGGCTTCGCCGCTCCCGCTCCCGCTCGCAGCGAGCGCGAGCCTCCGCTTGTCCATCTCGAACGGCGGCACAACACCGTGACGGCGCACGAGCAGCACGTGCGCGCTGACGAGCGCAACCACCGCCACGGGCAGCAACAGCACGTGATAGCTATACATCTGCCCAAAGTTCGTGACGTTGAAGAACGCACCGACGCCCACCGAGTTCAACCCGTCCTTGGCCTGCGTGGAAATCCACTGCGCGTCAAAGTTCTGCTGGGAGACGTAGCCGGTCAGCGCGCACGGCACCGCGACCAAGAACGTGACCGCGCCGGTCATCCACACACGCGCACGGCCGCCGCGCCACGCGGCCATCCAGAACTTGCCCCACAGGTGCACGACCATCACGAAGAAGAACAGCTCGACGCTCCACATATGGATGCTGTTGAAGAAGTGCCCTACGCCCGTGTAGTGCCACCACGCGGGACCCTTCAACGCAAGGATGCAGCCGGAGGCGATGATCACGATCAGCGACGCAATCGAGGCGACCCCGAACACGTAGATCCACGAGGCGACATACGTCGGCTGACCGTCAGGGAGTAGCTTCTCGGGAGGCAGCGCGTCGACGGCCGCTTCCCTGACGCGCACCGTCCAGGTATCGGGGTGCGCCGGCGCACCCTCACCGGAGGGAGGGGGTGCGACGCTCACGATGCCCCGCCACGCCGGCGCGCTGCTCCAGGGAACGGAAGCACGATCGCCAGAACGAACACGACCAGCATCAGCACGATCACTACCACGTTCGCAACCGACAGATGGACGAAGCTCCAATCCACCGTATGCGCCGGATGGTTGAGGTTAACAATCGCACCCAACACGCCCGCGGGGATCACGACGAGCCTCCTCGCGTTCGCGCGTGCATCTCGTCGGTCAGCCTATAGCTATCCCACAAGCCAGGGTATCCGTACTTTTCCCCGATGCTGTCTGTGAGCTTGCTCATGCGACGGCCACGCTCCGCTCAGCCACAGCCATCTGCCCGTCACCGTTCGCGCCCTGCAGGACGACCTTGAGCGCCCCCGTGTTCGCGGCGTCGGCGAACGTGTCGTAGGCGCTCATCGTGTCGCCGAGCGAGAAGCGATGCGTAGCGAACAGCGAGGGGTCCAAGCGGCCACTGGCGATCAGCCTCATCAGCTGCGGGATGCTGAACGTGTCAACCAGCCCGGTCGTGATCGTCACATCTCGAATCCACAGCTTCTCCAGATGCAGGCTTGCCGCCTTGCCGTGAACGCCGATGTTCGCCACTCGCCCACCCGGACGGATCAGATCGGCCGCGAGCTCGAACGTGTCCGGCACGCCAACCGCCTCGAAGGCCACATCTGCGCCGAGGCCGTCGGTCAGCTCCATGATCTTGGCGAGAGCATCCTCGCGCGAGTTGTTGATCGTCTCATCCGCCCCGAACCGAGTGGCGCTCTCAAGGCGGCTGTCGGCGAGGTCGATTGCGACGATGCGCCCCGGCGTGTAGAGGCGTGCGGTGAGGATCGCCGCCAGGCCGATCGGTCCCGCGCCGACGATCGCCACCGTATCGCCCGGTGAGACCATGCCGTTGAGCACCCCGACCTCGAAGGAGGTGGGGAGGATGTCCGCGAGGAACAGCACCTGCTCGTCGGTGAGCTGCGCGGGCACCTTGTAGACGGAGTTATCGGCGAACGGGACGCGGGCGTATTCGGCCTGCAGCCCGTTGATCAGATGCCCGAAGATCCAGCCGCCGCCGCCCAAGCACTGCCCGTAGCGGCCCTCCTTGCAGAAGCGGCAGCGTCCACAGGAGCTCACGCAGGACATCAGCACACGATCACCAGGGGCGACGGTGCTGACGCCGGCTCCGACCTCCTGGATGGTGCCGACGGCCTCATGGCCGAGGATCGTGCCCGGTGTCGTCTCCGGTACGTCTCCCTTGAGGATGTGCAGGTCGGTGCCGCAGATCGTTGAGGTGTCGATCCTCACGATCGCATCGGTCGGGTCGATGATCGTCGGGTCATCCACCGTGTCCCAGCCTCGCTCGCCGGGACCGTGATAAAAGAGGGCCTTCATCTTGGGTTCCACCTTTGGTCGGTCTGTGTGCAAGAACGAACGCTCAGCCCAGCGGACGCTAGAAGCGACTCAGGGCCGGCACATCGGTGGCTCTCACCGCCACTGTTGCCTGTTTCTACGTGCTCAGGAGTGCGCATGGGTCTCTCCACGCTGGCGCTGTAGCCTGCGCACCTTGGCCAGCAGCCCGCGGTTCTCTACGCGCAGCGCGGCCGTCTGACGGCGAGCGGTCGCCAGCTCCTCGGCGAACGCCGGGAGGATCGCGCGAAGCTGAGCCAGCCGGTCCAGAAGCTGCTCGCGCTCAACCCCACCGGCAGTTATACGCCGACCGCTCAGCAGTCCAACGGCACTCACCGCCGGCTCGGGCGATACGGATGGGATGGCGCTTGTTGCTGGCACTGTTTCGATCCTCCCGGCTTGTGTGTTGATCCGAGGGCCATCTTCGCCCCGCCCGTCACACCGCCGTATCCGCTGCTCCCACCTGGAGCACTCAGTGCTCACTACGGAGGATTACCGGGGCCAGCACTGATGACGGGCGCCGCTATGGGCATCTACGGTGTGAGCAATGCCTGGTCGCAGCCTCCGCATAGCGCGCATCGCCGGAATCCCCGTCGGGGTCAGCCCCTGGTGGCTGGTGATCGTCGCGTTGATCACCTGGTCGCTGGGCGCCTCCTACTTCCCCGAAGTGATACACGGCATTAGCCCGGCCGCGTCCTACGCGCTGGGCCTCTCAAGCGCGCTGCTCTTGTTTGCGAGCATCCTCGCGCACGAGTTCGGCCACGCCATTGTCGCGCGACGCCACGGCATCGAAGTCGAGGAGATCGACCTGTGGCTGCTCGGCGGCGTCTCGCGTATGCGCGGGGAGGCACATGACCCGCGCGATGAGCTGCGCTACGCCCTGGCGGGTCCCGCCGTCACAGCGGTGATCGCCGCCTGCTTTGGCGTGGTGGCGCTGCTGTTGCCGTCCTCCACGCCGGCGGCCATTCGTGCGCTCGTTGAATACCAGGTGTTCGTCAACGGGCTGATTCTCGTCTTCAACCTGCTGCCCGCGTTCCCGCTCGACGGTGGGCGGGTGCTGCGCTCGCTGCTGTGGCGCCGCAGCGGCGATATCGGAAAGTCCACAGACACCGCCGCGAGCGTCGGTCGCGCGTTCGGCTACCTGATGATCGTGCTCGGCGGCCTCGAGTTCCTGGGAGGCGCACCCGAGGGGCTGTGGCTGGCGCTGATCGGCTTCTTCATCGTGATGGCCGCCGGTACGCAAACCGTCGGCGCACAGGTCCAGGCGGCCCTCTCTGGCGTGACAGCGGGTGAGCTGATGTCCACGCCGGCCGTGAGCATCCCCGAGCACGCCTCTCTCGCGCACGCCGCCGAGGCATACTTTCGCCCCTACCGTTACAACGCATTTCCCGTCACCGACGAGCAGGGCCACGCGATCGGGCTGGTCAGCATCGCCCAGGTCGAGGCGTACTTGCGCGGGCGGCGCTCCCCGGCA
>JBAQGH010000165.1:0-18096 GCA_049287685.1 Solirubrobacteraceae bacterium | reverse complement strand
GCGCTCGGCGGCAGCGGCGGGCGCGGCGGACGGCGCAACACCAGCTCGGGTCCGCTGTCGCGTTCGATCAGATAGGTCACGTTAGAGTGCCCGTCGCCGATCGGTTGTGCCTTGATCTCGCCGGAGCCGAGATCGTGCTCGTCCAGGAAGGCGCGCAGGGGCTCCAGCACAAGCAGCGGTGGGCGTGCGCTGGGCGCCACGTCCGCATGACGCTCGACAATGTCGTCCGGTGCGACTGCTGCACTCATCGGCTCGCACGCTACAACGACCGCAACATTCTCTGCTTTGCGGTGTCTCAACCGACCATGCTCAGATTCCGAATTCCCCTCATCTCGTTGCTTGCCTGTGCTGTCCTCGGGACGGTCGGCGCGAGCACAGCCGCCGCATCCCATTCGCAGACGATGTACTTCGAGGCTCCGCGCGATCTGGTCGAAGTGACCCCGGCCGCCCGCACCAAGGCGCTTGCCCAGCTGCAGTCGCTTGGCGTCAAAGCGCTGCGTGTCGAGCTGGACTGGGCCAATGTCGCTCCGGGAGCGCACAGCACGAAAAAGCCAACCTTTGAAGCGGCCAACCCCGCTGGCTACAACTGGGGCGCCTACGACGGGCTGCTGCTCGAAGCCGCACGCCTGAAATGGCAGGTGCTCTTGACCGTGACCTCGCCCGTGCCGGAGTGGGCGACCGCCAGTCACAAAGACAAGAGCGGCGTGATACGTCCCAACGCCGCTGACTTCAAGGAATTCATGACGGCGGTAGGCAAGCACTACGCCGGCTTTGTCTCGCTTTATGCGATCTGGAACGAGCCCAACCATCCCGCCTTCCTCCAGCCCCAGTTCAACTCGAAAGGCCTGCCCGAATCGCCGCGCATCTATCGCAGCCTGTTCCAGGCCGGCTACGAAGGTTTGCGGGCCTCTGGGATCGCCAAGCCAAAGGTGTTGATGGGAGAAACCGCGCCGGTCGGCTACGACAGGGTGAGCAAGAGCGAAATACGCAGGGAAGGCGCCAAGGCGCTGCTGCATGACATAGCGCCGCTCGCATTCCTGCGCGAAACGCTGTGCCTGAGCTCGAAATACCAGAAGGCCAGCACATGCGAAATGCTGCCGGCCTACGGCTACGCCCATCACGCCTACACGACCGGCGCCGGGCCGTTCTACAAGCCGGCTGGGGCGGACAACGTCATGATCGGGGTGCTCTCGCGTCTGTCGAGCGCGCTCGCGAAGGCCGAAAGGGCGCACGCGATCCCCGCCCACACCCCGATCTACCTGACCGAGTTCGGTATCCAGAGCTACCCCAACAGGGAACTTGGCGTGTCTTTGCCCCAGCAGGCCGAATACGACGCGATCGCCGAGAAGATCGCCTGGGAAAACCCGCGTGTGGCGGCCTTCTCGCAGTATCTGCTGCGCGACGATCCGCTTGGGGGGCCGGCCGGCTCGAGCGTGCACGGCGGCTATGTCGGTTTCCAGACCGGCCTTGAGACCGTCAGCGGGGCACGCAAGCCGCTGTACTTCGGCTTCCCGATCCCGCTGGTCGTCGCAAAGCACGGACACGGCTTCTCGCTGTGGGGCCTTGTGCGTCCCACGACAGGGCCGACCGCGCTGAAGGTGCTCGTACAGCCGAATGGGTCGAAAAGCTGGCGAACACTTGCGAGTGTGCACACAAATTCGCTCGGCTACTGGTCGCTGAACTCCTCGGTGCAGGGATCGCACTGGCGCGTGAGCTGGCGTAGCCCAGCCGGCGTGGCATACAACGGTCCACCAATAGGCGCTTACTGAGGCCCTCGGCCCTCCGGCATCGTCCTAGGATGAGGGGGCGATGCCGGAGTTGCCCGAGGTAGAGATAACCGCCCGCTCAGGGGCTTAGTGGAATGCCGGAGCTACCGGAGGTTGAGATAACCGCTCGCAGGTTGGACGAGGCGCTGCGTGGTGCGGAGATCGTCTCGGTACTTGCGCCCGGGGTGAAGGTGATGCGCACGTTCGACCCGCCGCTGTCGGCGCTCGACGGCCAGCGCATCGAGCGTGTGGGTCGGCGCGGCAAGCATTTCGTCATCGAGACCGATGGACCCACCCACCCGCTGGTGCTGCTGATCCACCTGATGTCAGCGGGACGCTTGCAGCTGTACGACCGTCGTGCCGGCCTGCGCGACAGAACTTCACGCCTGCTCGTGCGCGTGCTCCTGGACGAGGGGGCCGGGGGGCGAGCACTCGATGACCAGGCGACCGCCGGCGCCGCGCGAGAGGACGAGCTGCGCCTGCGCGAGTTCGGCTCCAAGCAGGCCGCCTGGGTCAAGCTCTTGCGTCGCGAGGAGCTGGAGCAGGACGAGTCGCTCGCGACACTGGGCCCGGAGGCATGGCCGGCGCCGCCGCCGCTCGCCGAGCTACTCGACGGGGCGCGCCCGCTTCACGCGGTGTTGCGCGATCAGCACGCCATCGCCGGTATCGGCCGCTCGTGGGTGGATGAGATCCTGTGGGAGGCACAGCTCTCACCTTTCAAGCGCGCCGGCGACTTGAGTGAGCAGGAGAAAGCGGCACTCGAGGAGGCGATCGTGAGCACGCTCGGCATGGCGATCGACTCCTACGAGGAGAAAGTCAAGCTGCCGATCCCAGACAAGCTGCCGATGCCGCTGAAGGTGCACCGCCACGAGGGCGAGCCCTGCCCGCGCTGCGCGAGGACGCTCGAGGCCGTGCACTTCGAGGACTACACGATCGCCTACTGCCCCAACTGTCAGACGGATGGACGCACGTTGAAGGACCGGCGTCTTTCACGCCTGTTGAAGTGAGCGACGCTCGCCGATGCTCGCGAGCAGCACGCTGCCCTCGAACAGCAGGTACAGAGGCACGGTCTCCAGTAGCAGCGTGAGCGCGTCGCCGGGTATGAAAGCGGCCGCCACCGCGCAGGCGAGGATGGCGTAGCGGCGGTTGTGGCGCAGCTGCTTGGGCGTCACGATCCCGGCACGTGTGGCTGCCAGCACGCCGACCGGGACCTGGAAGATGAGGCCCATCGCGAGCAATACGACCGCGGCGAAGTGGTAGTACTGGCTTGCCTGCACGAGCACGTTGAACTGGCCGCTGTTGAAGTTCTGGAAGAAGCGCACCGCTGCCGGTAGCACGACGAAGTAGCCGAAGGTCACCCCGATCGCAAACAGCACGGGGATCGCGAGCATCAGCGGCGCGGCGATTTTGCGCTGCTCTGGGCTGAAGGCCGGCAACAGGAAGCCGTAGAGCTCGTACAGGATGACCGGCAAAGCCAAGATCAGCGCGAACATCAGCGCCACGCCGATCGTCGTGTTGAACGGCTCGCCGATCCCGAGCGTGACGGGCTTGTCGCCGCTCGGGGCCGTTGAAAGCTTCGCGATGTCCTTGCGCAGGTGCGGCTCAACGTTTTGAATCGACGAGCGCGTGGCGGCGCTCGCACCGCTGCCCGGCCGCTCCAGCGCGGCGACGACGATCGCAAGCTGGTTGGCGACGTCGCGAGTGTTCTGCTGGACGGTGTAGGTGGCGCCGAGCGGTCCCTCGCCGGCGCTCACCTGCTTTTGGGTCTGATGGGCCAGCGGCGCGTTGATGATGGTCAGCAGCGCATGGTTCTGCCACATGCAGAACCCAAACGCCAGGCAGGTCGCGGCGATCGAGACGATCAGCCGCGTGCGCAGCTCGCTCAGGTGGTCGACCAGGCTGAGCCGCTCCTCATACCCGACGCTGCCGATGGCAACAGCCATGTCAGCTTCTCAGGCCGCGTCGCGGATTCGGTCGGGCTCAGATCGCACATGCTCTTGGACGGGGGTGGGAACGGGCAGATGGGTGGTCTCGCCGCCGATTGCGTCCTTGAAGCCGCGCAAGCCGGTACCCAGCGAATGGCCCATCTCGGGTAGCCGCTTGGCTCCGAATACGAGCAAAAGAACGATAAGTAGAAACGCGATGTGGATTGGATTGTCGAGACCCATCATGTTGTCGGCTCCTCTGGTTTGTTGGCCGTCGGTCAGGGTGTCTTCGCGCTTCTGCCTTGCCTGGATCACTACTCGCTGATGCGAGACTGGTCTTTCCTGTTCGCTGATCCGCTCGTGGGTCGGCTGCGAATGACGCGTACCGATTCAGATCAACACCGATAGATGCCCAAACCACTAAGAGCCAAACCCCGGATCGATCTCTCGCCGTCGAAGCTGCGCAAGCTTGCCGACGAGGAGCTGATGGAGCTTGTCTGTCGCAACGAGGCTGTCGCGTTCGAGGTCGTGATGGAGCGTCACGTCGATGCCGCCTTCTCGCTGGCCTACCGGATGATCGGCCGGCGCGCGCTCGCCGAGGATGTGGTGCAGGAGGCGTTGCTGTCGCTGTGGCGCACGGGCGCTCGCTATGACCGCTCGCGTGGGAGCGTGCGCAACTGGATACTCGGTATCACCCACCACCGCGCGGTCGATGCTCTGCGTCGCGACGGCGTGCGCACCAGCAAGAACGTCAGCGACGAGGGTCTCGGCGAACGCCTCGAGGCGCCGGAGCGCACCGATGCCGAGGCGCTCCGTCGCGACGAGGCGCGGGAGGTTCGCAGTGCTCTGGGGGAGCTGCCCACGGAGCAGACTCAGGTCATAGAGCTGGCATATTTCGGCGGCTTCACCCATACTGAGATCGCCGCGATGCTCGATCTGCCGATTGGAACTGTCAAGGGTCGTATGCGTCTGGGCTTGGAGAAGATGCGCGGCCGGCTGGACACGCTGGAGGTGTTGAGGTGAGCCGCTACGACAGCGACTGCGTGGAGCAGGGCCAGGCCGCGGCCTATGTCCTCTCGGCACTCGAGCAGCAAGAGGTCGAGCGCTATCGCGAGCACCTGGACGGTTGCGCCGCGTGCAGCGCGGACGTGGCGAGACTGCAGCCGGTCGCCGACTCGCTGGCCACCAGCGTCCCGCACGCGGTCGCCTCGCCGCGGCTGCGCGCGCGGGTGATGGCAAGCGTGCGCTCTGAGGCCGAGCTGCTGCATGCGGCCGGCACCGCGGCAGACCGTCCCGAGCCGGCTCGGGCCCGTTGGCGAATGCGTCGTCCACAGTTTCTGATCACGGCCGTCGCGTTGGGCGTTGGGCTGCTGATCGGGATATTGGTCGTCGGTACGGGCTCGCATGCACCAGCCACGCACGTCACCTCTGCCCAGCTAGCTTCGCTGCCGCTAGGGGCGAAAGCTGTTTTGCGCCAGACCGGTAGCCACGCCGAACTGGTGGTCTCGGGCGTGTCCCAGCCGCCGCGCGGCAAGATCTACGAGCTGTGGCTTGCCCGCTCCGGCGCGGCACCGCGGCCCACGAACGCCCTGTTCGGTGTAACACGTTCTGGGAACGCTTCGGTGAACGTGCCCGGCAACCTGGCCGGGGTGCATCAGGTGATGGTCACCGCCGAGCCGCTCGGTGGTAGCAGCCATCCGACGAGCCCGCCGATCATCGTGGCCACGTTGCGCTCGTCCTAGACGAGATTCTCCAAAGAACGGGAGAATTCATATCTTCTGTTCTTATTGGTAATAATCCGCGAGTATGGACGGAAGCTACGACGCGATTGTGGTCGGATCGGGCTTTGGCGGCGGGATCGCGGCCTGCCGGCTGGCTGAAGCGGGACAGCGGGTGGTCGTGCTCGAGCGGGGGCGGCGCTTCGCCCCCGAGGACTTCCCGGCCACCCCCGAGCAGGCCCCGTCCGCGTTGTGGCATCCAACCTTGAATCCGCACGGGCTATTCGACCTGCGACTCATGAAAGACCTCTCGGTCGTAACCGCCGCCGGCGTGGGAGGAGGCTCGCTCGTCTACGCGAACGTGCAGCTGCGAGCGCCTGCTGACGTATTCGCGCAGGGCTGGCCGGAGGCGATCGACCGCCAGGTGCTCGACCCTTACTACGACCGCACCGAGGCGGCGCTGTTGCCGATGGAGGTGCCAGAAGAGCTACCGAAGATGCAAGCCTTCGCCGCAGCCGGCAGGCACGTTGGCAAGCAGGCACAGCGCCTGCCGCTGGCGGTCAACTTCGAAGGCGATCGCTTGCACCCGTTCAGCGGCGTGCCGCAAAAGCGCTGTGAGAACCTTGGCCGCTGCGACATCGGCTGCCCGATCCACGCCAAGAACACCGTCGACATCACATATGTCGCGCGCGCCGAGCAAGCAGGCGCCGAGGTGCGTCCTCTGCACGAAGTGGTGCGCCTCGATCCGCCGCGAAATGCCGGGGGTCACTGGCGCGTCAAGGTGCGAGACCTGGAGCAGGGTGGCGACGGCGAGCTGCGCGCGCCGCTGGTCGTGCTCGCCGCCGGCTGCCTGGGATCGAGCCGGCTGCTGTTGAAGAACCGCTCGCGGTTGCCAGGTCTGTCCGATGCTCTTGGCAGCCATTTCACCGGCAACGGCGACGCGCTGGGCGCGGCGTTCGACCCGAGTGCAAGCGATGTCGGAAGTCCGCGCACAGACTTCGGCCCGTCGATGACGAGCAGGCTCGACTACCTCGACGAGCACGGCTTCATGGTGGCCGACGGTGGGCTGCCCTCGAACTTCGGAGGCTTGCTCGAGATCGTGCGGGCCGTCGACGACGCGGTCCACGGCTGGCGCGGTCTGTTGTTGCGAGTCAAGCGCCTGGCCACGCATCTGGGTCTGAGCGACCAGTCGATCACCTATCGTCACCTGCGTCCGCGGCCGAAGCGCCCGATCGACGACTCGCTCGTGTTCCTGATGATCGGCCGTGCCGCCGCCGACGGGCAGATGCGCCTGACGCCACTGCTGAAATGCTTCGACATCCGCTGGAGCAGGCAGGGTAGCGACACGCTGTTCGCGGCGATGGAGAAGGTCACCGACGAGCTGGCTCGTGGGGTGGGAGCCAAACCGTTCTTCGCGCTGGACACCTGGCCACTCAGTGGCTACATCACCGTGCATCCGCTGGGAGGTTGTCCGATGGCCGACGATCCGAGATTGGGTGTCGTCGATGACGCCGGCAAGGTCCACGGTTATGAGGGTCTCTACGTGTTGGATGGATCGATCGTGCCCACCGCGCTGGGAGTCAATCCGTCAAAGACGATCGCGGCGCTCGCCGAGCGCGGTGTCGAGCGGCTGATTGAGCGGGGGCTCTGAGCTATGGATCTGTGCGAGCCGGTCCAGCGGAGTGTCTGAGTGATGAACCCGCGTGAGCGGTTCAACGAGCGGGGCTTATGAGCTAGTGGGTCTACGCGAGACGCTCACATTGCGCAAAGCCTGGCGCAACGACACTGGCAATCAGCACATCTATCCACTGCGCGAGGTAACTCCGAGGACACTCGAGGAGCTCTGTTCGGTGGTGCGCGAAGCCGAGCGCGATGGCTGTACGGTGCGCGCTGTCGGCTCCGGTCACTCGTGGTCGGACGTGGCGCTGACCGATGGCATCCTCGTGCATCCCGCTGGTTTGAGCAGGCCGTTGGACCTCGAGGAGCAGTTGCTGCGCGTGCCCGCTATAGAAACAGGGAAGGGCGATGGCGGGCAGGACGATGGTGCGCAGGAGAGCGATAGTCGGCAAGCGGGTACCGGCATGACGCTCGTGCGGGTGCAAGGAGGCATCACGATCGCGAAGCTCAACGCGCATCTAGAAGCTATGCGACTTGGACTGCCGAACATGGGGGGCTTCGATGGGCAGACCGTGGCGGGTGTGATCTCGACATCGACCCACGGATCGGGTATCGCCTACGGGCCGATGTCCGACCTGGTGCGATCGCTCGACATCGTCGGGCCGGGCGGCACGGTCTACCGGATCGAGCCTGTTGACGGCCCGACCGACCCCGACGCCTACCGCGCGCGATATCCAGAAAATCAGCTCAGACAGGACGACCGCTGGTTTCAGGCGGCGGTCGTGGGCATGGGCTGCATGGGGCTGATCTACTCGGTAACCCTCGCTGTGCAGCCGCTGTTCTACCTGCGCGAGGTTCGCACGCTGAGCACGTGGTCGCAGGTGCGCAAGGAACTGTTGCTCGGCGAGGTGCTGGCGCAAAACGTCCATTATGAGCTGCTCTTCAACCCCTATCCGGACAAGCGGGGTGAGATCGAATGCCTCGTCACCACCCGCAATCCGGTAGCTCCCTCGGAATATCGCCACGATTGGCGTCGCAGTCGCAGCCTGCTGATGGAACTGGTCGCACGCTTCCCGTTGACGCCGTGGTTGATCAACCTGGTCGTTGGCCTGTTCCCGCGGATCTCGCCGTTCCTGATCGCGCAGGCGCTGAAGGCGCTCGTCAACGACGACTATGTGAACATCAGCTATCGCGTGTTCAACATCGGCGCGGCCAACTACCTGCCGGCCTACTCGTGTGAGATCGGTGTGCCGGCCGATGAGCCCCAGCTCAATCTGGCCGTCGAGAAGATCGCCGAAGTCGCCGCCCAGCGCAGGCGTCTGGGCAACGTCTTCCACAGCTCGCCTATCTCGCTGCGCTTCGTCAAAGCCAGCGACGCTTACATGTCGATGATGCAGGGCCGCGACACGGTCATGATCGAGCTGATCATGGCGACCCACACCGTCGGCGGCATGGAGCTGCTGACCGCGCACGAGAACGCCCTCTACGAGCTGGGTGGACGTCCGCACTGGGGTCAGGTGAACTCGTTGACCGGCAGCCACGGCCTCGTGGACTCCATGTATCCACGCTATCGGGAGTGGCAGGAGATACACGCGGAGCTCAACGCGGGCGGCGTGTTCGACAGTCCCTTCAGCAAGCGGGTCGGGATCTCCCGGGCTCAGTTCCGTGAGTGAAGCATGGTGCATGCCGGCGTTTGTTCCGCCGGGCATTGACGAATAATCGGACTATGGACGAGCGTCGGACGGCGTTGTCGGATGTGCTGCAGGCGATCGGGCTGTTGGTCGCGCTGGCCGCCTACATCTACGCGATCGGCTGGTTTGTCACATGGGTGCACCTCGCGGCGGCGCGCCTGCCGGTTGCCGCGTCGCTGCCGGCGATCGACGGCAAGGTCATCTTCGCCACCGGCGTGAGCGCGGTGCTCGTGATGGCGATCGCGTTCGCCGCCATGTGCGCGGTCGCCTATGCCGTGCACATAGGTCGCTGGGACAAGCACGTGGATGTGTGGAGCGACATCCTCGAAACGAGTCGCTCGAGCGCACGCGAGCGGTTCCTTCAGAGGAAGCCTCCACGACCGGCGCCGGCGCTCCGCCAGCACACAGCTCAGGAAGGCTTGGTAAGGGTGATCGCGGGCTTCAACGTCGGCGTGCTCTCGGTGACGCTTGGTCTGGTCGGGGCCAGGTTCGTCAAGCCGTTGATCGACCAATGGCAGCCGGGTCATTGGTGGGCGCTGCTCGTGCCTTGGGCGCTCTGCTCGATTATCGCTGCGGCGCTGCTCGGCAGTGTCAATCCGCTGAGGGGCGGACGCGTCGTGCACACGATCCTGTGGCTGCTCACAGGGGTTGTGGCGATGTTGTGCTCTGCCCCCCTTGGCCTACTGCTACTCACATGGATGGGCATTGCCACGTTCGGTCGTTGGTACGGCAAGCGACCGCTGCCTTCTTCGACGTTCGAGCTCCTGCGATCGCCGCTGCCATGGGTGCTGTTGACGGTCTACGCGCTCGTGGGGCTCGCGTATTCGGCGATGCCGCCGGTCAGCTTCTCGAGGACAACCGTCGAGACGACCAGCGGGACGCGCCACGGCGGCTACCTCGCTCGCAACGGATCGGGCATGTATCTCGTGTCCTGCACGCCTCTGGCCAACGCCACCTCGATCGACAATCGCGTGGAATTCGTCCCGGCCGACGCGGTCAAGTCCGTTGACACCGTCGCTGCGCGGTTCACACTCGACTCGGGCTACCGTCCGTCGCTGCCGACGCTCGCGCTGCACGCGTTCGGGGTCGACGCCACCACTCCGACCTGGATCCGCCCAGAACTGAGGGAACGTCACGCGCCGTGTGCCGGGCAGCCGCCGCCCAGCCCAAGTGCTGGGTACGAAGCTTCGCGGCTGGGATCTGAGGTGTTCGCTGGTCCCGCGCCGCCGAGCGGGCGCGCGCGCGATGGTGAGGCGCCGATCGAGCAGACCAGCCCCGAGATCGCTGCACTGGCAAAGCGCTTTCAACCGACTGTCCTCGTGTCCGACACTGATCCGTTCTGGCCGGTGTCGGTAGGCGCGCTGCTTGAAGATATCGGCAGCAAAGGTCAGTCAACATGCCTGCATCGTCAGCGTGTCAGCGGCTGCGCGGTTACTCACCCCACGCTGAGCGATCTGCGTTTGCAAGGGAGCAGCTCCAGCGAATACCTGGAATATCCAGCCACTCCGGCACTTTCACGAGGTCCCGAACCACAGCTACAAGCGTTTCTGCGCGGACAGCTTGGACGCAACACTCCAATACCGACGCTCAAAGAACGCCTGGCCGACCCTGGCAAGCTCGACCCCTGGGCAACCGCCCAGCTCTATTTCTTCTACGCCGGCAAAGCCAACCCGGCGCGTTGGCCCGCGCGCAACCGCACCATCGGGACTGGCCTGGTTGGTCTTCAGTACTGGTTCTTCTACCCATACAACTATTACCCGACTTTCGCCACGCCGCAGCTGATGAATCAAGCCCCGATCGCGGGGGATGTGGCGAACACCGATCTGCACCAGGGCGATTGGGAGCACGTGACCGTGCTGATCGACCCAAAGACCAAGCAGCCGGAGTGGCTGTACCTGGCTCACCACAGCAACGAGGGCGAATACCTGCCGTGGAGCAGCCCGCTGCTCAGCTTCGACGAAGGCCATCCGATCGTGCAGGCTGCTTACGGGGGTCACCCCACCTATCCGGCTTACTGTGGCGCTCGTCCCCGCTATGCAAACGGGATCGATGGCCTGCTCAGCGATTGGCTGGTGTGTGGCGCCGGCAGGTTCGCATTCCGGGCAAGCACGACGCCGCTGGTGGACATCGCAAAGACGCCGTGGGCTTGCTGGAAGGGCCATTTTGGCGTCGCCACGCCAAGTGAGGTGCAGGGCTCGAGCCACAACGAGGACAGCGTGCAGCGCGCGATTGACGACTACTACGAAGTCGCGGGCCCACCCTCGCCGCTGTGGCAAGCCGAGAACGGCCAGCTGAGCGCCGACGGCGAAAGTCAGGCGGAATCGGGGTTCTGCGTGGGCAAGGGCGGCCCGCAGGCCCCGGAGAGCGAAGCGGTTCGCGAAGGGGTCGGAGGCCTGAAGTCGCACGTCGGAAGCGCCTCGACTTCCTCCAAAGCACACTGAGACGCCTTGGGTGTCGGATCTCGATCTCCCCGTTATCAACCTCCGTCAGGTCGGAAAGACGGTAGGATCACGAGTATGAAGGTGAGTGTGAGTCTGCCGGGGGAGGATCTGGCGTTCCTTGACGAGTACGCGAGCGCCCATGCATATCCTTCGCGTTCCGCAGTCGTACATAAGGCCATTCGGACGCTGCGTCTTGGTGAGCTCCACGAGGCATACGGCGATTCATGGGCTGAGTGGGAGGCAAGTGGCGAAGCCGGCAGCTGGGACGCGGTCGTCGGCGATGGCGTGTAATGCAGCGCGGCGAGGTACGCATGGTGGATCTCGAGCCCGCTAGCGGGGCTGAGGCGAACAAGCGCCGGCCGGCCGTCATCGTTAGCAACGAAGCCGCGAACAGCACTGCGGCCAGGCTCGGGCGTGGAGTGCTGACGGTCGTGCCGGTCAGCTCGAGCGTTGACCGCGTCTACCCCTTCCAGGTGCTGCTGCCGGCGGGAGCGGGAGGCCTGCCGCGAGAATCAAAGGCCCAGGCGGAGCAGGTTCGGTCGCTCGACGCCAAGCGCATCGGCGAGCAGCTGGGTCGGCTGCCCGATCAGTTGATGACGTCACTGGATGACGCGCTGCGCTTGCACCTGGCCTTGTAGCTCGTGTGGGATGGTGGGACGGCGTGGCTGGCTTCTGCCTGAGTTGGTGCAGAGGCCGCTAGGATCCGACGCGTGATCGAGCAAGGTCAATTGGCCCCAGACTTCGAGCTTCCGGACCAAGACGGCAGGGTGGTGAAGCTCTCGGACTTTCGCGGGCAGCCGGTCGTCGTCTATTTCTATCCGAAGGCCTCGACCCCCGGCTGCACAACCCAGGCGTGTGGCGTGCGCGACCGTCGCGCTGACTACGAGCAGGCAAACGCGGTCGTGCTGGGGATCTCCCCCGACCCTGTCGCCAAGGTCAAGAAGTTCCACGAGAAAGAGGGCCTGAACTTCACCCTGCTGGCTGACGAGGGCCATCACGTGGCTGACACTTACGGCGTCTGGGCTGAGAAGTCGATGTACGGCAAAACCTATTTCGGCAACGAGCGCACGACGTTCGTCATCGACCCCGATGGCAAGGTGGCTGAGGTCCTGCGCAAGGTCAAGCCGGCCGAGCACGACGCACTTGTGCTCGAGGCGCTGGACCTCGCGACGCCGCCTGTCATTTAGCACCCCAGTCGCCGATCCGTTCAGTGGGCGAGTCGCCTCGTCTGTTGCTTCGGGTCGCAGCTTGCTTGGACACGTCAGCTTGTTCGCCCCCGCTGTGGGCGGTGGCAGCCATTGGAGGAGACGAGGTCTTACTGGATGGTGGTGCGACACAGGCACGGGTCGTGCCGCTGATTTGACAGCGGCCTACCGAGTTGGTTAGATACTTGACTTAGGCACATGACTAAGTCGATTCAAGCCGAAGATCTGTCTGCTGCCGTTGGCCTCCTGTCGATCCGGGAGACAAACGTCGAGGCATTCCTCGATGCGGCCGAGCGGCTGCTTGTAAGGGAGGGCGCAGCAGGCATCTCGACGCGACAGCTTGCCCGGGAGGCCGGGCAGAATCATGGCCTCGTCCACTACTACTTCGGCTCGGTCGACGAGCTGCTGCTGCAGACGCTGGAGCGGTTCACCGCACGCATCCTCGAGCGCCAGCGGGCGATGTACGAAACGGAGAAGCCCTTCATCGAGAAGTGGCGCACCGCCATGGCCTTCATCGATGAGGACCTCGCTTCGGGCTACCCCAAGATCTGGGCGGAGCTGCAAGCGCTCGCCTGGAACAAGCCCGAGCTGCGCGAGCGCCTGCACGGCGTCCACGACCGTTGGCACGACGTGCTGCGTGACGCGCTCGCCGAGGCAATCGAGGAGTACGACCTCGACGACAGCCCTTTCTCGGCCGAGAGCTGGGCGGCGCTGGTCGCGCAGTTCAACCAGGGCCTCTTGTTCGAGCGGCTGCTCGGCTTCGACCGCGGCCACGAGGCTCTGCTCACGTCCATCGATGCGTGGCTCAGCTCGTTGGAGAAGCGCAAGACCGGGAACAACAACAAGACATCCCCCAAATCCATCAATCGGAGGAAAGCACAATGAGCGCAGTGGAAATCGACGAAGCAAAGCTCGAAGAGTTCATGGGCCAGTTCGTAGGCGACCTGGGCGCGGCGATCACCACGCCGCTGGTCCTGATCGGCGACAAGCTCGGCCTGTACAAGGCGATGGCCGACAGCGAGCCGGTCACCTCGCAGGAGCTGGCCGAGCGCACCGACTGCCACGAGCGCTACATCCGCGAGTGGCTATGCCAGCAGGCGGCCAGCGGCTACGTCGAGTACGACGCGGCTACGGGCACCTTCAGGCTGCCGCCAGAGCAGGCGATGGCGCTTGCCGACGAAAACAGCCCGGCGTTCATCCCGGGCGCCTTTCAGCTGGTGGCGGCCACCGTCAAGGACGAGGCGCAGATCGCCGAGCGCTTCCGCTCCGGCGAGGGCTTTGGCTGGCACGAGCACCATCACGACCTGTTCGCCGGCACCGAGCGCTTCTTCAGGCCCGGCTACCTGGCAAACCTGGTGGACGCCTGGCTGCCGGCGCTCGACGGCGTGCTCGATAAGCTTTCGGCCGGCGCCCGGGTCGCGGACATCGGCTGCGGCCATGGGGCTTCGACGATCCTGATGGCAAAGGCATTCCCGGCCTCGCGCTTCGTCGGCTCGGACTACCACGAGGGCTCCGTGCAGGCTGCCCGCGCCGCCGCCGAGCGCGCCGGGGTCGCCGATCGCGTGAGCTTCGAGGTGGCATCCGCGAAGGACTTCGGCGGCGGGCCGTTCGATCTGGTGTGCGTGTTCGATGCGCTGCACGACATGGGCGACCCGGTAGGCGCCACGTCTCACGTGCGCGAGCAGCTCGCCGAGGACGGGACGTGGATGGTGGTCGAGCCCCTGGCGGGCGACGCGATCGAGGAGAACCTCAACCCCGTCGGGCGCATCTTCTACGGCGGCTCGACGATGCTCTGCACGCCCGCCTCGCTGAGCCAGGAGGTCGGCTTGGCGCTCGGCGCCCAGGCCGGCGAGCAGCGCCTCACCGAGGTCTTGGGCGAAGGCGGCTTCAGCCGCGTGCGCCGCGCCGCCGAGACGCCTTTCAACCTGGTGCTGGAGGCGCGGCCATGAGCGCCGTGACCGGGCAGGCAGGAGCCGGCAACTCCGCCGTGAGCCCCGAAGCCGGACGCGCGAGAGCCGGCAACACGACCATCGACGCCGCGACGGTACAGACTGGAACCGTCGCGGCGGTGGCGGACGAGGGGACCGGCCGGATCGTCGGTCGCGACGGCGAGCAGAGCCGCGCGCGCTACCCGGACAGCGAAGGCTTCGTCGAGCGCGCCGGTCAGCGGATCTTCTGGGAGCTCTATGGCGAAGGCGAGGAGACGATTTTCCTGCTCCCCACCTGGTCGATGTTCCATTCGCGTCACTGGAAGATGCAGATCCCCTACCTGGCGCGCCACTTCCGGGTGCTGGCTATGGATGGCCTCGGCAACGGGCGCTCTGACCGTCCTTCAGATCCACGCCGCTACAGGGCCGTCGAGTTCGCCCGCGACTGCCTGGCGGTGATGGACGCGACCGGCACGGAGTCGGCGCTGATGGTGAGCCTTTCCGCGGGCGCCCGCTATCAGCTCGAGCTCGCGCGGCTTGCCCCCGAGCGGATACTCGGCGCGGTCTTCACCGGCCCGATGTTCCCCTATACCCCCTCGCACCTGTGGCTCATGCGCAGCAAGCTCGTCTGGTGGGCGTTCGCACGACCGGCGATCAGTCCCCAGCTCTACCGCTGGTGGGGCCGCTTCAGCGCCGTCCATTGGCGTCGGGAATATCCGGTGTTCGCCGAGTGGTTCATCTCCAGAGCCCTACCGGAGCCGCATTCCACCAAGGCGATCGAAGACGGCGTGGGCTGGGCGCTCGAGACCGACCCGGTGGTGCTGGCAGCGACGGTCAGCGACGAGCAATCCGCCCACCGCGGCAACGCGCCGCGGGAGCTGCGCGGGCTCGCGCAAAGCCTCGACTGCCCGGTACTGGTGGTCTCCGGCGATCGCGACATGATCACGCCGCCGCGCGATGCCCGCGCGCTCGCGCGTCTCAGCGCGGGCAGGTTCGTGACGATCAAAGGCGCCGGACATGCCGAGCATGCCCGCAAGCCCGTCGGCTTCAACCTCATGTTGCGCGATTTCGCCGAGGACGCCTTCAAAAGGTCACGCACGCCACGCGACCCAACCGTGTTCCCCCGGACGGTCATCCGCGCGCCCTGTTCGTCTGCTCGCCGATCGGCCTCGGACACGCCCAGCGCGATGTGGCGATCGCGCGCGAGCTGCGCGCGCTGCACCCCGATTTGCAGATCGACTGGCTCGCCCAGGACCCAGTCACCAGGATGCTGGAAGCCGAGGGCGAGCGCATTCATCCAGCCAGCAGTCATTTGGCCAACGAGTCCAAGCACATCGAGTCGGAGTCGGCCGAGCACGACCTGCACTGCTTCCATGCGTTGCGGCGCATGGACGAGATCCTGGCGGCCAACTTCATGCTCTTCCACGACGTGGTGCGCGAGCAGCGCTACGACCTTTGGATCGGGGACGAGGCGTGGGAGCTCGACTACTACCTGCACGAGAATCCGCGCGAGAAGAAGGTTCCGTTCGCTTGGTTGACCGACTTCGTGGGTTTCCTGCCCATGAGCGACGGGGATGAGCGTGAGCGCTACCTGACAGCTGACTACAACGCCGACATGGTCGACCACATCGCCGAGCACCCCGAGGTTCGCGACCTGGCCCTATTCGTCGGCAACCCCGAGGACATCGTCGCGCAGCGGCTCGGACCGGAGCTGCCGATGATCCGCGACTGGACCGAGCGCAACTTCGACTTCACCGGCTATGTCACCGGCTTCGACCCGGCCGACCTCGGCGAGCGCAGCAAGCTGCGCTCAGAGCTGGGCTACTCAGACGATGAGCGCGTGTGCATCGTCACCGTCGGTGGCTCCGGCGTCGGCGCGGACCTGCTGCGGCGCGTGATCGCGGCCTTCCCTTACGCCAAGGAAGGCGTGCCGGATCTGCGCATGATCGTCGTCGCGGGCCCCCGTATCGATCCGGAGTCGCTTCCCACACATGAGGGGCTCGAAGTGGTCCCCTACGTGCACAACCTCTACCGTCATCTGGCCGCCTGCGACCTGGCGGTGGTGCAGGGTGGCCTTACGACCTCGATGGAGCTGACGGCGCAGAAGCGACCGTTTCTCTACTTCCCGCTAAGCCATCATTTCGAGCAGAACTTCCATGTCCGCCACCGGCTCGAACGCTACGGAGCGGGCCGGCGCATGGACTACGACGACTCTCCACCCGAGCTGATCGCGGCCGCGATCGCCCAAGAGATCGGGCGTGAGGTCGATTACCGCGACGTGGAGACAGATGGCGCTGCCAGGGCGGCTAGTCGTATCGCTGAGTTGCTCTGAACGCGTTGGAGAATGCAATCCGCCGCTTGTGTAGCCGCGGTGGGTCCCGGGTAAGGGTGACTGTGGAGTCGGACGCTGAGGCAAGCCGACTCATGGCGCAACGCGCAAAGACAAAGATTGAGCTGGTGCCTGTCGGCGTGACACAGAGAAGGAGAGTCGGCCTTGAACGATGGCAATGACCGTCCCGCAGGCGAACCACCACTGCCGCCGCCGATCCCAGGCGCGGGCGAACCCACATCGGGCGCGGGATATCCGCCCGCTCCGCCCGGCAGTGGCTACTCGCCCGCAACGTCCGGTCCTGGCGGCCCACCCGTGCCGCCCGATACCGGCTACCCACCTCCTGTAGACAACCAGGGCGGCGGCAACGGCTGGGCGATCGCAGTCGCAGTCGCGGTCGTCATCGCGCTGGTCGTCTTGGTGGTCGTGCTGGTCTCGAACAAAAGCTCCAAATCGACTCCGACGGTCACAAACCAATCGCTCAGCATCGGCCACTCGACGACGGTCAATCCGACCACGGTAACTCAGCAAAAGACGATCACAGCTCCCACAACGACCGTGACGACCCCGGCAAAGACGGTTACTACGCCTACTGAAAAGACGACCACGACGACGACGGGGACGAGCAGCAAGCCCTCCACTACCGGGACGACGACCGCCCCCGCGAATGCCGCACCGTAGACAGCGGCTCGATCGCGGATAGGACTCGATCGCGGCTCGATCGAGATAGCGGCTCGATCGCGGCTCGAGTCCGCGTGCTCGCTAGAGTCCTGGCATGGAGCTTCGCCAACTCGGCCACACCGGAGTCAAGGTCAGCCCCCTGTGCCTCGGCGCGATGATGTTCGGTGCTTGGGGCAACACCGACCACGAGGACTCGATCAAGATCATCGATCGCGCGCTCGACGCCGGGATCAACTTCATCGACACCGCCGATGTCTACTCGCGCGGAGAGTCTGAGGAAATCGTCGGCAAGGCGCTCGCTGGTGGCAAGCGCGAGAGTGTGGTCCTGGCCACCAAGGTTCATGGCACCATGGGAGAGGACCCAAACGAGTTCGGCAACTCGCGCCGCTGGATCGTCAGGGAGGTCGAGAACAGCCTGCGCCGTTTGAAAACAGACTGGATCGACCTCTACCAGATCCACCGTCCGGAGCTCGACACCGACATAGACGAGACGCTCGGCGCCCTGAGCGACCTCGTGCATGCCGGCAAGGTGCGCTACATCGGCTCCTCTACGTTCCCGGCAAGCAGGATCGTCGAGGCGCAGTGGGTGGCGCGCGAGCGCGGTCGCGAGCGTTTCGTCTGCGAGCAGCCGCCCTACTCGATGCTCGTGCGCGAGATCGAGAACGACGTGCTGCCGAGTGCTCGGCGCCACCACATGGGCGTGATCCCTTGGAGCCCACTTGCCGGCGGCTGGCTATCTGGTCGCTATCGCAAGGACATCGAGATTCCGACGTCGCGGCGCGCGCGGATGATCCC
>JBAQGH010000164.1:0-19047 GCA_049287685.1 Solirubrobacteraceae bacterium | reverse complement strand
CGCCTGGCGCGGGCGTGCGCGGCCGGCTTGCGAGACGGGGCAGGGGGGAGGCTGCCGCCGCGTCGGCACTCGCGCTGCAGGGTGTGTGGTGTGAGATCCCGCGCGGACCGGCCATCCTGCGCGGTGTGGATCTAGCGATCGCCCCCGGCGAACGCGTCGCGCTGATGGGCCGTAACGGGGCGGGCAAGTCCACGCTGCTGCGCCACGCGGCGGGCCTGGTCGCCCCGACACGGGGAAAGATCGAACGGTCGGGCCGGGTGGCGCTGCTGCTGCAGAACCCAAACGACTACTTCCTGCACGAGCGCGTCCGCGATGAGCTCTCAGCCGAGGCGCTACGGCGCGCGGGCCTGGATGCGCTAGCCGAGCGCAACCCGCGCGACCTGTCAGGAGGCGAGCGCCAACGGTTGGCGCTGGCGATCGTCGCGGACGGGGGTGAGACCCCGGTGGTGGTTGCGCTCGACGAGCCCACACGCGGCATGGACCGCGAGGCCAAGGCGCAGCTGGCCGACGAGCTGCACCGCCGTGCGGGCAAGGGGCAGGCGGTGATCGTCGCCACGCACGATCCCGAGTTCGCGGCAAGCTGCGCGCAGCGCGCGATCCTGCTCGCCGACGGGCGCGTGATCGCCGACGGCCCGGCGGCCGACCTGCTGGCGGGCGGCTGGTATTTCGCCACCGAGACCGCTCGCATCCTCGGTGGCGCCGGTGGCGCTCTGCGCCCAGAGGATGGAGCCGAGCTGTTGCGCGGCGCACGCGCGGTGGAAGCCGGATCGCTGTCAGACGGGCCCGAGGCTCATCCAGCGGGGAACGTGCAACAGGCGCGCGGTCCCCAAAAGGGCACGAACAAACAATCCCAAGAAACACCCGAACTCTTGATCCACGCCGCGGGAGAGGCACACACGTGAGTTGGCCGCTCGCCTCCTTCGCGATCGTCGCCGGCATCCTGCTCGCCGGCTGGCTTGCCTATGAGCGCTCGCGCCCCTCCGCGCGCATGGTCGCGATCGTGGCCACGCTTGCGGCCGTGGCGGCGCTCGGCCGCGACGCGTTCGTGGCGCTGCCCGACGTCAAGCCGATCACCGCGATCGCGCTCGTCGTCGGCTACGCGCTCGGCCCGCTCCCTGGCTTCACGGTCGGCGCGATCGGAATGCTCGCCTCCAACATGATGCTCGGCCAGGGCCCTTACACGCCGTGGCAGATGGCCGCCTGGGGCCTTGTCGGGCTTGCCGGTGCGTTGGTGGGCCGCGTGAGTGGTAGGCGGATGGGTCGCTTTGGTCTGGCGCTCGCCTGTGCCGTAATGGCGCTTGTCGCCAAGGAGATCATGAACGTCTACACCTGGACGCTCGGCGCCGCCCACACGCCGGCCGCGTTCCTTTTGATCGCCGGTCAAGGGCTGCCGTTCGACATCACCGATACGGTGGCAAGCTTTCTGTTCGGGTTTGCCTTTGGCCCCGAGCTTGCGCGTCTGCTGGGACGGATGCGCGCGCGCATGACCATTGAATGGGAACCCACCCACCCACGCACCCACCCACCCGTCGCGACGCCGCCGGCGCTGATCATGCTCGTGTGCGTCGTGGGGGTCGTTGGTCTCTCGATAACTGTTGCCCCCCCGCGCGCGCGGGGGGCAGTGCCGTTTCGGGCATCGAGCGCCGCGCCGTCCCTGTCCGCGCCGTCCCTGTCTCCGCTCGCGCCAGCCATGCCCGTTCCGACCGGCGCCGCGACATCGACGCATGTCCGAGCCCGTGCCGCGAGATCCGGAGCGATCTCGCGCGCGGTCGCCTACCTCGCGCGCGCCCAGAACAGTGACGGCGGCTTCGGCGGCGCGCCGGGACAGCACAGCAGCGAGCTGTACTCGGCTTGGGCCGCGATTGGCTTGGCGGCTGCTGGGCGCGACCCGCTGACGCTCACACGCGACGGGTATTCGCTGCTGAGCTCGCTGCGCGGCGAAGCGTCGACGCTCGAAGACGCAGGCGACGACGAGCGCACGATCCTCGCCCTGCATGCGTGCGGTCTGCCCGCGTCTGATTTTCCGGGCACGAGCCTTCTCGCCAAGCTGGTGCGCGAACGCTCGAGCGACGGCTCTTTCGGCCGCCTCGTCAACATCACGGCGTTCGCGATCTTTGCCCTGCGCGTCGCTGGCAGCTCTGCGGACAATGCGATCGTCAGCGACGCCGGACGCTGGATCGCAGCTCAGCAGGACAGCGACGGCGGCTTCGGCTTCGCCGGGCGCGGCGGCGGCGAGGACGTCGACGACACGGCCGCGGCGCTGCAGGCGGTGACGGACGCGAGCGGTCAGCGCGGAGGCGCTGTCGTCGCGCACGCGGTGGCGTATCTACGCCGCGCGCAGAATCCCGACGGCGGCTTTCCCCAGCAGCCCGGCGGCGAATCCAACACCCAATCGACCGCTTGGGCAGTGCAGGGCCTGGACGCGGCCGGCGTGAACGTGAGCGCCGTCAAACGCGGACACAGCCGCTCGCCGCTCGCCTACCTGGAAAGCCTCATGGCGCCCAACGGCAGCGTCTACTACTCGCGCACCAGCGCACAGTCGCCCGTATGGGTCACCGCGCAGGCGCTCACGGCATTGGCCGGCAAGCCGTTTCCGGTCGCACCCGACTTCAGCGGCGGTTAAGCGACTCTCCTACCCTTGGGAGATGTCCGCGAGCACCCCCAGGGCCGCTGCAGAGGGCCCGCGCGGCTATGGCGGCCCGCTGCTGCTTGCCGCGGCATGCGTCGCGGGCTTGGCTCTGACCTGGGTGCTGGCGGCGCTGGTGCCGGTCACGCACGTCAAGGATGCCATCGCCCTATATGACTTCACGCGCCTGGACCGGCCTGCCATCGAAGCCCCAGCACGCCTGTTGCTCGACCTGCTCGAACCGGCGTTCTTCATCGTGTGGGGGATCGCGCTCGTTGCGACAGCGCTCTCGCGTGGGCGCAGGCGCGTCGCGCTTGCCGTGGCCTTGGTCCTCTCGCTGGCGCCGGCCAGCGCCGAGCTGCTCAAGCCGCTGCTTGCCCATCCGCACGCAGAGGTCGTGCCGCTCTACATCAAGGGCGCCTCGTGGCCCAGCGGCCATGCGACCGCGGCCACAGCGCTGTTCTGGTGTGTGTTGCTCGTCGCGCCATCCAGCCGGCGGCGTGCGTTGGCGTTGCTTGGCGTCGTGCTGCTGCTGGCCGTCGGCTGCTCGCTTTTGATCCTCGCCTGGCACATGCCAAGCGATGTGATCGGCGGCTATCTGCTTGGCACGCTGTGGTTCGCGCTGGCGCTCTTCGGCCTCCGAGCGAGCCGCCGTGCGCCTACTGCTTACTCCTTGCCGCCGGTCGAGCCGGCATGCTCGCCGGGGGCCCAGAGCAGCTCGGTGCTCGCGGGCTTGGGGACGGTCGGATCGTCGTTGGCCGCTCGACTGAGGATGAACAACATGTCCGACAGCCGGTTCAAGTAGCGGATCACCTCGGGGTTGCACTCCTCGCCGACCGCGATCGCGCGCCGCTCGGCCCGCCGGCAGACGGTACGGCAGACGTGTAGCTGCGCCGCCGCCGGGCTGCCGCCGGGGATCACGAACGAGCGCAGCGGCTCGAGCGTCGCGTTGACCTCGTCACAGACATCCTCCAGCCATTGTGCGTAATCGGCGGTGACGCGCAGGCGCTGCTGCCCCTTGCGCGTGGCATCGGGCGCCCCCTCGGGGGGAGCGGGCACCGACAGGTCGGCACCTACGTCGAGCAGGTCGTTTTGCACGCGCGTCAGCCATTGGGCGAAGCTCGCCGGCAGCCCGGGTGCGAGCAGGGCTACTCCGAGTGTTGCGTTGAGCTCGTCCACTGTGCCGTAGGCCTCCACACGCGGGTGCAGCTTGGACACGCGGCTCATGTCGCCCAGGTGGGTCTCGCCGCGGTCTCCGCCCTTCGTGTAGATGCGTGTCAGGTTGACCGTCACGGTCCGTCGAGTCTGGCATATGAGCGGCTCCGATGGCGCTCTGCGAGGCGCGCTCGGAGGTCCCCTCAAGCGGCTGGAGGACGGTCCTCTGGGCCTCGTGTGACGAGTCGCACTGCGTGGCGTCGGGCAGATCGGATACTTTCCCGGCCTTCATGCGGGTAGGTGTTCCGAAGGAGACCGCCGAGGGCGAGCACAGAGTTGCGCTCGTTCCGGAGGTCATAGGCAAGCTGAAGGCCAAGGGCATTGATGTCCTGGTCGAGAATGGCGCGGGCGCAGACGCGCTGCTGCCTGACGCCGCGTTTGCCGAGGCGGGGGCGCAGATGACCGCCGATGCCGGAGAGGTGTGGCAGTCAGATGTGGTCGTCAAGATCTCGCCGCCCAGTGAGGCCGAGATCGGGCGGCTCGGAGCCGGCTCGATCCTGATCGGCTTCCTGGCGCCGCTCACGAACCCACAGACGACGCGGGCGCTCGCGGCGGCCAAAGCCACCGCCTTTGCGATGGAGTCGATCCCGCGCATCTCGCGCGCGCAGTCGATGGACGCGCTCTCCTCGCAGAGCAACATCGCCGGCTACAAGGCTGCGCTGCTGGGCGCGGAGAACATGGGACGTTTCTATCCGATGCTGATGACCGCCGCCGGCACGATCCCACCCGCCAAGGTACTCGTGCTCGGAGCAGGTGTCGCGGGCCTGCAAGCGCTCGCCACCGCCAAGCGCCTGGGCGCGCGCACGACCGGCTACGACGTGCGCCCGGAGGTGGCCGAACAGGTGCAGTCACTCGGTGCGCAGTGGCTCGATCTCGGCCTTGAGGCAAGCGGCGAGGGCGGCTATGCGCGCGAGCTGACCGACCAGGAGCGCGCCCAGCAACAGCAGGCGCTGACCGATGCGATCAAGGGCTTTGACGTCGTGATCACGACAGCGCTGGTGCCAGGCCGACCGGCCCCCAAGCTGGTCACGGCCGAGGCGGTCGAAGGCATGAAGCCAGGCTCTGTGATCGTCGATCTGGCGGGCGAGTCTGGCGGCAACTGCGAGCTGACCGAGCCCGGCCAAACCGTTATCAAGCACGACGTGAAGATCGTCTCCCCTTTGAACCTGCCGGCAAGCATGGCCGAGCACTCCTCGCAGCTGTTCGCCCGCAACGTGCAGGCGCTGCTGGATCTGCTGGTCGCAAAGATTGAGGATCCCGCCCACCCGGGCGCCGAGGGTGAGGTCGAGCTCAAGCTCGACTTCGAGGACGAGATCGTCGCCGGCGCCTGCACCGTACGCGACGGGGAGATCGTCAACCCTGGCGCCAAGGCAGCTGTGGAGGCAAGCGCATGATCCTCGCAAGCGTCTTGACGACCAACCTCGCGATCCTCGTGCTCGCGGGCTTCATCGGCTTCGTCGTGATCTCGAAGGTGCCCAATACGCTGCACACGCCGCTGATGAGCGGCACCAACGCGATCCACGGGATCGTGCTGCTCGGCGGTCTGTTGCTGTTCGGCCTTGCCGAACTGGACTCGTTCAGCAAGGCCTTGCTCGTGATCGCCGTCGCGTTCGGCACGATCAACATCGTCGGCGGTTTCCTGGTCACAGACCGGATGCTCGACATGTTCAAGTCGCGCCCGAAGCCCAAGGCGTCTGAGAAGGACTCGGCCGGCGAGGGCAAGTCCGGCACGGACGGGAAGTCAGGCTCATGACCAATCTGCCGCTTGCCACCAGCTTCTTGCAGAGCGAAAGCTTCATCTACGTCCTCTACATCATCGCCTTCGCGCTGTTCATCCAGGGGCTGCGCGGGCTCTCCGGCCCGACCGGCGCCGTGCGCGGCAACCGTATCGCCGCGGTCGGCATGGGTATCGCGGTCATCGCGACGCTGCTCAACCCAGGCGAGGGCAACTGGGGCCTGATCGCGCTTGGCATGGCGCTCGGCGTCGCCGTCGGGGTGCCCGCGGCGCGCCAGGTGAAGATGACCGCGATGCCGCAGATGGTCGCCCTCTTCAACGGGGTCGGCGGCGGCGCGGTGGCAATCATTGCGTGGGTTGAGTTCCGCAACCACGGCTCCACCTATGGCTCGCACTTGGCGGTGCGCACGTTCGAATCCGGTCCGTTCGTTGAACACGCCATCGTTCACACCGGCGCGCTACCGACCTATGTGGCGATCTTCTCGGTGTTCGCCGCGATCGTCGGCTCGATCTCCTTCTGGGGTTCGAACATCGCTTTCGGCAAGCTCCAGGAAATCATCCCTGGACGACCGATCTCACTCGGCTCTGCGCAGCAAATCGTCAATCTCGTGCTTTTGATTCTCGCGCTCGCGGCAGGCATCGACCTCGTCTCCGGTGCGCATTCCGAATTGCTGTTCATCGGCATGCTGATCGTGGCGGCGCTGCTCGGCAACGCCGTGGTGCTGCCGATTGGCGGAGCGGACATGCCAGTCGTGATCTCGCTGCTGAACGCATTCACGGGGCTCTCGGCAGCGGCCACCGGCATGGCGCTCAACAATCCGGCGCTGATCGTTGCCGGCATGATCGTGGGCGCCTCGGGCTCGATCCTCACCAACCTGATGGCGACCGCGATGAACCGCTCGATCCCCTCGATCGTCGCGGGCGGCTTTGGCGGTGGGGGCGCCGTCGAGGGAGCCGAAGGTGCCGGCGAGCATCAGGGCACCGTGCGCTCCACCAGCGCCTCCGACGCGGCGATCCAGCTTGCTTATGCCAACCGTGTCGTCGTCGTCCCCGGCTACGGCATGGCCGTCGCCCAGGCCCAGCACGCCGTGCGCGAGCTGACCAAGGAGTTGGAGGCCCGTGGCGTGGAAGTCAGCTACGCGATCCATCCGGTCGCGGGGCGCATGCCCGGGCACATGAACGTGCTGCTGGCCGAGGCTGACGTGCCCTATGACCAGCTCAAGGAGATGGACGACGCCAACCCCGAGTTCCAGCGCACCGACGTGTCGCTTGTGATCGGCGCCAACGACGTGACAAACCCAGCGGCGAAGAACACGCCGTCCTCGCCGATCTATGGGATGCCGATCCTCGAAGTGTCCGACTCCCAATCGGTGATCGTGATCAAGCGCTCGATGAACCCCGGCTTCGCCGGCATCGAGAACGAGCTGTACTTTGACCCGAAGACCTCGATGCTCTTCGGTGACGCGAAGTCGGCTGTGAGTGAGATCACAGCCGAGCTGTCGTCTCTCTGAGCCACCGCCGGTAAAGAAGCGCCCCGTTGCTCTTGCACGCGGCGAGCCTCTGTGCTCGCGCGCGCTGTGGTCACCTCCTCCGTGCGTATTGCCCGCTTCGACGGGCCGATGTGCGTGTGGCCGGCTTCAGCCAAATTGGTACGTCATGCAGACAATACAGACATTGTCAAGAAGGTACTCGTCTATTAGATTGAGTTAAGGAGAGATAGAGACACACCGTTTAGAGGGGGCCGGGCATCTCGGCGCATGGCGGTACAGCTTTTGGTCGATTTTGGTTCGTGCCGGCTCTTGGCGTGTTGGCCTGTGCCATGTCCCTTTGCTGGGCGGTTCTGTACGTGGGGGCCGGGGCCGAGCCATCAGCCGCGGTCTTGCCGTCGGCGCTGGCGCGAGCCACCGCGCAGCGCCCAGGCTCAGGCCCACGCGCAAACGCGAGCATCGTCGGCGGACAGGTCGCCTCGATAGCGAGCTTCCCTTTTCAGGTCGCCCTGTACGACCCCCAGGCAGGTTCGCCGGCCGCCGGCTTCTTCTGCGGCGGGGTCATCATCGACGCCACCCATGTGATCACAGCCGCTCATTGCGTCTCCGGTGGCGCCCACCAAGTGGCCCCTTCTGCCGGCATCGAGGTGCTCGCCGGCTCCACCTCGCTTGACCAGTCTGCTGCGGGCAGCGTCCGCGACCCGGTTCAGTCCAGCACCGTCGACCCCGGCTATAACCAGCTCAGCAGCAACGAGGACATCGCGCTGCTCACGCTCGCCCATCCGCTGTGGTCGGGCTCGATTGCGCCGACTGTCAACGGAGCTAACACGATCGCTCCGCTGGCACTTGACCCCGGGGCGGCGTCGATATATGCCAATCCCAATGTGAGCCCGGCAACCGTAGCCACGGCGAGCGGCTGGGGCGATGTCGAGCCGGTCCCAGGGCGTGCGGCGAGCTACCCGACAAGCCTGCGTGCGGTGAAGCTGGCGCTCGTCTCCGAATCGACCTGCGAAGAACAGTACGCGACGATCGAACAGCCGATCACCTCGAGCATGATCTGTGCCGGTGGGGGTAGCGCTCGCATGGACACTTGCTACGGAGACAGCGGCGGACCGCTCCTCGTCGACGCAGACACGCCCGCGCACCCACCGCAGGACTACGTGCTTGCTGGACTCGTCGATTTCGGCAACGGCTGCGCTCAGCCTGGCTATGCGGGCGTATACACACGGATCTCGAGCCCCGAGATCATGCGCTTTCTGAGCTCGGGCGTCGGCAACGCCGTGGCGCCGGTGGGCACACAGGCCAAGCACAAGAAGAAGCGGCGTAAGAAGCACGATCGCCGTAGCGTCCACTAGCAACCCTTCCGGCTCCTCTGGAACACTGGGAGGGTGATCTCCCGAGAAGCGGCAATCGAGGCCCTGCGCGCGAACGAGTTCGACCTAGTGGTCGTGGGCGGCGGGATCACGGGTGCCGGTGTCGCGCTTGACGCCGCGGCGCGCGGCTACAGCGTGGCGCTCGTGGAGCGGGCCGACTATGCCTCGGGCACCTCCAGTCGCTCCAGCAAGCTCGTGCACGGCGGCTTGCGCTACCTGCAGCACTTCGACCTCGGCCTGGTGCGCGAGGCGCTGCTGGAGCGCCAACTGATGGTCGCCCTGGCACCGCATCTTGTGCATCCTCTGCCGCTGGTCGTGCCGGCTTTCGACGGCGCTCGACCCGACAGACTGATGGGGGTTGGGCTGAACCTGTACGACGTGATGTCGGTCGATCGCGAGCGCCTACGCACACGCCGCTCGCGTCGAAACCGGGGTGAGCAGACAGCACGAGGCGAGCAAGGAGCCGGCGAGTCGGGCGGCACCGCGACAAAGACGGCCGTGCTCGAGCAGGGAGAGTCCTGGAGCCCTGAGCGTCATCGCGTCATCTCAGGCGAGGAAGTGCTCGAGCTGCTGCCGGCGATGGCTGGACGCGAGCCGACCAGCGGATATCTCTTCTACGACTGCCAGACAGACGACGCGCGTCTGGTGCTGACCGTGCTCGGCGAGGCTGAGCGCTTCGGGGCGTTGTGCGCGAATCGGATCGACGCGACGGCGCTGCTGGAGCGCGACGGACGTGCCTGTGGCGTGTATCTGTGCGATCAGGAGAGCGGCGAGCGCTTTGAGGTGCGGGCCGAGAACGTCGTCAACGCCACTGGGGTATGGGCCGATGAGCTGCGACCGCGAGAGCTGCATGACGAGGCTGAGCTGCCGCAGATCAGGCCGAGTCGCGGGACCCACATCACGCTGCGCCATGAGGACCTGCCGCTCGTGGCAGGCGCGATCGTGCCCGCGGGCTCCGGCCGGACGATCTTCGCGTTGCCGTGGCTCGGGCGCACGCTGGTCGGTACTACCGACAACGACTACGAGGGCTCGCTCGCGCACGTGCAGCCTTCCGAGGAGGACGTTCATTATCTGCTGGCCGCGGTCAACGAGTTCTTTGCGACCGACCTCACCAGTCAGAGCCTCACCGGCGCCTACGCTGGTGTGCGCCCGTTGATCTCGACCGGCGACACGAAGAAATCGGTTGACATCTCGCGTAAGGCCGAGCTGTACGAGACCTCCAGCGGCATGATCACGATCACCGGCGGCAAGCTCACGACGTGGCGGCGGATGGCCAAGATGGTCGTCGATCGGCTCGTCGAGCGCGAAGCGCGCGACGCCCCCTGTCGCACCGCCGAGATTCCGCTTGGACAGGCCGTCGCGGTCGAGGACCTTCCGCTGGTGCAGGGACTCTCCGAGGCGTCCAAGGCTGCGCTCGCGGCACGCTATGGGTTCGGGGCGCACGAGGTGCTCGCGCTGATCGCGGATATGCCTGAGCTTGCTCGGCCGATCGTTGCCGGACTCCCGGACGTAATGGCCGAGGTCGTGATCGCCGCCCGTCGCGAGCAGGCACGCAGTGTCGGCGACGTGCTTCTCAGGCGAACGCGACTCGGCCTGCTCGCCGCGCGCGAGCTGCTGGCCGATGCCTCAGAGGCCGAGTCGTCTGTCAGGCGTGTGGCCGCACTGCTGGCCGGCGAGCTCGACTGGAATGCGCAGCGCGCTGCCGGGGAGGTTGAGCGTTTCCTGGAGGAGGCCGGCGCGGAGGGCATCCTCGGCCTCGGCTAGGGTATGACGTGCATACGGGTGCCGGTCGCTGTCCAACGCGACCGGACGCCAACCGCCCTTACCGACGAACCAAGGAGAAGATTCATATGACAGTGCTCGACCGCTCCGAGCTGCAGGCAAGTCCACTTGCCGATCTACACCTGATCGCCGACCAGATCGGACTAGAGGGCTTCCGGCGCCTTCGCAAGGCCGATCTGATCGACGCGATCCTGGGCGAGAAGGGGCCTGCCGAGGACGCGGACGCCGGTGAGAGCGACAGCGACGGTGACAGCGAGACGCCTGAGCGTCGCCCACGCTCGCGTCGTCCCGCGCGCTCGCGCCGCGCGTCCTCGGCAAGGAAGTCCGTCGAGAGCGAGGATGGGCAGGAGGAGCAACCTGTCGCAGAGAAGCCTGCGCCCGCTCGGCGCACACAAAGGGGCCAAGGCGGGCGCGCGCGCGGTGAGCGCGAGAAGTCCGAGGATGGCGAGCGCGTCGCCGAGGGAGTGGTCGAGGTCATGGGCAACGGCTCCGCCTTCTTGCGGGTGGCGGGGCCAGGGCCGTCCGACGGGGATGTCTACATCTCGGCGGCTCAGGTGCGCCGCTGCGAGCTGGTCTCGGGCGACCGCGTGAGCGGGCCGGTACGCACGCCGCGGCGCTCGGAGCGCTACTCCTCACTTGTCAGGATCGACACGATCAACGGCGATCCGGCGGACTCGGTGGCCGAGGGCACACGTTATGACGAGCTCCCGGTCTCCTACCCGAGCGAGCGGCTTGCATTCGACTCCGAGGACCCGACATTGAAGGCGATCGAGTGGCTGACCCCGCTCGGCCGCGGCTCGCGTGCGGTGATCGCCGGTGGCGCGCGTTCGGGCAAGAGCGAGACGCTGCGCGGCATCCTTGGCGCGCTCGCGGGACGCGAGGGCCTGGAGCTCTCGCTGGTGCTCGCCGGCGCACGCCCGGAGGAGCTTGCCGATTGGCAGCAGGGACCTGTGGCGCCAGCCGTGGCGCTCACCTTTGCGGCCTCGCCAGAGGCGCGCGCGCAGGCGATCGAGCCGGTGATAGAGACGGCAAAGCGGATTGCCGCGCGTGGCGGCGATGCGATCGTTTTGATCGACGGCCTGGACGGGCTGCCGCCCCACAGCGCGCGCAAGCTGCTGGCTGCGGCGCGCAAGCTCACCGATGGCGGCTCGCTGACGGTGATCGCGACCGCCGCGGAGTCACTCGGCGGCGAGACGACGGTCATCGCTTTGGACGCTGTACGCGCGAATACCGGCAAGTTGCCGGCGCTTGACCTTGTGAGCAGCGGCACCCTGAAGCCGGAGCTACTGGTCGGCGAGGATGGGGCCGAGGCGATCACCCGTGCTCGGGCTACCGCCGCGGAGGGGTAGGGTCAGCGCGGACGCGCGCGGCATGGTGGAGCGTTGCCTCCGCCGTCATCTTCTTCGTCGTGGATTTGGCGCCGTCAAGTTGGCTTACCATCGCGTGAGCCTGCACGACTGGGAGGACCATCGTGTTACACGCGCGACTGGGAGGACCATCGGGTAACACGCACTATTGGAGATCCGACATATAACCTCTTAGTTATATTCCGGGATCAGGCTTTTGGACATGCATCAGCGCACTCAGGCCAAGCACGCGGCTAGCGGCCTAAGCGCGGATCCACCACGCGCGGGCCTTTAGCGCCTATAAGCGACCCGGCCCCACGAGGGCTCGGGCGCCAGCTCGATCGGCTCGCCGGAGCGATCGTGCTGCACGTAGACGAAGCTGCCGGTGTCCTCGATGAAGGCGAATGTCAGCTCGCCCTCGTTGACGCGCTGGTCCAGCCAGGCGCCGCGGAAGACCAATCGGCGTAGCCAGTGCACGAGCGAGCGCTCGGCTGGGCCGACCAGTTCCGGCCAGCAATCGTTAACGTGCTCGCCAAGCGCCGAGGCTGGGTCCTGGATGTCGCCGTTGACAGCCAGGTTGACCAGATCCTCGAGCTCGTCCTCGCCGAGGCGTCCGCCGACGAAACCAAGCTTGAGAGCGGCCTGCTCGCAGCGTTCGCTGAAGTCGCGTTCGTTGAAGGTGAAGCGCAGATCGCCGTATTCGAGGACGAAGTCCTCACCGGAGTTGTAGTTGCCGCGACGTGTCTTGTCCATGGATATAGGTTTCGGGGAAGGGGAAGGGGAAGGGGAAAGGGAAAGGGAAGGGGAAGGGGATAGGGATAGGGCGAGTAACGAGTAGTAGACCTTGAGTCCTTATCGGCCGTAAGCCGTCGAGATCATATGCTGGCCTCCTGCCCGTCCGCTGTGTCTGCACGCGATATTGCATTCAACGGATACGAACCCCAGGCAGGTGGCGAGCGCTGCAAACGCATCGCACGATGGCGAAGCAGTGGCCGGCTAGAAGGCCACATACTCGACTAGAAGGCCACAGAGGACCTCACGAGTGGGCGCCTGATCGTGGTGTGCTCGCCCGCTGCGGCTTCGACGCGGCAGCGCTCCTCTATACGCTCCGCCATAGATGGCACGCCTCACAGAACATGGGCTACGTCGGTCGGTCGGAGTCTCCGGCCTGTTCGCGACCGCCTATGGAAATGTCGGTTCCTCGATCTACTACGCGCTGGGGCTGGTGGCGGCGCATGCTCTGGGGCTCACGCCGCTGGTGTTCGTCTTCGCCGGCGGCCTGTTTGCGCTGACGGCCAAGACTTACGCCGAGGGCGCCGCGATGTTCCCCGAGGCCGGAGGGTCCTCCTCGTTTGCGCGCCATGCCTTCAACGAGCTCATCTCCTTCTTCGCGGGCTGGGCGCTGAGCCTCGATTACATCCTCACGATCGCGATCTCCGCGTTCTTCGTGCCCCATTACTTGAGCACCTTTCCGGGTCTGGGGGGGCTGAACCACAACCCCGGTGACATCTTTGGCGGACTGATCGTGATCGTGGCGCTCGCGGGTCTGAACATTCGCGGGCTGGGCGAGTCGGCCAAGCTCAACTTCATCCTGGCGATCGTCGATCTCTCGACGCAGGTCATGCTCGTGGCGGTCGGCGCGGTGCTGGTACTGGACCCCTCGCTGTTGATCCATCAGGTCCACCTGGGGACGGTGCCTACTTGGCACGAACTGATCTTCGCGCTGTCGCTGGCGATGCTCGCCTACACGGGCATCGAGACCGTCTCGAACATGGCCGAGGAGGCACGCGATCCCGGTACGCAGGTTCCCAAGGCGGTGAACCTCGTCGTGCTCGCCGTGCTAGGCGTGTACCTGGGCATCTCGCTGATCGCGCTGTCAGCGCTGCCCGTGACAGCTGTAGCGGGGCATCCGCATCAGTACCAGACGCTGCTCGGCGTCGAAGGTCACGGCGGCTTCCAGAACGACCCGGTGCTGGGGATCGTCTCGCGCTTGGGCCTGCACGGAACGGTGCTCACGATTGCCCAGTACTACGTGGGACTGCTTGCCGCCACGATCCTGTTCATCGCCACCAACGCAGGCATGATCGGGATCTCACGCCTGTCGTGGTCGCTCTCCGAACACCGCCAGCTGCCCGGCATCTTCTCGCAGCTGCACGCGCGCTTTCGCACGCCCTGGTTCACGATCCTGTTCTTCTCGGCGCTGGCGGGGGTGCTGGTGCTCTATGGCAACACCAACGTGCTGGGCAACCTCTACTCGTTTGGTGCGCTGCTGTCCTTCACGATCGCGCACATCTCGGTGATCGCGCTGCGCGTCAAGATGCCCGACCAGGAGAGGCCATACCGGTTGCCGTGGAACGTACGTATTCGCGGCTCCTCGATCCCGCTCACCGCTGTGATCGGAGGCATCGGCACGGCCACGGTTTGGGTGGTAGTCGTCATCACGCACCCGGAGGCACGTGTCGTCGGCATTCCCTGGATGGTGTTGGGGATGGTCGGCTACATCGTCTACCGACGCAGCCAGGGACTCGACCTGCGCGAGACCGCTCACATCCAGCGGGCGGAGAGGCCTGCCGACTTCGAGGCGCTCGGTTATCGCACCGCGCTCGTGCCGATCTTCGGGGGCGATGTCAGCGCCAGCGCGCTGTCGAGCGCGGCGAAGCTGATCGGCGAAGAGGGCGTGGTGTACGCGGTGTTCGTGCTGCCCGTGCCCAGCCAGCTCTCGCTCGAGTCGGGCTTGGAGGCCGAGGAGGCCGAGGGTCGCGCTGCGCTCGAGAGCGCACGCATCAAGGCACGGCGCTCGGGCATCAAGATCCGCACCGGCCTGATTCGCACACGCAATTCTGGCGCGGCGCTGGTCGACGAGGCCAAGCGCGTCGACGCGGACGTCATCTACTGGTCGACGATCCATGCCCCGGTGGGCGAGCAGCGGATCGGGCCGACCGCCACCTACCTGCTCAGCAAGCGCCCCTGCCGGGTGATCATCGAGACAGAGAACCGCCCTTCCCGGGCGCACAGCCGGGCTGAGCGAACGCCGCTCAGTGGAGCTCCCGCCTGAGCATCGAGCAGGCTGTTCGGTGCTGGCTGGTTTGTCTATAGCGCTGGGCCAGGCACGGTAGACGGCCAGTGCAACTCAACCGATATGGAGGTGTCACAGAGGCGGCACCGTTTCGTTACAATCAACATTAGGTATGCGGGGGAGCTTGATCGGTCTCGTGGGGATTCTTGCTGTTGGGCTGATGCCCAGCCCAGTATTCGCGGCCTCCCAAAGAGACCTTTCTTCGACACACACCGCGCTCCTCGCTGCCGATTCGACTCTGCAGTCCGTCGTTCGCACCTGGCCCGCCATGGAAGCAAGCTTGCATAGGCTCGACCGCAAGTTCGCCGCTGAATGCCCCGACGTCGGCGCCGGCTCTCCTCAGAGCGAAGCGGAGCAGAATCTGAGCTACGAGGTTGCGGGCGCGCTGTGGGCGACCGCCTACCATGCGGATTCGAAGTTCGCTCAGGCCTTCATCAAGGCTGTGAGTCCTTTGCGATGGAGCAGTCCCGCGATCGACCGCAGTGCGCACAAATTCATCAGAGGGCTGCGCGAAATGACATCCCTGCAGATGCCAAACCTCTGCGCCGATGTGCGCTCATGGACAGCGAGCGGCTACCAGACGATCCCATCGAGCACGCTGCGATTCGACAGGCACGTAGAAGCAATAGAAGTAGAAGTGCCCTCGCCGCGGATCCTCTCGACATACGTGCAGCCCGCTGACCGCGGCCTCTTCGCGAAAGTGGAGCACCTCCTGACTAGATTTGAAGAACTAGAATTTAGTACCGGTCAGCGGTATTGGGACACCGTGCTTGAAACGCTCGGGTTGAACCAGTAGCGCCGGCAGCGACTCTCAAGCAAGACCGACAACCACGCGGAAGTGTTGGACGCCGCCCTGGCTCGTGGCGCCCGCGGTCAGCGTGCCGAGCGACTTGAAGTAGGGCACGAGGCTCGAGACGCCCGGACTCTGGGTGAGCCCGATTCCTTCGAGGAAGCCGAGCAGCGTTGGGAATTCGACGATCAGGCTCGGTTCGATGCCTCCGCCCAACGCGGAGGTTGCGCTGGCGTAGGAGGGCGAGGTGGACAGCGTGCTCGACGGGCTGAGCGCGCCCTGGACTGAGGATTCTCCGAGCCCGAGCACGAACTTGCCATCGCCGTCGGCGATGTAGATGACCGCCGGGAAGCCCTGCAACTTGACGCTGACAGCGGCGTCGGTGCCGGCGATCGAGGTATTGCTGACGATCGCTCCAGCGCTTTTCATCAGGCTGGCCAGTTGGCCGACCGCGGCGCGCGAGGCGCTTGGATCGTTCGAGGAGATCACCAGCGCAGCCTGCAGGTTGAACAGCCCCGTGCCGCTCACGAACATCCCGCCGGAGCCAGCCCAGCCGGCGAAGTCCTGTTGCAGTTTGGCGTTGGGCGAGTCGATCGCATCGAACAGCTTTTCGATGCTCGGACCGCCGAGTGAGGAGAAGATCGTAGAGGTGCCAAACGAGGCGACGCCGTGCAGCAGCGCAAGCGCACGGGGAAGGTTGGCGCCGACGTTGCCGACGCCCGCGGCAAGCCACGAGCCTCCAGGCAGCTCACCCAGCTGTTTCGCGCCTTCTTGGCCGAACAGCGGAGCGGAGTCGTTGCTCGAGTGGATTTCGCCCTGTATCGAGATCGTGTTTGACGTGGGCGTCACCGACAGCGAAGCGGTCTGTGAGTCGGCAAACAGCTCGCCGAGCAGCGACACACCCTGGCCGGCCAGGCCGCCTGAGCCGTGAATTGCCTTGAGCAGCGCTTCGGGCTGGGCGTAGGCACTGGCAATCGCGTCGCTTGGCGGCTTGACATAGCCAGATGCGCTGGTGATGGGCGAGCCTCCGAGCGATGTGTCGATCGCTTCCTTCAAGCCCGATTCGCTGCCGATCACGGCGAAGTCCTTGACTATGCCCTCCGCCTCTCCGCCGGCTGAGACCTGGTAGGTGACTCCCCGGTAGCTCGTCGTATGCGCTTGCTGTTCGTGGGCGCGCCCTTCCAAGAACGAGCGAGCCTTGCCGACATCCGAGGTCTCAAAGACGATCGCCCCCTGGGCGCCACTCGCGCCAAACGTGCCGGCGCCAAGCGAGGACGCGGCGCTTGTCAAGCCACCTTCGAGTAGCGCCTGGGCGGAGCTTCCGCTCTCCGGCAGCTTGCTCGTGTCCAGCGAGGTGATGAATATGCCTGCGCTCTGGCCGACCCACGGCTCGATGTCGCGTTTGAATTCGACATGGCTGCCATCGCTTGAAAGTAGTGCTTGAGCGAGGCTGCCATACGGTTCGGCCAGGTGCGTGAGGTCCTTGGCGGCCGTGGATGCGTCACCGCTGGCACCACCGCTCGGCTTGACGGCTACGTTCGCATAGAGCGGCGCGGATACCGGCACGAGGCTGGTCGGGTCGCCGCTGGAGCCAGAAGATCCGCATCCCGCGAGCACGCTTGCGCCGAGGAGCGACATCAGCGCGAGGGCGATGCAGTTTGTGCGGCTCTTGTGTGCGCTTGTGCGGCCCTCGTGTGCTGTACGCACACACCTGCGCCGGCGCGCGCGTAGGGCGGGCGTGGCGGGCAAATAGCGGCGATCGTGCGGGTCTTTCGTGGCGGAGGGCAACGCGTTCCTTTCTCTTGCTGACTCTAGTCGGAGCTCTGCAACGAACGTTACACGCGCCGCCCCTGCAGGCTTGCATGCACGCTCCCAGCGTCGCTGCGCCGGTGCTTCCCACCGGAAAAACCCAAGCTGGGCAGGCCTTTTTGTGCGTTTTTGGGTCTTTGGGCAAGTAATGTGGGAGAAAATGTGCAAGTAGGGTTGCATTGTGGGGGAAAGTGGGGTAAGTTCGCGGCAGCGAGCCGTGGTGGAGGAGCTCCTCCCACTCCTCCACCGCGGCTCGATCAACTTGATTGGAGCTCCCCAGTGGCCTTCCGCGGCACTTTCGACCACACGCTCGACGCGAAGAACCGGCTCACCGTTCCGGCTCGCTATCGCGCCGCGCTGTCGGAGGGCGTGGTGCTCGCGATGCCCGTGGACCTCAAGCCTTATGTCGGCGTATGGCGCCCGCAGGACTACGAGCGCTACACCGAGCGCTCGCTTGCCGAGCTGCCGCCGCTCTCCTCGCGGCTGACCGAGCTCGAGCGCTTCTTCTACGGCAGCTCACACGACGCCGAGCTCGACGCGGCCGGGCGGATCATGGTGCCCGGCTTCCTCGGCGAGCACGCAAAGCTCAGCAAGGATGTCGTCGTGGTAGGGGCCGGCGACCGTCTGGAGCTGTGGGATCGCACCAGCTGGGACGAACACCGACCGGCGCTGCTCGGCAGCGTCGCAGAGATCACGGCGCGCGTTGACCATCCTGCTTGATATGACCGCAACGCACATCCCGGTGCTTGCCGAGGAGCTGCTCGAGCTGCTCGACCCGCGGCCCGGTCAGACCGTCATCGACTGCACCTTCGGTGGCGGCGGGCACGCGCGCGCCCTCGCCGAGCGTCTTGGCTCGCAGGGAACGCTCGTGGCGATCGACCGCGACCCGTTTGCGCAAGAGCGTTTCCTCGAGCTTGCCGAGGAGATCTCCTGCTCGGCGCGCTTCATCCGCGGCGGCTATGCGGAGGGGCTGGAGATGCTGGCTGAAGAAGGAGTGATCGCCGACGCCGTCTACTTCGACCTGGGCATGTCCTCGATGCAGATCGACACGCGCGAGCGCGGCTTCTCCTACTCCTATGACGCGCCGCTTGACATGCGTATGGACCCGCGTCAGGAGCTCACGGCACGCGAGATCGTCGCCACCTGGGACGAGCGCCGGCTGGCGGGGATCTTGCGCGAGCTTGGCGAGGAGCGCCACGCCGCCCAGATCGCCCGTGCGATCGTGCGCGCTCGCGCACAGTCCCCGATCGAAACTACGCTCGCGCTCGTCGAGGTCATCAGCGCCGCGATTCCCACCCCGGCTCGCTTTGCCGCCGGGCACCCAGCCAAGCGCACGTTTCAGGCCCTGCGAATCGCCGTCAACGACGAGCTGGGACAGCTCGATCAGGCGTTGCCGCTTGCCTGGCGCCTGTTGCACGAGGGCGGCGTGCTTGCCGCGATCTCCTTTCACTCACTCGAGGACAGGCGTGTGAAGCGCTTCCTCGTCGATCGCGCTCGCGGTTGCATCTGCCCGCCCGACCTGCCGGTCTGTGGTTGCGGGCGTGTGCCCGAGGCAGCGCTGCTCACACGCAGGTCGATCGTGCCCTCGGCAGAGGAGACGGCGCGCAACCCCCGCGCCTCCTCGGCGCGTCTGCGTGCGGGCGCAAAGCTTGCAGGTCTCTCACTCGATCAAGGAGGTCAAGCATGACCCCGCCCGCCACGGCTCGCTCGCTTCCCAAGCGCGCTGCTCCCGTCCGATCGAAGATCGGCCAACGCCGCGCCGCGCCGCGCCGCGCCAGACGCGTGTCCGGTCCCAGCGCTCCCGCTCG
>JBAQGH010000163.1:0-44152 GCA_049287685.1 Solirubrobacteraceae bacterium | reverse complement strand
CGGTCCCGCCGAGTCGTGCATGCACGACTCGGTCCCTGGGCGCGCAGGCGCGCCCAGGCCAGTCGGCGCATGCGCCGACTGGAACAGAAATAAGATTGATCGGTGAGTCACAGCGAGTCCGCGATCGAGGTGCATGGCCTGCACAAGCGCTACGGCGAGTTCGAGGCCGTCAGAGGGATCGACATCGAAGTGCGGCGCGGGGAGGTCTTTGGGCTGCTCGGGCCCAACGGCGCCGGCAAGACGACGACAGTCGAGATCTTGGAGGGCTACCGCGCGCGCAGCGCCGGCGAGGTTTCGGTGCTCGGCCACGATCCCGCCGCGCGCGAACTGGCGCTGCGCAAGCGCATCGGGGTCGTGCTGCAGAGCAGCGGCATCTACAGCCACCTAACGCCGCGCGAGGCGCTGCGCCACTGGGCCAGCTTCTATCCGCACCCGCGCGATGTCGAGGAGGTGCTTAGCCTGATGGGCCTGCAGGAGAAGGCCGACATACGCACACGCAAGCTCTCCGGCGGACAGCTGCGCCGGCTCGACTTCGCTTTGGCGCTCATCGGCGACCCCGAGCTGATCTTCCTCGACGAGCCGACCACCGGCTTTGACCCCCAGGCACGGCGCGCCGCCTGGGAGACGATCCGCTCGCTGCGCGAGCTTGGCAAGACGATCCTGCTGACGACCCACTACTTGGACGAGGCGCAAGCGCTGGCTGACCGCGTGGCGATCGTCAAGGACGGGCGGGTGCTGGCGATCGGGCCGCCGCGCGAGCTTGGGGTGGGTGCGGCGCACTACCGTGTCAGCTACCGCTCCCGGAGCGGTGAGTTGGTAGAGCGCGAGACCGACGACCCGACAAGCCTGCTCGCACAGCTCACGAGCGAGGCGCTTGCTCACGGCGAGCGTTTGGAGGAGCTGAGCGTCGGACGGCCGACGCTCGAGGACGTATACCTGGAGCTGACGGCGTCCGCGACGAGCGACGTCAGTGGTGCCGACGGCGAGCCCCACAGCGGCCAAGCCGACCGAGGCCAAGACAGCGGCAGCCAAACTGGGCGGGATCCTCAGTCGAAGGCGGCGAGCAATGTCTGAGGCAGTCGTCCTTAGCTGGCGCCAGTACCGGCTAGAGCGACACATGTTCTGGCGCAACCCGAGTGCTGCCTTCTTCAACTTCGCGCTACCGCTGCTGTTTCTCGCCGCCGGTGGGGTCATCTTGCACGGCAAACAGCACGACCTCAACCTGCTGATTCCCGCGATCGCCGGCATGAGCGTGATGTCAACGACCTTCACGGCGCTTGCCTACAACATCGTGTTTCTACGCGAGCGGGGTGTGCTCAAGCGCATCCGCGGCACGCCGCTGCCGACGATCTCCTACTTCGGCGGAGTGGCGGCCAATGCCGTTACGAACACGGCTATGCAGATCGCGATCATCACGGTCGCCGGCAAGCTGTTCTTCGGGACCGGCTGGCCGCTTCAGTGGCTCGAGCTGGTCGTGTTCGTGGTGGCGGGCGTCATCTGCTTCGCCGCCCTCGGTGTGGCCTTTGCCCACGTGATTCCCAACTTCGAGTCCACCGCGGCCTACGTCAACGCGATCTTCCTGCCAGTGGTGTTTGTCTCGTTCTATGTGTTCGACAGCAAAAGCGCGCCGGCGTTCGTGCGCAACATCGCCGAAGCGCTGCCTTTGAAGCCGCTGATCGACGGTCTCTCGGGCGCGATGGTGACCGGCAAGGGCCTCGGCGACAACCTCTCCGCACTCGCCGTGATCGCGCTCTGGGGCGTGTTCGGTGTTTACTTCGCGGTGCGCGGCTTCTCCTGGGAGCAGTCGCGCGACTGAAGTGACCCGCGAGTCCATATCGAGCGCGACCCACCCACGACCCTGCAGACCCGACCCACCACTATTCTGGTGCGGTTCCAACCAACCGCAGGAGGGAAACGCGATGAAGCAGCTCGCCGATGACGTCTACATGCTGAAGGGCTTCCCGCCGAACGCGATCAACGTGTATGTGGCAGGCGACGTATTGATCGACTCGGCCACGCGCCAGGCCGAGAAGCGCATCTTCAAGCAGATCGCCGGGCGGAAGCTGACAGCGCACGCGCTCACGCACGTCCACCCCGACCATCAGGGATGCAGCCACGTCGTCTGCGAGCGTCTGGGCATACCGTTGTGGGTGGGCCAGGATGACGTGCCCGCGATGGAGACCGCCGGGAGCGTCGTCGGAGCGAAGGCGCCCGCATGGCTGAAGCGCGTGCAGGAACGCTATTGGGTGGGACCTCCCCATCCCGTCTCGCGCGCGCTGCGCGAGGGCGATGAGGTAGCCGGGTTCACGGTCCTCGACACCCCCGGGCACACGCGCGGCGAGGTGTCCTTCTGGCGCGAGTCCGACCGCGTGCTGATCCTCGGGGACGTGCTCAGCAACATAAACCCGATGACCGGCCTGCCGGGACTGCACGAGTCGCCAACGCTGTTCAACGTCGACTCGGTGCGCAACCGAGCCTCGATCCGCAGGGTCGCGGCGCTACGCCCCGCGCTCGCGCTCTTTGGTCACGGCGCGCCGTTGCGCGACCCGGACAAGCTCGCGGACTTCGCCGCGCAGCTACCGGCGTGAGCGAGAGCGTCTTCCTCGCCGACGGCGACCTGTTCACGCCGACCGAGCACGCGCGCGGGCCGTGGGATCCAGGTGCACTGCACGGCGGCGCCCCTGCCGCGCTGATCGCGGCCGCGTTCGAGCGGATGCAGCCTGGCGCGGAGCTGCCGTTTGCGCGGCTGTCTTTTGAATTCCTGCGCCCTGTGCCGATGGCGCCGTTGAAGTTGAGCACCCGTATTTCGCGACCTGGACGGCGTGTACAGGCGCTCGAGGCTGAGTTGAGCGCTGGGGACGTGACGGTGTGTCGCGCGAGCGCGCTACGACTCGTGCCGGTGCCCGATGAGCTGCCGGAGCTTGCGCTCGCTCAGGTCGCGGCCGCGCGGCCGCGGACGATCGCACCTGCAGGGGACGGCGAGCTGGTGCGCTTCGCGCTCGATGACATGGAGCGCAAGAGCTTTGCCGCGACCGCGATGGAGATGCGCTTCCTGCGGGGCAAGCCACTGACCGGTGGCTTGCCTGAGCGCGAGATAGCAGACCAGCACGAGCCCAGCCCAGGGACGACGGGCGAGCAGCCCTCAGAGCAGAGCGCAGCCGGACATGTGCCCAGCGGCGCGGCGACGGTTTGGATGCGACTGCGCCATCCGTTGTTGCCAGACGAGCCGCTAACCCCGCTTGCGCGCGTTGTGGCCACTTCAGATTTCGGCAATGGGGTAGCAACGGTGCTGCCGTTCGACCAATACCTGTTCATCAACGCCGACTTGACGATCTCGCTTGACCGTCGACCCGTGGGCGAGTGGGTCGCACTCGATGCCCGCACGCTGCTTCATCCCGGCGGGATCGGATGGGCCGAGAGTGTGCTGCACGACGAGCTTGGGCCACTCGGTCTGGCGACCCAGGCGCTCGTGGTGCAACCGCGCTAGCGAGCGTCAGCCGCCCGCCAGGCCACTCGACGGTGAGGCGATCTCGAACTCGGGCAGGTTGTTGCCCTCTTCCAGCTCGGCCAACTCACCCTCACGCTCCTGCAAGTAGGCGCGCAACGCCTTCTCCAGGCCCTTGCCACGGCGAAAGCCCTCGAACATCTCGTGCACCGGCAGCTCAGGATCGTCAAGGCGGCTGACAATGCCCTTCAGTTCCTCATAGCCCTGCTCGAAAGTGATTCGCTCGGGTCCTCCCCGACCGGCGCGCAACTCCACGTCGTCGGTTGGCTCGAACATGATCGCCTGCGACTGTGCGGCGTCGCTCATGGGTGCTCTCCTCGTTTGATTTCGGTGATCGTGGCGCCGGCCTCGCCGTCGGCGAAGCTCAACGAAAGGTTGTCGGCCGGATGCAGCTCAGCGACGCTCTTGACCGCGGCGCCACCGGCATCGGTGGCCATCACCCACCCGCGCCTGCGAAAGTCCTTAGCGCCGATAACCGCACCGAGGGCCGACACGCGTTCTGCTTGACGCGCGAGCAGGCGCTCGGCGGCTGGATCGAGCCTGCTCGCATCCCGGTCGACGGCCTGCCGCTGGGTGACCACGCGCCGGCGCAGTTCGCGGATCGCTTCGGCTGAGCGGCGATCCAGGGCGGCGATCAGATCCAGGCGCTTGCGCGTGACGCGCGTGCGCGAGCTGTGCAGCAGCTCCCCCATCCGCTGCACCATCGCGCGTGGACGGTCGAAAACGCGCGCGAGCGCCGTACGGTGACGATCTAGCTCGTCGAGCAGCTCGATCGCCGAATGGCGGATGGCAAGCTCGGCCGCCTTCGCCGGGACGGGCGCGTAGGCAGCGGCCACGTGGTCACAGTTAGGGCGGTCCTTGGTGTGGCCGATACTCGTTATCACCGGCACCGCGCAGGCGAAGATCGCCCGGCACAGGCGCTCGTCGTCGAAAGCCAGCAGGTCGGCGGTCGAGCCGCCGCCGCGTGCGAGCACGATCGCATCGACGCCCTCGACGGCCTGCAGGCGTCCGAGCGCGTCGATCACCGAGCCAACCGCGTGCACTCCCTGTACCGAGGCCGCACAGAAAACGATGTCTTGTGGCGGAAAGCGCCGGCGCAAAGCTTGAATCACGTCGATGTTGGCGTCGCCCAGCGCGGCGATCACGCCGACGCGCCGCGGGAACGCGAGCAGCGGCTTGCGCCTGTCGGGGTCGCACAGCCCGTCTGCTCGCAGACGCTGCAGCGTCTCGGCGCGACGGCGCAGCAGCTCTCCCTCGCCCGTCGGACGAACGCGGTCGACAATCAGCTTAGTGGCACCGCGAGGCGCATAGAAGTCAACGCGCTCGTAGTGCGCTTGAACCAAATCGCCCTGGGCCGGCAGCGGCGAGCAGCGCGCGACGCGCCCCTTCCAGATGCACGCGTCCAGGCTCGCGGACTCGTCGGCGAGCGTCAGATAGACGTGACCCGAGGAGCGGTGCACACTGACCTGCGTGACCTCCCCCTCGATCCAACCGTCGCCCAATGCTCGCAGCGCTCCACCGATGCAACCGGCGACCTGCGCGACGGACAGGGCGCTGTCGGTCTGCGTGTCGGTCGCGCCATCCACAGCCTCCGAACATTAAATGCCGACCCGGCGCGAACTTCCGGCCCCTCAGGAGGGCTTGCCGGGGAACGGGTCGGCGAGCGATGCCAGCACGTGATCTGGGTCGGCTGCCTGGAGTTCCGGGACGTCATAGCGTCCGCTGGCAACCCCGACAGACACCGCGCCAACCCCCTCGGCCGCGGCGATGTCGAGCGGCGTGTCGCCGACGACGAACACCTCGCTGAGATCGAGCGGATGGCCGAGCAGCCGCTCTCCACGCTCCACCGCCGCGCGTGTGAGCGCCACGCGATCCTCGGAGTCCGAGCCGTAGCCACCGACGAGAAAGAAATGGTTCAACTGGCCGCGCCCGAGCTTGGCGTGAGCCGCGGCTTCCAGCCCGCCCGTCGTCAACCCAAGAGCGATACCGGCGTCAGTGAGGTCTTCGAGTAGGCCCTGCACGCCGTCAAGCACGCGATAGTCCTCCGATGAGGCTACGAAATCGGGCAGCACGGCCTGGTAGCTGGCCATCAGCCGCGTGAGCTCAGCGCTCGTCGGTTCACGCTCCATCACCTCCTTGAACGTGGCGCGCCCAATCGCCGGGTCGGTCATCCCCGCGGTGGAGTGTTCGGCGATGTCGACCTTTGTGTCGAACAGGCGCTCAAACGCCCACGCCCAACTGCGCGCGCCCGCGCCACCCGTGTCGATCAAGGTCCCGTCGATGTCGAACAGGATCAGCTTTGCTTGGCTCATGCGCCCATTGTCCTACCTCGAGGGGCGCCAGGAAGCTGCGAGCACGACGTGGCGGACCTTTGTGCGGTCCTGGCGTGCCCACCAAGTAGTTGCGTGTGCAAGCATCCTGTTATAACTCTGCTCGAGCGGCTATTCGTCCTGCTCGAGCACGCGCCTCAATCGTTGCGTGCGGGCCATCATCGAAACCAACTGAAGGAGCTCCAATGTCCGACACCGTCACCGCCACATCTCCCGCCGGCACCACACCGCTGCCAACCGGTACGTGGAAGGTCGATCCGATCCACTCGAGCGTCGAGTTTCACGTCAAGCACCTCGGCATCGCGACCGTCAAGGGGCAGTTCAAAGCGTTCGAGGGCACACTCGAGGTCAGCGACTCCGGCGCCCGCGCATACGGAACCGTCGAGGTCGCAAGCGTCGACACGCGCGAGCCCCAGCGCGACGAGCATCTGCGCTCCGCTGACTTCTTCGAGGTCGAGAGCTTTCCGCAGATCACCTTCGAGTCGACCGCCATCCGCCCGCTCGGCGAGGACGAGTTCGAGATCGACGCCAACCTGACGATTCACGGCGTCACCAACAGCGTGACGCTGAAGGCCGTGTTCGAGGGCGCCGAGACCGACCCACAGGGCAACGACCGCGTCGGCGTATCGGCCAGCACGCAGATCAGCCGTGGGGATTACGGCATGAAGTTCAACGCCGCGCTTGGGTCGGGCAACGTGGTGGTCAGCGACAAGGTCAAGATCCTTGTGGATGTGTCGGCGGTGAAGCAGGCGTAGCAGGTAGATACCGCCGCTCTGATCGCGCTCGTGATTTCAATGGTGAGCGCGGTCAGAGCCGCTGCCGTCTGATCGATCCTTCAGCAGCTGCATATCGTGTGTGTTACGGCAGCAATTGAAAAGACTTGCGATGACGCGGCTTGACGGTTGCGAAATGGCGGCGATCGAGCGTGACGATGAGTGAAGCATCGAGTCGCTCGGCGAGGGCAATCACGGACGCATCGGTACCGCCGAGCGGAAAATCCTCATACTGCTTGACCAGCTCCCCCATGCGCGTGAAGTCGTCGCTCGTGGGTCCCTCAACGTCCAACTCGGCAAGGCCACTCAGGAATGCTTGCTCAGCCGTTGGTCCGAGGCGTCGTCCGACGAAGTAGGTCGCCTCGGCAATGGCAAGGGCAGCGACGACAAGACGCAGGTCGGGCCTGGAGAGTGTCGCGAGCGACGCAGCGTGGTCGCGATCGTCGGAGTCTGCCGCCGCGTAAAGCGGCCCGGCATCAACGATCGCGAGGCTGCTCATCCCACTCGCGGGCAAGTAGTTGCTCCATGTCCCGGCCGGTCGTGTGGTGGCCGCTGTGGCCGAGAGCGGCGAACGGCAGCGGACGCGCATCACCAGGAACCAGATGTAGATGCTTTGCTAGCGCGTCGCGGGCGACCGCGGAGGCAGACGTCGAACGACGATGCGCCTCACGCGCAAGGGCTTGAGCGAGATCGTCAGGAAGCGAGAGCGTTGTGCGCTTCATACCTGCATACTAGCTACATACAACGCCCTGCCAGTGGGTATAGCGGTTTGATCGGGTATAGCGGTTTGATCGACAGCAACTGCGAGCTGTTAGCGCACCACAACCGCGCCCAACGCCTCATCCACCGCGGCGAGCGTTGAGGCATCGAGCGTTATGCCTGATGCGGACGCGTTCGCGCGCACCTGCTCGGGCCTGCTTGCGCCGACGATCGCCGAGGCTAGATTGGGTTGGCGAAGCACCCATGCGAGTGCCAGCTGGGCCATCGTCAGACCGGCCTCCTCGGCGATCGGCCGCAGGCGCTGTACCGCTTCGAGCACGGGGTCCTGCATCAGCTGGCCGATGAAGTCGCTCATGCTGTCGCTGGCGGCTCGCGAGTCCGCCGGCGGCTGCTCGCCGGGACGGTACTTACCGGTGAGTACTCCCTGACCCAGCGGCGACCACACGATCTGGGAGATGTCCTCGCGCTCGCACAAAGGGATCACCTCTGCCTCCGGCGCGCGCCACAGCATCGAGTACTGGGGCTGACTCGACACCCAACGCGCGATGGATGGGGACCCACCCACCCGCGCGAGGGACTCCTCGATCTTCTCGGCCGGCCACTCGCTGAAGCCGATGTGACGGGCCTTGCCGGCCTCGACCACTTCGGTGAGCGCCTGCATCGTCTCCTCGAGCGGCGTGTCCTCGTCGTAGCGATGGCACTGATAGAGGTCCACGTAATCGGTGCGCAAGCGCTCCAGGGAAGCGTCGATCTGCTTGTGGATCTGTGCCGCCGAGAGGCCCCTGTCGGTGTCGGACATCTGAAAGTAGACCTTCGTCGCTAGCACGTAGGAGGAGCGGTCATAGCCCGCCAATACCTCTCCGAGCAGCGACTCGGCGGCGCCGCGTCCGTAGACGTTGGCGGTGTCGATGAAGTTGATGCCCTCCTCGAAGGCCATGCGCACGCACGCCTCTGCCTGCTCGCTAGCCACCCCGCCGGAGTAGGTCAGCCACGAGCCGAGGCTGACCTCCGAAACATCGATTCCGCTGGAGCCGAGCTTGCGATAGTTCACCGGGCGCAGGTTACCGCGCGGCGCCTAGTCCATGCCCAGTGGGCCGCTTGCCGACCCGCTGAGGAACTGTCGCACGAACGGGTTCTCCGAGGAGAACATCCGCTCTGCGTCGCCTGCTTCGACGATCCTCCCGCGCCACAGCAGCGCGATGTATTCGCCGATCTGACGCGCCGAAGCGATGTTGTGGGTCACGACGATGTAAGTGCCACCGTGGACCTCGTGCATCTCCTGGATCAGTTCGCACAGCAGCGCCGTGCGCACCGGGTCAAGACCCGAGTCGGGCTCGTCGAAGATCACGATGTCCGGTTCGGTCACGAGCGCGCGCGCGAAGCCGGCGCGCTTGCGCATGCCGCCGGAGAGCTGCGAGGGCGCGTCGTCCATCGCCTCGGCCAAGCCCACGTCGGTGAGGCGCTGGCGCACCCGCTCGCCGATCTGACCCTCGGACATGTCGGTGTGCTGGCGCAAAGGAAAGGCAACGTTGTCGAACACTGACATCGAGCCGAACAGGGCGCCGTCCTGGAAGAGCACGCCGATCCTGCGGCGCAGCTCCAGCAGCTTCGGCATCGTCAACGTCGGAACCGAGTTGCCGAGCACCTGGACGTCGCCCGAGTCGGGGAACATCAGTCCGATCAAGTGCTTGATGAGCACGCTCTTGCCGGTACCCGAGGGACCGAGCACGACCGTGATCATGTCATCGGGGATCGCGACGTTCAGGCCGTTGAGGACCGGGATGCCGGCCAGGCGCTTGACCACGTCGAAGCAGCGGATCGACCACTCGCGGTCGGTTGCCTCCCCAGCCAGGTCCAGATCTCCGGCCCCGGAGTGGTACTGAAACTCCTCGCCGTCGCCTTCAAGACCAAGGGCCGCGTCGGAGCCAACGGCTTCCTCGCCCTCCCCGTGAATGCTCCCCTCGCTCTCCACTGCACAGATAGTAGTGATCGGCGAGGACTCAAGTCAACCCACGCGCGGGCAGCGGCCGCGCGCACGGCCGGTACGGGCCCGTACACATCGCCTTGACATACGGAGGCCATTGGGTCTACTATCGGTGCCGGGAGGTAAGGAGATGTTTCACAACAGACACTCCGCCGCGGGATCCGAGGTTGTTGCGGGCACCTCCGCGGGAGCACAGCTCACGGTCGTGACGCACGGCGGGGGGGACCCGCGCAGGCGCCTGCTCGACGCGATGGTCGAGACAGTGGCGCTGCGCGGCTATGACCGCACGACCGTAAGCCGTGTGCTGTCGAGCGCGGGCCTCGAGGAGGCGACATTCAGCGAGCATTTCTACGATAAGCACGATTGCTTCATGCAGGCCGCGGACGACCTGCTGGGTCGTGTAGAACGTGACGCGCTCGCGCAATTCCAGCAAGCGGCGCCGTGGTCTGAGCGTGTGCGACTGGCGCTCCAGAATCTGCTCTGTGCGCTCTCGCGTAACCCGGCCGGAGCGCGTGTTGCGCTTGTGGAGATGCTCGGCGCGGGCCCAGAGGCCTGCGAGCGCCAGCGTTCTGTGCTTGCCCTGTTTGCGGCTCTGATCGAGGAGGGCCGCTTGCAATCGGCGGATACCTCCGCACTGCCCGCCCAGACTTCCGAGGCGATCGTCGGCGGGATCGCCTCGATCGTGCAGCGTCGCATCCTGCAGGGCGACACCGCGAGGCTACCGGAGCTGCACGCCGATCTCACCTACTTCGCGCTGCTGCCATATCTCGATCACGAGCGCGCGCTGAGCGTCGCTCGAGCCTCCGCGTCCTGAATCTCCTCAGAGGGCTCAAGCCCAGCTGAAAGCCCAATCGAGCCACCACGATGGGCCTCTAACGGCGTCGCCTACTTCGACGGCGTGGCGTGCGGGAACTGGCTTGTCTGCCCGTTGAATGTGAAGGGTCCTTGCTGGTTGCAGGCAGGCGCCCCGATGACATTGGTGGGGTTTTCCGGATTGTTGGCAACCGGCGAGTAGAGAGCATGGTTTTCGACTGGCTGCCCCTTCTTCCTACTGCCCGGTACCAAGCCCACCAGCTGTTCGGTGATCTCTTCGCTGATCGTGCCCAGCGGCGGCCCACTCAACGACGGAGCGGAGTTCGCGCATGAGGCGCTGCTGAACACCTGTAGGCCTGTGGCGAGCGAGTTGAAGGCGCCAGGCTGCGGGTAGGCGTTGGCGCGGTTGGTGCCGATCCGCTGCTGGTATACGCCAAGCCCTTCGGGCGTCATCACCTGCATCACCTTGAGGAAATGCTGTTGAGGACCTCCGGGAAGATTTGTGTTTTTCCCATGAGTCTGCGTCGAAGCCGCCCCATTCGCAAACAGCGCCTGCAGCTCTGGTATGTACTCGCTCGCATATTGGAAGAAGGGATTGAAGTTGTGCAGCACCGGGCTCAATGCGGCAAGCATCGGCACGGTCAGTTCAGTCACCTTTTTGACGTCAGGCAGACCGGCCTTGGCGGCCTTGGTCAGTGGGCCGAGGTTCGTAAGCAGGGCGTTGAACGGTGGCGTGAAGGGCTTGACGGCCTCCAGCAGCGGCGTCAATTTTTCCTCGAAGGGACGTATCGCGTTGTACAGCGGAACGGTGTTGGTCGCGAAGGCGTCGACGCTACGCAGCGCCGTCTGAGAGTTACGCTCGAATGCGGGCAGCAGGCGCCAGGTTTCGGCAAACTCATTGCTGGCCGCGGCGAACGCGTGGAAGGCGCGCTCACCGTTTGATGTCAAGCTGCGGAACTGTCCCTCGCGTGCGGTCAGGGCGTCAAACACAACACCCGTGTTGTGGATGCTTGCCGTCAGCGCTCCCTCCTGGGAGTTGGCCACGGTGACGAGCTTGTTGGCGTCTTCGACGAACGGCTGAATTATCGCAAACGACGAGTTGATCTCTTCGCCGCGACCGCCGAGACCTTCGGCCAGCGATTGCATCCACACCTGGAAGGCTTGGCGCGTCTGCGGGTTGAACGCGGAGAGGATGTCGTCGAGCGTCACTGACGGTTCCACCTGGGCCTCTGGCAGTTCTCCGCCGTCGGGTAGGGAATGGGAGTCCGTGCCCTCGGGCTTGAGCTGCACGTAGGTCTCTCCGAGCAGCGTCTTCTGACGCAGAATGACATGCATGTTGGCGGGAATCGGTGCGTATTTACTGGCAATTTCAACCGAAGCGTGCGCCAGGCCGTCCTTGTTGTACTTGAGGCTGATCACGTGACCGACGTTGACGCCGCTGATGCGCACGTCGGACTGTTCGGCAAGCGCCAGCGTACGCTGGAAGGCAATCGTGAAGCGATAGCCCTTCGGCTTTAGCGGTACGGGGCCGCCAAATGACTCCCATAGGAACAGCAGCAGCCCGAAGCAACTCAGCGCGAACAGCACGATCACGAGGATGTTGGCAAGCGTGGGCGCGCGCTTCTGCATCTCAGCGACCTCCCCCGCTCGACGCCAAACGCGCGAAGGCACTGTGTTGGGAGCCAAGCAAATTCATGGTGAAGCCTTTACCTGAGCCGGAATGCGTTTTGACACGCGCGGCCGTTGCGGTGCCAACCGGCGCCTTCAAGCCCTGGGCAACGCATTCCGCTTCCGTCGGCGGGTTGAACAATGCCACGAGCAGCTTCACCGTTGTGTTCACTTCGCCGGCGCCTTGGAGCAGCGTCAGAAGTTCGCAGTTGAGGTAGGCGACCGTGCGTCCGATCGGGCCGTGAGCGTCGGCCGTGCTGAGCACGCTGTTGAGGTCGTGGGTGCCCCAGTCCAGGAAGAACAGGAAGCCGCCTTGGTTGGGTCCAGGGTTGTAGGCAAACTCGTTGAAGAGTTCGTTGAACACCGAGAAGCTCTTTTCTAGCCCGGGGAAGGCTTCGCTGAGTTCCGTGAGCGAGGGATTCAGCTGGTTGATGACCGGCAGGACCTCCCGCGCCAGCGGGCGGATTTCGTTCTTGATAATCGGTGTGCTCTGCTTGTAGAGCGAGCGCGTAGCTTCGACGGCAGGCTTAAACGCTGTGGCGAACGGCTCGAGCTTGGTCAAGGTAGAGCCCGTCACACCGGCGGCCGTCGCGAGCTTGCCCAGACCACTCTTGGTCTTGGCCAGCGTGCTCGGCAGCAGATGCAGCGTCTTCTGGAAGCTCTGGTCCTGTTCGGCGAACACTTGGAAGACAGCGTTGGCCGCATCGATCGCCTGTGAGATTTCAGTGTCCTTGTCGCCAAGTGCGCTAACGAACAGCTGAAAATTGTGAATCGCGTGTTCGATGTTCTTGTGGCGCAACTTTAGTTGTGCGGTGATCTTGCGCGTGTACAGAGCGATCGGGTCAAAGCGCTTAAAAGCGGCAGAGAGATTCGCGGAGTTGCCCTTCAAGCCTTCGCCTGCGCCGTCGATCAGCTCTTGCAGGTACTCGCGCGTTTCGCCGTCGAGCGCCGCGAGGAATTCCTCGAAGTTCACGTCCGGGGCGGTCTGCGACTGAGGAATCGTGTAGCCGCTCGGAACGCGACCGGCGCTGGGGGTACCCGGGTCGACCTCGACGGTCATGTCCTTCAGCTGCGTCTTGGGACGCAGCAGCATGGTGGCGTTGCGGTAGATGTAGCGCGCGTACTTGGGCGTGATGTTCATCGTCACGAGTGCGCTGCCTTCATTGGCCTGAACGCTTGCGATTTCGCCGATCTTGGCGCCGGCGATCGTGACCGACTGGCCCTGCCCGGGCGCCACCGCCTGAGCTGTGCGGAACTCAGCCTTGAGCGTGACGTATTCCTTGCCAATGACGGGCACCCATCCGGGCAGCGAGAGGCGCTCGTTGGAGAGGATGTATCCGCCGACGAACAATGCGAACACGATCATCGCGACGATCGAGATGAAGGCGGTACGGTAGCGCGCGATCTGGTCGCCCAGACCGCGCTCTCCCTGATGCTCGGGCTTGGGCGTCAAGGTTCGCTCCCGTCTGCCGGACCGTGAGCCAACGGTCCGTTGATGTTCTGCGGTGTCTGCGTGTAGCAGGGCACGAGCGGCCTGTAGGGTGGCTCGGCCGCCGGGAACGCCGGGCTGGTCCCGAGCGGAGGCTGCGAGGTGTGAGCCAGTAGCCGCAGACCTTTGCCGCTCGAGGCGCCGACCACGCTAGCCGGCGCCGAGCGCAACGTGTTGCTGCCGGTCTCGATCATGAACCGACCTGTCTGCCCGTTGCCATCGAAGCTTTGCGCGATGCCCGCGGCACCCACCAGCGCATACCAGAATTCCTTGTTGACTTCCTCGCCGGAAGTGCTCGAGCCATCCTGCAGCTTGGTGTTGGCAGCCGGGTAGAAGATCTTGCTCAGGCACTTGGAGAAGAGGTCCGTCTGTTTGAAGAAGGCGGGCTGAACAACGACCAGGCCGGCGAGCGTCGGGGCCGCTTCGCGCAGACCCCTAGCGACGCCCCCGAGCTCTGTCGGCGCCAGCGATGCCTGTGCCTGTTCGATCCAGGGGAAGCCCGCCTCAATCGTCGAGGGGATCTGTTCGGTTCCTGGAGTCAGCGCAAGCGAGAACTTCCTGATCGCGGGTGTGGCAGCGTTGAAGTTGGTGAACGCGCGACTGGCGTTCTGGAAGGTCCCGGGCAGCTCGGCGATCGTGGCCGTGAGGCTCGTGGACTGCGCGGCAAGGGCTCCGAGGAACGTGTTGAAGTTGCCTACCCATTCGCCGAGCTGCTGTTCGTGCATGTTCAGAGCGGCCGACAATTTCTCGATGCCGGCGACCAGCTTTGAGAGGTCGTGCTGTTCGACGCCGCCGAGCGCCTGATTGACGATCGCACCGCCTTCCAGGGCTTCCGGACTGTCGTAATAGGTCTTTTTCAACGCCTGCGCAGCGGTCAATCCGCGCACTGCCGGGTTCTGTTCAGCGTCTTGCGCGGCGGTCGGCTTGCGTGTCAGCGCTGAGCCGTATTCGGCCAGCAGCGTCTGCAGGTTGGCGCGCGTGTCGGTGTTGAGCGCGTCGAGCACCTGATCGAGCTGGACCGGATCGGAGGTCTGTGTGATCGGGACCGTGTAACCCGAGGAGACGGTCGGAGACGTCGGCGTTCCGGGCTGCAGGTCGACGAACCAGTTACCTTCGAGCAGGATCCGCGCGCGGATCTTGAGCGTCGCGTCACGGTGAATCGGCAGACCGCCATTTGTGATTTCCATCGTCACAACGCCCGTGTTGCCCTCGCGCTGGATCGAGGTGACCTTCCCGACGTTGACGCCCGCGACGCGCACCGGCGATTTGGGGCTGATGTTGACAGCCGTCGCGAACACCGCCTTCAGGCGGAAGCCATGCTTGAAGGGGATGTGCTTGGTGAAGCCAAAGTACACGACGATCACGGTGATCACGATCACGACGATTCCGAAGCGCACGGGGTTTGACTTCTGCAGCTCGACGACCGGCATCTCGTCGTAGCGTTTCCACCAGCGCACGCGGCTCATTTCTTGGCCCCCTTCGAGCTCTTGAGGCCAAGAGCTTCAAGCGTGGAGGCGGGATATTCCACACCGAACAGGTTGTTCTTGCGTTCCGTCGCTTCGGTTTTGGTTCCGACGTTCCCGGGCACGTTGCCGATTACGGCTTCGCCGACCTTGTAAGGCTCGTTGCCGGCTTCGCACTCCTTTGACTGACCGGGACCAGCGACGTTCGGGTACGGATTGACGTGCAGATGGTTGTTGTCTGGTCCAGGGCCTGGGCTGCCCGCAACCGGAGGTTCTGTAGACGGCCCGTTGGCGTAAGCCGAGGCGGGAAAGCCCTCGTTGTTAGGACCGGTCGGCGCGAGCACTGGGCCCGCTCGCGCAACGGTACCCAGGCCAATGCTTTGCGAGAGCAAGCTCGCGAGGTTGCGGAACGTGAGCGTCACGTAGTTGCAGGTCGTCTGCGCCGGAGCCAACCCCGCGAAAAGCGGGTTGGCAAGCCCGAGCGTGTGCGTGGCGTCTTCTATGCCGGCGATCACAAGCGGGTTCTTGCCGAACTTGGCGAACGCTTCGGTCGCTTCGGCAACCTCGCCGCTGAGCGCGGTCGCGGAACGCAGGTTGACGGCGCCGACTTCAAAGGCGTGTCCGAGCGGTGCCGCCACGGTCGTGAGGATCTTCGCGCTCGGGCGCAATAGGCGCATGAAATCGGCGCTCTTGTTGACGAATTCAGCCTGGAAGGGAAACGAGTAGGTCGCCTGGCGCAGCGCTGGCGGGCCGCCGACGATCGTCTGTTCAAGCGACGGGGCGACGCTCGCCCAGGCCGTGAAGAAGGTGTCTAGGTTGCTGTAGAGCGCGGCGTTTTCGTTTGCCACCGGCGCCACTTCTTTGGCGGCGCGATCGAGCGCCACGAACAGTTGCCCGAAGCCCGTCTGCGGCGACGCGAGATTGTGCAGCACGGGGATCGCGTTTGTGACGAGCGGCCGCAGCGTCGAGATCGTTTCGTTGAGGCCGATCCCACGCCCGGCGAAGCCGTTACCGAAGCTCGTCAGGTTCACCTGGTTGGCCTTGCGCGTCTTTTCGTCGAACATGTCGAAGAACTGGTCGATGTCGACCGGTTCGCGCGTCTGGGAGACGGGGATCGTTTCGCCCGCCTTGAGCTTGCGCTCGGAGTGGCCTCGTTCGAGCGCCAGGTACTTCAGACCAATGGTCGAGACCGACTGCACGATCGCGGTCGTGTCCGCCGGCAGCGGTTCGGCGGCCTTTTCGAGCTTGAGCGAGACGATCGCGGTGACGCGGCCGGTCTTCGGGTCCTGATAGGGGCTGAGCCCGCTGATCACGCCTACACGCTCGCCGCCGATGCGCACCTGATTTCCCTTCTGCAAGCCCGATGCCTCTGGCAACTGCACCTTGATGTCGTATGTCGGCGTGAACGGCAGCCCGTTGTTGGCGTTGTAGGAGAGGAACACGGCAACGACGACGATCAGCGTCGTTACCGCGCCGATCAGCAACGGACTGCCGGCAAGCGAGTTGGAGCGGCGGCGGTTCATCAGGGAACCTCGCTCGGGTCGCAGCCCAACTGACCGTTGTCAGCGAAGGGCGATGATCCATCCGCCGCCGGCTGTGTCGCGGCGCCCGGACAACGGCGCAGCTGGCCGGTCTTCAGGCCCTGCACGACCTGAGCCGGATTCGCCGGTTTCAAAGTGTCTTCCGCACCCAGTTCGAAGTCGGGGAACAGGCCTGCGACACGGGCGTAATGGCCGTTGGCATCGTAATAGGCCCCGGCCTGACCGAACGCGCGCAGAAAGCCCTGGAGATCGGGAGTGTAGGGGCCGAACAGTGCGGTTATAGGTACGGATTCTTCAAGCGCTCGCACGTTATCGGGCGAAGCCGTCGCGAGCGTCTTGGCGATCATCGGCAATGCAAGTGCCGCTTCTGTCAGATCGTTGCTTGCGCCGGGCTTGCTGATCGCTTCGTTGAAGTTGCTGACGACTGGTGTCACCGTGGTTACCAGCGGCTGCAGCTTGGACACGTACCGCGCGAGCAACGGCGCGGCCGGCTTTGTCGCATCGACCAGCTTGGTCAGGTCTGCAAGCGTCGCGGGCAGGGCTTCGAACGTGCGATTGCCTTCCCTGAATGTCGCAGGCGCTGCCTTCAAGCCGGCTGTGAGGTTGGACTGCTGAGAGGCAATCGCCGTGAAGGTGGTGTCAGCGTGACTGACCAGTTCGGTGAGCTGCTGGCTGCGTCCCGCCAGCACAGTAGTCGTCTTAGCTGTTTCCACGAGAAAGTGGGAAAAGAGTTCCTGATCGCCGCCGAATTCGGCGAGCACGTGATCGAAGGCGGCCAGCGCCGGCGGGAAGTACTTCACGTCCTTCTGTAGCTGGGGAGCGACGCCCGAATACTGTTCGGCGGAGCCCTGGATCAACTGCTGCAAGCCCTTGCGCGTCTTGGCATTGAAGATGCCGAACAGCTGATCCAGGTCGACGACGCCGTGCGTGGATGTGATTGGCAGTGTCGACCCGGAAGGCAGCGCGGGACGGTTGTTCGGTCCGGGTGCTAGCGCTATGTAACGGTTGGCGACGCTCGACAGCGACGGTACGCGAATTTCGGCGGTGCTGCCCTCGTGCAGTGGCGCCAACGAGGATTCGACGTTGATCGTGATGCGCACGTCGTAGTCGTGCAGCAGCGTGATGTCCTTGATCGAGCCCACCGGCACCCCACCGACCTGTACCTGGTCGCCGCGCACGAGCTGCCCGGCTTCGGGGAAGATCAGGTAGTAAGTGGCACTGCCGTTGCCGCCAAGCAGGAGCACGAGCACAATCGCAACCACCGCCACAATCGCCGCGACAGCGACGATCCGAGTCGTGTTGGCGCGCCGCGGAGGCGGGGGCAGCGGCGGGGGTGCCGACGCAGGCGGTGGAACGGTGGTCGCCATCGTGCTAATTGCCTTCCGAGGCCGATGAGGCATGGCCGGAGTTGTCTGGGATCGCCGCCGGCGATGGCTTGGAGCTGACCGCGGGATCGGGCACCTCGCCGAGCCTGGCGACAAGCGCCAGCCACTGCGCGGGCGTCAGCCCAGAACCCGACACGGCGGCGGTGTGGGCCTGAGCGTCTGCGAGCGGAGCGAAATCGACGCTGATCGTGTTCCCCGCGCCGGCAAGCACCGTCATATGAGGAGCTCCAAAACGCACGGAGCTTGCGATCTGTAGTGGTTTCATGACGCCCTGCAACGTTGCGAGCTTGCGCGCGGCAGCAAGCCCAAGAGCGCTCGGCCCACCCGCCTCGACGACGGGTGTCCCGTCGATCGCCGCGAGGTCGAGTACCTGACCGGTAACGCCGGGCGATGGCAGACCGTTCTTGACCGTGGATGCCTGCGCGCAGCTGTGCGCGGATACCGTCGGGCTCAAGTCCGAGGCGGAGAGAAACTCGAGCGCGGCCAGCACACGCCTGTCGGCTCGGTCGTCGGCTATGAGGCGTCGCTCGCAGCGCGGCAGACGGATCGCGCGATCGCGTGGGACCTGTAGCTCGAGTTGGGTCTTTGACTCGAGCAGCGCCTGTCCGGGACTTGGCGTGAGCTTCGCAAATGGCGTACGACCCGTAGCTTTCACGGCGGAGGAGCTCTGCAGCTTGACCCAGCCGTCGAGGATCGGCTTCGGATCGATCAACGGCTCGCCGATACCAGCAGGACGGATCTGAAAGACGATGTGAGGTTCGGCTCCCGAGCCGACGTGGCCAAGCACGGTGCCCGCGATTACCTGTGCCCCGACATGCAATGGGTGCAGGTAGACGTTCTCCGACCCGTCCCTGAAGGATCGTGTCGCACCGCTGGCAGCCGGGTTTGACGGGCCAACATCCAGGCCCACGCTGGAGAGGCCCGCCGCGCGAGGCGCGCCCGCTTCGGCCGTTTCGAGCACCGGGTAGAGCGAGGCGAGCGTCCCCAGCCCAGCGTAGATATAGGTGTTCCCGTAGGCATCCACCAGCGAGATGCTCGGCCCAAAAGGACCAGTCGGGTCGATCTGTGTGATGTGCCCGTCCTGTGCCGCGATCACGGGTGCGCCGGTCTGCGTGTAGATCGTCGTCGCGGGAACCGTGTGCGGGGAGGGGCCTTCGGTCGTGGGGAAGCCGTCGCTGTAGTGCGAAGCGGCGTATACGGGAAAGCGCGCTTCGGTCAGACCGGTAATCGCGCCGAGCAGTTCCGGCGGAGTGCCGCCAAGCAAGCGCGCCCGCAGCATCACGGATTCGACGTATGCCTGCGAGTGGTTGTATGCCAGCACCGCGCCACGAATGTCCGTGTCACCGCCAGCGTCCTTGAGATAGCGAGCGGCGGCGAAGATCGCGTCAGCGGGGTTATAGGGATCCTCGTAGCCGCTGTTGTTGACGTCTATGCCGTACTGGCTCCACTCGTTCGGCAGGAATTGCATCCAACCCTCCGCACCGGCGCTCGAGACGCTCAGGTCGCGGCCGTAATCGGTCTCGACTTCGTTGATCGCGGCAAGCACCTGCCAGGGAATCCCATACGCGGCACCCGCGGCCTGGTAGATCGGCAGCAGGAAGGGCGGAATCGAGAAGCTGTTGATGAAGAAGCTGGGTACATTCGAGAGCGAGCCACCGAGCGTCGAGGGCAGCGGCGGCGTCAGCGTCGAGGGACCCACCGCCTTGGCGTTCGCACCATTCTTTCTCCTCTCGAGACTCGACTGAGGCTGCGTCGTGGACGAGCTTCGGTGGGCGCGCCTGACTGTCGTGCGCGGCTGCGAGCGCTGCGTACGTACTTCCGGCGCGGGGACGGTCGTTGTCGAAGATTCATCCGGGGTCGGAGCCATGGGCGTCGCTGTCGTGCTCGTGCTCGTTGGCGAGGGTTCGGCCGCCGGCGGGGCGGGCACGTTCGTAGTCGTCGTCGCGGCCGCGGGGGCCGGGCCTTCTACCGCCGGAGCTGTCGTGGTTTCGGCAAACGCCGGTTCGGCAGGAGCCAGTCCGACGAGCGCCGCCAGCAGCGGGAGCAGGAGCGCGGTGAGTGATGGGCGGATCGTCATGTTCAGTTGCCGAGCAGATAGTTGAGCAGCATGCCACTTGCTTCCGAGGATTCGGAGGAAGGGCTGTAGTAAGTCGTGCCAGCGGCAGCGCCACCCACTGGCTGAGCCGTCGGCGTCGCGCCGGCGGCGGTCGACAGCAGGCCGGCAGCGCCGTTCGCTTCGCCCGTGACCGAGCCCGGATACTTGGCGATCGCCTCAGACGGCGTCATCCCTTTCAAGACGGCAAGCGTGCGCTGCATCACAAGACCCGTAGAACTGGCACTTGCGGCAGCCTTCGTGCTCGAGGTCTTGGCGCCGAGGAATTTCCCGGTCGTACAGGTCGGATTGGTCACGATCGAGTAGCTCAGGCAGGTGCTCGCGAAGATTTCGGTACGCAGGAAGTGCCCGAGCGCGTCGTAGCCGTTGACGCTCCCGGTGCCGAGATAGATGAAGTCGAGCAGGCGCTCCAATCCTCCCGTGCTTTTCAAGCTTGTGAGTAGTCCGGAGAAATTGCTCGCGAACGGCTTGGCGTTCTGACCGAGCCCCTTGGCCAGTCCGAGCAACGGTTCCACGGCCTTCAAAGAAGAGGCAGTCTTTTTGGCGTTTTTGCCGACCGCGCTCAGGAAGCCTTCAAAGGATTTGGAAAACGCCGGCGTGCTTTCGAAGATTTTGTTGATGCCAGGCGCGGCGACCCCCAGGTCCTCTAGCGTTGGCGTCGTCTGCTCGGCGAAGCGACCGAGCCGTTCCATCGCCGGTCCCAGCTGTTCGAGGAAGGCGGGGAAGGCAGCCAAATTCTGGGCGAGCGCACCGCGCTGATTGGCGGTCGCCTGAGCTACCGTCTTGCCGGCTTTGATGAAACCCACGACCTGTCCGCGATCGGCTGTGATCGGCGCGAGCGCACGGTCGCCTTCGACCGCGAGGTCGGTCAACACCTTGTTCTCTTTTGCGAGGATCGCCAACACTTCTTCGACTCCCTGCAGAGCCGGGTTGGCACGGCGGATGACCACGTTCAGGTCCGAGCCACGACCCGCGAGACCGGCGCCGAATTCGTTGAGGAGGATCGTCAGGCGCTGTGCCTCAGGCAGGCGCGTAATGTCGCCGAGCAGGTCTGGATCCACCGGGCTATGCGTGTTCGTGACCGGCAAAAGTACCTGGCCGGCACCTTCATGCCCCGCGGGGATCGTCTTCAAGGGCGGGGGCAAGGGTGTGCCTTCGACGCGCGGCTTGGTGGGCAAGCAGTCCACGAACTTCTCGCCGATCAGCGCCTGCGGGCGGATTGTGCAGCTCGCGTCTTCGCGGAAATCCTGGAAGCCGGGAGTGGTGATCTTAAGCACAACCGCGGCCTTCGCCTGCGGCGTGGGCGTAACCGATCCCACCGTGCCGACGTTGACCCCATCGATCTTGACGTTCTCCCCGGATGTCAGGTTGCCGGCATCGTCGAAGATCGCACGAACTTCATAGCTGCCGCTGGAGCCGCCGGCCGAGGTCGCAAGCAGCACGACGGCAACGAGCGCAGCCACGCAGACAGCACCCGCGATGGCGGCCATGCCCCTCCTGAACCCCTGATTCTGCGTCCTCAACCCGATCGTACCTCTGTGTTGATAACGAGGAGAGGGCGGCTCATCCGTTTTGGATTCGGCCGCCCTGTCCCGCTGTCTCTCAGACCTTACGCGCATCGCGCGCGCTCTGAGGTGCCTCTTCCTTTACTTTCCTCCATGTCCTGGCCGGTGGCCGCCTCAAACGCCAGGCGACCACCGAGCCTCACTCAACTCAATCGCAGTCCTATTTCTTCGGGCACGGAGGCTTCGCGGTAACCGTAACCGTTTCCCCGCTGAGGAATTTCAGTTCGGCCTTGACCGTGAAGCCGCTCTTCGGACAGGTCTTTGGCAAAGTGCCGTAAGACACCAATTTTTTGCCCTTCATGAAGGCCGCCCCAACCTTGACCTTGATGTATTCCGCAGACCCGTAAGGAGCACCGGGCACCGTTATGACCAGCGGGACTTCACTGGAAACCACGGGCCCAAAAGCGCCGGAGGCAGGCAGGATTTTGCCTGTCGCCAGGAGTTCGATCACGGCCGGTTCGCGTCCTTCGGCGTAGAAGGCCAGGTTGCCGCCTTCCGCGAAAAATGGCTGCAAGGTCAATTTCTCCTGGACGCGGGTGCCTCCGAAGCTGACCACGCCGCCGGCTTCGCCCTTCGGGCCGGCAACAGACTTCTTCGGGCAGTTCTGCACTTCGTGGCTTTCAAGAGTCGCGGCGGAGCACGTCGTGAAGCCTTTGGTCGTGACCTTCGAGCCCTTGGGGAAGGAGGCCGTGACGCCCGTCAGCGGCGAGGGAAAGCCGCCGTATTCGGTGCCTTTGATCGTGAATTCGGCTTCAACCGCCGTACCGGCCCCGAAGATGTTGCCGGTGCCGGGCCATGTGGGGCCGCCGTTGGAGGCTGGGTTCTTCGGGATTGGTACTGCTTTGACCTTCAGCGTGACCGTGGGTGCCGCCCCCGCGACCGCCGGTAGGACCAGCATTGCTACGGCGAGGCCGAGCAAGGCCAGACGGGTGGATGCTTTGCGCATCAGCTTCTCTCCTCTGTTGATGGGACAGGTCCGCCTACGATCCGGGTAGCTCCGGTCCTTGACGGTCCGGCGACATCGAGTCCCCTAACGTCTCAGCCGTCCGGGGAGCATTGGCGATTTGCCCGCAAGATTACCCGGATCGGACGACGGGTTCAACTAGGTGGTTGCGCAGCGGCGCTCAAATCGAGCTCATCGCCGACGTAATGCACCCCGATCGGCTCGATGATCACCTGGCGCTGGCCAGGCTCCACAGAGCCCGCTACAACGGCCTGAAAGCCCATTGTTCGAGCCATTTTGACGACCTCCGCGCCCGTCCCCCCAGAGCAGTAGATCGAGTAGCCTGAGCCCATGTTGAACGTCGAGTACGCCGCGTGTCTGTCAAGACCAGCCTGCTCCACCAGGAACGTCAGGACCTCCGGCACCGGGGGCAGCTCGGAGATGCGGTAGCTGAGCGCCTTGGCGGGGCGCATCAGCTTGAGCAGACCGTGACCGGTCACGTGGCTGAAGTAGGAGATTCCGAGATCGGATTCAAGCAGCGCCTGCACCAGCGGGACGTACATGACCGAGGGGTCAAGCAGGGCCTCACCCAAGGTACGTCGGCTCGGCAGCTCCGTCATGTAGCCGTCGGGCAGGCGCTCTACCAGTAGCCGCGCGAGCGAGGCTCCGTTGGCGTGCAGGCCGCTAGACGCGACCAGCACAATCTCATCGCCCGCCTGCAGCTGCTCGCCGAGTATCGCCGAGCGGCCCGCCGGCACTACGCCCACAGCCGCGCCCGCCAGCTCGATGTCCTCCGCCGCGACGAGCCCAGGCAACGAGGGCGACTCGCCCCCACCCCACGCACAGCCAGCGTCGATGCACGCACGCTGCCAGCCCTGCAGCAACGCGGCGGCACGCTCGGGCTCTGCGTACCACTCGGATGCGCCGGTCGCAAAATAGGCGTTGACGACCAGCGGCAGCGCGCCGACGCAGCAGAGATCGTTGAGGATCGCCGCGACCGTGTCGTAGGCGACATCGGCGAAGCGGTTGATGCCGTGGCGCTCGAGCAGCTGCCTCGCAATGACCGACTTTGTGCCCAGCCCCTCCATCACGAAGGCAAGAGTCGTCTCGCCAAGCTCGAACACGAATGCTGGCTCGCCGCGCGAGGCATCGAGCGCGCGTCCGCCACGGAGGTCAAGCAGCGACGAGGTGGCGAGCGCGCGTGCCATCGCCATGCGCTTGCCCTCGTCGAGCGCGTCGTAGTCGACGCCCGCCGCCTTGTAGTTGGCCGAACCCTCTGTCATCGGCGATGATCCTATTCCCACTGCCGAGGAGAAGACGATGGACTTCCAGCCGAGCGAGCGTTGCATCGAGTTCCAGGAGCGTCTGAGCGCGTTCATGGACGAGCACATCTATCCCGCCGAGCCCGTGTACCAGCGCCAGCTGGCCGAGTCGGGCAACCCACACCACCAGCCGGCGGTGATGGAGGAGCTGAAGGGCCGCGCGCGCGCAGCCGGACTGTGGAACATGTTCCTGCCGGACGCCGATCACGGCGCGGGCCTCTCCAACAGCGACTACGCGCCGCTCGCGGAGATCCTTGGGCGTAGCCATATCGCCTCGGAGGCATGCAACTGCTCGGCCCCGGACACGGGCAACATGGAGGTTCTGCACCAGTTCGCCACAGACGAGCAAAAGCAGCAGTGGCTTAACCCTCTACTTGAAGGTGAGATTCGCTCCTCGTTTGCCATGACCGAGCCCGACGTGGCCTCTTCTGACGCCACCAACATCGCGCTGCGCATCGAGCGCTCGGGAGACGAATACGTCCTCAACGGGCGCAAGTGGTGGATCTCAGGCGCCCTGCATCCCCACTGCAAGATCATGATCGTGATGGGCAAGACGCAACCGTCCGCTCCACGTCATCGCCAGCAAAGCCAGATCCTCGTACCGATCGATACACCTGGGGTGCAAATCGTGCGGGGTTTGCCCGTCTTCGGCTACCAGGACCAGGAGGGTCACGCTGAAATCCTCTTCGAGGACGTGCGCGTGCCGGCAAGCAACCTGATCGCCGGCGAGGGCGACGGCTTCATGATCGCTCAGGCACGACTCGGCCCGGGGCGCATCCATCACTGCATGCGCTCGCTCGGCGCCGCCGAGCGAGCGCTGGAGGCGATGTGCAGGCGAGCCGTGGAGCGCACGACCTTCGGCCAACCGGTGGCGGCCAGGGCCAACATCCAGGACTGGATCGCCGAGGCGCGCATCGAGATCGAGATGGCGCGCCTGCTCACGCTCAAGGCCGCGTGGCTGATGGACACGGTCGGCAACCGCCACGCACGCACCGAGATCGCCGCCATCAAGGTGGCCGCTCCGAGCATCGCCTTGAAGGTGATCGACCGTGCGATCCAGGTGCACGGCGGCGGCGGCGTCTCAGACGACTTTCCGCTCGCCTGGACCTACGCCCACCTGCGCACCCTGCGCCTGGCCGACGGCCCCGACGAGGTGCACAAGCTCTCGATCGCACGGCGCGAGCTGGCGCCGTACATGTCCCCAGAGGTAGGTTGAGCCGCCGTCAGCGGGCGCCCACACGCCCGGCACACAATTGCTCCAAATCTGCGATGCCCCCGCGCGGGGGCAGGCCGATTTGAAGACTACGACTGCCCCAGACGCAGGCTGTAGAGCACGGCGGCCACCGAGGTAGCGAGGTTCAAGCTTGAGACGCCGGCTCGCATCGGCAGGCGCAGGCGGGCGTCCGCGCGTTCGAGCAAACGCTCACTGAGACCATCGCGCTCGGTTCCAAACGCCAGCAGGGCGCGCGCTGGCACCGCCTCGGGGCGCAGCTCCTCTCCCTCTGGGTCAAGCGCCAGCAGTGGCCTGTCGGTCTCCGGTAGATGCTCCAGGCGCGCGACGGGCAGCGCGAAGTGCAGGCCGGCCGAGCCGCGCACCGCGACCGGATCCCAGGGGTCCTGACGGCCTGTCGTGAGCACGCCGGCCGCCTCGGCGGCCGCGGCAGCGCGGATCACGGCACCGAGATTGCCGAAGTGGCGGGGGTCCTCGAGCAGCACCAGCGGCGCCTGCCCCCCGGCGGCGAGCATCCTCAGCGGGTCGCTCACAACGCGACGGGCGATGCTGACCACACCGGTGTGAGGGACGTAGGGACCGAGCCGCTTGAAAGCCTCCGCGGGCAGCACGACGGCAAGCGCTTGCATCCGCTCGATCAGATCAGGAGCGAGACCTTCTCCCAGACGGGCCAGCTCAGCCGTGTCAGAGCACGCGGCCAGCTCTACGGAAGCGCCAAAGCGAAGCGCGTGCTTCAGCGCATGAAAGCCTTGCAGCACGACCAGATCCTCGCTGCGACGCGCCTCGTGGAAGCGCCGCACGATCGCTGGCGTGTCGATACTGAGTGCGCTACTGCTCACCTGTTGAGTGTATGTGGGCGTCAGGGCCGGCACCAAGCTGCTCCGAGCCATACTCCCCGGCCCGCTACTTGGCTGCTCCCTGTGCTCCACGCCGGTTGCCCCGCCTCCGCGCCCCCGCCCTCCACGCCGTGCCCCGCCCTCCACGCCGGCTGCCCCCGCCTCCGCGCCTGCCCCCATCGGCGCGTGAAGACCAATCCGCTGCTACCGTTCGTTCGAACGAACGGCCAATATCGACGATCTGAGTGGGGACGCCAAACAGCACGCCCCTCCAATCCAAAAAATGTCCTCAGCCATCCATCCAAGCGCAGCCACAGACGCCGAAGGCGCCAATGCCCCGCGCGATCTAGTTAACTGTGTGGCTGCGCTGGCCGATGGACGCGTCAGCTCGACGCAGCTCGTACGGCAGACGCTCGAGCACATTGAGACGACCCAATCCACGCTGAATGCCTTCCGTGTCGTGCGTGGCGACGCCGCCCGCACCGAGGCCGCCGAGGCCGACAGGCGTATCGCTGCCGGCGAGCGACTTCCTTTGCTCGGAGTGCCGATAGCGATCAAGGACGACGTGGACCTCGCCGAGCACCCGACCTCCTTCGGCTGCTCAGGGCCGTTCGCGGCCAAGGCCGAGGACTGCGAGATGGTGCGCCGCCTGCGTGCGGCCGGCGCGGTGATCGTCGGCAAGACCAACACCCCTGAGATCGGCCTATACCCGTTCACCGAGGGCAAGTCCTTCGGCGTCACGCGCAATCCCTGGAGCCTAGATCACACCCCTGGTGGCTCCAGTGGTGGCTCGGCCGCGGCGGTCGCCGCGCACATCGTTCCAGCCGGTCTTGGCTCCGACGGAGCCGGTTCGGTGCGCATTCCCGCCGGCTGGTGCAACCTCGTCGGCGTCAAGCCCCAGCGCGGGCGCGTCTCCACCTGGCCCGATGCGGAGTCCTTCAACGGCCTCACCTGCATCGGCCCGCTGACGCGCACCGTCGCCGACGCGGCGCTGATGCTCGACGTGCTGAGCGGCAACCACCCCGAGGACCTGCACACTCCGCCCCCACCGCCCGAGCCCTACATCCAGGCGATCGCCCGCGAACCGCGCCCATTGCGCATCGCGCTCTCGCTGCGCCACGCCTTCAGCGGCGCCCCCGTGCGCCTGCATCACGAGATCGAGGCCGGCGTGCGCAGGATCGGCCGGGTGCTCGTCGAGCTCGGCCACAGCGTCACCGAGCACCACCCCAGCTATGGCCTGATGGGTCTCACGCTGGTCGCGCGAGGAGAGTCCGGGGTGTACGACTGGGTCAAGCGCGTGCCCGACAGATCGCTGCTTGACGCCCGCACCCGCTCCACCGCGCAGGTCGGCGGCGTCCTGGGCAAGACCGTCCTGCCCTTCGCCAGACGCCTGGAGCGACGCTTTCAGGGTCGCATCGGTTTGATTTTTGGGGATTTTGACGTGCTTCTCACTCCCACGAGCGCTAGTGCACCATTGCCGGTCGGCAGGACCGATGGACTCTCCAGTTGGTCGACGCAGCAGGTGATAGCGGGCTCGTGCCCATACACGTGGCCGTGGAATGTGCTCGGCTGGCCGGGCGTGAGCGTGCCTGGAGGGCTCACCAGCGAGGGCCTGCCCTTCGGTGTGCAACTGCTCGGCCCGGCCGATAGCGAGTCAACGCTGCTGTCGCTCGCCGCTCAACTCGAGCGCGTCGAGCACTGGCACGAGCGCGTCGCGCCGCACGCCGTCGACACGTTCGCGCAACGATGATCGGCGCAATCGTCCCAGCCGGCTCAACGGCATCCGGGGGGCGGGGCGGGGAAGCCCAAAACGTGGATGTCCCCCGCGCACGCGGGGGACATGCCATTTCGAGCAACCCACCCAACCCGGCCGGCAACGTCGTCGTGGGCGTGCGCGAGCGCATGCTGCGTGCGACCTTGAAGCTGATCGCCGACGGCGGCGTCGCCGCGGTCACCAACCGCCGCGTCGCTGCTGCCGCCGGCGTCTCGCTCGGCTCGCTCACCTACCACTTCGCAAGCCAAGCTCAACTGCTACGCGAGAGCCTGCTCCTGCACGTCGAGGAGGAGACCGCAAGACGCGAGCAGATAGCGCGCGAGCTCGCAGAGGAGAAACCGGGCGTGCAACAGGTCGCCGAAGCCGTCGAGCGACTCGTGGCCGTCCCCTCTGAGATCCCCCAGCAGATAGCCGAGCTGGAGCTGCACCTGCAAGCCGCCCGCGACCCCGAGCTAAGCGAAGCCTCGCGGCGTTGCTTCGAGGCCCACGAACAGATCGCGAGCGCCGCCCTCGGCGCACTTGGAATTCCCGACGGACAGCGGCATGCGCCCGCCGTAGTCGCGCTGATGACGGGACTTGCGGTGCGCCGCCTCGCCGCGGGCGGAGGAGACGCGCAGGGCACCTCCGAGGCGCTGCTGGCGCTCGTGCGCGGGCTTGGGCCACGGTAGACGACGTACAAGCCTGAACCGAACGCCCGCAAGCGCTACCCCGCCCACCGACGAGGCAGGTCCCAGCGTGCGACCCGCCTTAGCCTGGCATCCTGCCTCAGCGTCCGAGCCTGCGCACCAGCTCGCGAGCGCGAGCGCGAACGCCGCCGACCAGCTCGCGCACCTCAGAGAGGCCGGCCCGCAACTCGACGTCCCCCACCTCGATCGGCAGCATCGAATCCTGTAGCTCGCCCAGCATCCCATCCGCTCGTGCCGCCGCATCGACGGCAGCGTCGATCAGACCCTTCGTGCCATTCGACGGTGCTACTGGAGAGGGTGTCTGGAAGGTGCGACCAGTCAGCTCGTGGCGCTCAGCAAACCCGGCATAGACGCGCTTGGCGCGCCCGTAGGCCACCTGGATCGGCTGGAATAGCTGCTCTTCAAGGCGCTCGGCAGACCGTTCGTCGAGATGCTCGTAGGCCTCGCTCAGCAGCGCGATCGCAGCGGCGAGCTCATCGGCCGCGCCGGCAAGATCGTCGAGGATCTGCTGGCGGCCCTCGGCTGTTGTGTAGGCCATTGCCGACAGCCTACCCCGACGAACGCATCTTCCCCAGCCCCAAGCTCCCTTATGTGCGAAACCGTGTCTGGCGATCAAACATGGCTTGCGAGATGACGTTCCTCGAGGTACGCGTGTTCGCGCTTGCCCATCTCGGTAACCGGCGGGGCGTTATCGAAATGCTCCGCCGCTATCGACCCCCAGTGAGTGCCGGCGCGCAGCTGCCCGATCACCGATATCACCCCAACTTCGATCCGAGCCATGGCTGTGCACTCGGGCGACATGGTGCAATGGCGCAAAGCGTTGGCCGAGGGACCGTTCGGCGAGCACCTGCGCTCGATCCTCCTTGCGGCATACTCCGGAGTGATAGTGAATCGTTGCTCTGCCCAGAGCAGCGCCCCGTCCTCCCGCCAAAGAGCGAACACTTCCTCGGGTGTGACGGGATCGGAGGACTTGCAGAACCCAGCCTCCACACACGCCCGCCAGGTTCCGAGGATGTCGTTGCTCAAGCATCCCCGAATGATCGCGTCCATCATCTGGACCTGCGCGGGGCGGTAGCGCTTGACGCAGCCGAAGTCCAGGAAGCTCACGCTCCCATCCTCGTGGAAGACGTAATTGCCAGGATGCGGGTCGGCGTTGAACTGGTAGATGCGCTCGTAGGTGCCATAGACGAAGCGGTAGATCGCCTCCGCCCACTGGTCGCGCAGCTCTTGCCGGGCCACGAGGGCCTCGCTCCATAACAAGCCCCGCGCGAGCTCCTGGGTCAGCACGCGACCGCTGCATAGCTCACCGACCACCTCCGGGACGTGGATGAACGGGTGCCCACGGTAGTACTCGGCGAACTCAGCCTGGTTGGCCGCCTCGTGCCGATAGTCGAGCTCCTCGATAATGCGCTCGCCCATCTCACGCGCCGCGCCGCGCAGGTCAAAGCTCATCTTGCGCGGTGACATCCCGCCTACGGTCAGGCTCAGGAACGTCGCCAGAAGTTCTGTGTTCTTCAGGTCGGCATAGATCGCGTCCGCCACGCCCGGATATTGGATCTTGACCGCAACGGCACGGCCGTCGCGTAGTCGGGCCGCGTGGACCTGACCGATCGAAGCCGCCGCGAGCGGCTCCCAGTCGAACTGGGCGAACAACTTCTCGGTCCGTCCCCCAAGCTCGCGCTCGAGCACCTCGCGCGTGAGCCTTGGGGCCATCGGCGGCGCTTCATCGCAAAGGCCGATGAGCGCCGCTTGGTAGATCGACTGGAGCTCCGTCGGCACCATGGGGCTTACCAGCGCAAACGAGGCCATCTGCCCCGCCTTCATCAGCGCGCCCTTGGAGTGGCCGAGCAACTCAGCGTAGCGCTCGGCCGAGCGCACATGAAACTCGGTTCGCTCCGCGTCCGACCACCTGCCGCGAAGCCTGGCCAGCAATGCCTCACTGGCCGTCCGAGCTCCCAGGCCCACGAGCGGAGCGGAGCGCCGCAACCGACCCCGGCCGATCCCGTCGCCACGCTGGCTGCGCGACTCTGGAGAAAGCTCGAAATCGGACATGACCCCCACCTCTACTCAAACCAGCCGAGCCTGACTTCGACCAAGTGTATACTTAGGGAGCCAGGTATGTCAAGCACGACCCGCGATCGCATCATCGAGCAGGCGATGCACCTGTTCAGCGAGCACGGCTATGCGGCCACCAGCATCGCCAAGATCGAGGCGGCCGCCGGACTGACGCCGGGAGCCGGCGGGCTCTATCACCATTTCGAGAGCAAGGAAGCGGTCCTCGCCGCGGGCATCGAGCGCCAGCTCGCGCGACTGGACGCACTTCGCGAGATCCACGGTGTGCTCACTCCGGTCGGCGACATCAGAGCCGAACTGATCCTGACCGCGCGCTACGTCCTCAACGAGCTCGACAGCGAGTCCGAGTTGCTGCGCATCCTCGCCTCCGAAGCCCGCTCCAGGCCGCAGATCCTGACCGCAGCCGTCGATCGGCTGGTGAGCTCCACATTCGAGGGCCTCGCCAGATGGATCGACGAGCGCGCGGAGCGTCCGATCGCTCGCTCGAGGGCAAGGGCAATCGCCGCCGTCGGGCTAGGGTCACTGTTCTCATCTCGTCTGCTGCGCGACGTTCTCGGTATCCCGGCACAAATCGACGATGAGGTACTCGTCGACACCTGGGTCGCCCTCATGATGGTCGCCCTCAGCGAGCCAGACCCCGCAAGCTCGGCCTAAAGACGGCTCATGGCCTTATCGAGCGCGACCGAGCGCCAGCGCGCGCTCGAGACCTGAATCGACCTGGGCCATCGACCAGTCCGGCAAGACACCAACGCCGACGTCAGCGCAACAGCGAGAGGAACTCAACGCGCGGGCATCTCGAACCCTGTCCTCATCAGCGGCTAGATTGGCGCTGTTTTAAACCTCGCTGAGACCGAGACCTTCGAGAAACCCGAGACCTGGAAGACTGCGAAATCCATCGTGGAGGAGACAATCACCCCGATAGAGCCCATCGACGAGCTGAATGCGGTGCCCCCGGACGACGCACCGTCCCTGCCCGAGCAGCACGACTTTTACAAGATGCCCGCCAAGTTCGGGCATGTGCCGGTCGCCGAGGAGCCGCTGGGATGGGATCCCAAGCGCCGCTTCGAGCACCTCTACCCGCGGGTGAGCCTGCCCTTCCAGATTGTCGAGCGCTTCCAGTTCGGGAGTCCGGAGCTAGCGCCAAATCAGCTCTTCTTTGGCGACAACCTGCACGTCATGCGTTCGCTACCCAGCGAATCAGTTGCTCTCATCTACATCGACCCGCCCTTCTTCTCGCAGAAGACATACAACATCCTATTCGGCGATCAGAACGAGCTGCGTTCCTTCCGTGACATCTGGGACGGAGGATTGAATGGCTATCTTGCTTGGCTCAACGCGCGCTTGTACGAGATGAAGCGCTTGCTTACACCCGGCGGCTGCATCTACGTGCACGTTGACTGGCACGCGGCGCACTATGTCAAGGTTGAGCTCGACAAGCTGTTTGGATACTCGAACTTCCTAAACGAGATTGCTTGGTGCTACAGCGTCGGCGGTAAGAGTCGAGATCGTTGGGCTCGAAAGCACGACACGATCCTGTTCTACACCCGCGGTGGCTCCCAGTGGTTCTTTGACGGCAAGGCCGCTGGTGTCCCCCGAAAGACCGGTAAAGAGAGTCAGGGCGGAATCATCAGAACCGACGAGGATGGTCGGCTCTACCAGGACAAGCTCGTGAGATCCAGCGGGAAGTATTACCGCTATTACCTGGACGAGCCAAAGCTTCCAGAGGATTGGTGGACCGACATCAACAGCATTCAGTCGCAGTCCGCAGAGCGGATCGGATACCCGACGCAGAAGCCCGAGGCCCTCATTGACAGGATCATCCGAGCGTCGAGTCGCCCCGGAGACGTAGTCGCTGACTTCTTCTGCGGTGGTGGTTCGACCCCCGCCGTGGCGCAGCGCCTAGGTCGGCACTGGGTCGGCTGTGATATCTCGCGGGTGGCGGTGAGCATCACGGCTGACCGCGTCGCAAAGGTGGTTGAGGAACAGGAGGATGAGGCCAAGAAGACAGGTACGCAAGTGGCGATCCCGGACTTCATCGTCGCCCATTGGGGCATCTACGAAATCTCAAGCCTGTCGAAGATGGCGCAGGACGAGTTCCAGGAGTTTGTTCTAGCGGCCTATGAGGCACGTCCGGAGTCAACGGGCAGCGTTATACATGGCTACAAGGGAAAAGAGCCCATCTTCGTCGGCTCGCCCGACCCTGACGTAGCCGTACGCAAGGAGCAGGTCGCAGAGTTCGCAAATGCAGTCTTGAAGCGACTTGGCAGTGGCGGCATGGGCACGATGATCTCCTGGGCATTTACGCAGGCCGCCAGACGAATGGCGGAACGGATCGCTGCCCAGGAGAAGGTAGGCCTTTCGTTCGTGAAGCTGCGGCTCATCCCGCTCGAGTCGCCAGAGTTCGCTGCGCACGTAACCTCGAAGCACGAGCGCTACTCCGAGTTGGTGACCTTCGTGCTTCCCCCGACGGTCCGGCTCAAATGGCAACGGGTCGCGCCTCGCAAGTACCGATTCGACGTCTCGGAGTCGATCGCGCTCAACTCAGGGGCAAAGATCATCAATGCCCAGTGGGACTTCGAGTACCGCGACTACTTCACCTCGACGAAGGGCTTCGAGCTTCAACGGACGAAGAAGGGCGAACCCGTCTTGACAGCCGAATACCAGTTTCCTACGACCGGCGAGCACGAGATCGCAGTGCGGGTTCAGGACGATCTCGGAGGCGAGGCTATCCGGCGAGAGACAGTGTCAGTGTCCTGATGCAGAACACGTTCCTTCCCTTTGAGAAGCAGTTCGCAATGTGGGTGGACGATGGCTTCCCGGACGTGAAGGACGCTACGGCCGAGTTCCTCGAGCAAGCTCTCGATGAGACTCGCGGCCGACCGCTCTGGTCGGGTCAGCGTGAGGGTCTCCTGCGCGCGATCTACGCCTTCGAGATTCTCGGCAAACGCAACCTCCTGCTCAACATCGTCACCGGCGGCGGGAAGACGGCGATCATCGGCGCCTGCATCGCGTGGCTTCGGTGGGCGTATGACGTCCGCTCCTTCCTCATCCTGTGCCCAAACACGATCGTGCGCGAACGACTCCGCGCGGACTTCGCGGCGGCGAAGGTCTTTCATGACTTCGACCTTCTTCCAGGCATCCACTCGCATTACCTGAAGGACCTCGCACTCCACGTCCTGGAGCCTGGGGCAGCGACCCAGGGAGCACTCGAGTCGGGGATCGTGCTGGGCAACATCCAGCAGTTCTACGGCAAGGGGTCGAACGAGCGGCTCGCGTTCGTCTTGAACTTCCTCGGGGACCTCGCCGTGTTCAACGACGAGGCACACAACACTCCGGCGGCGGAGTACACGAATGTGCTCAGGACACTGGGCAAGAAACGGGTCTTCCGCCTCGACACTACCGCGACGCCCGACCGGGCCGATGGCCAGGAACCGGACTCGGAGATGGTCTACGAGTACGGGATTCCCGCCGCCCTCGACGATGGGATCATCAAGTCAACGGTCGTTTATCAGCCCGACATCAAGTCTGTTGAGCTGACCTACACGAACCCCGACACTGGCGAGCAGGTCTCGGTCGAGGAGATCGACTGGGAGGCTATTGACGACGGTCGTGTGAAGGCGACCAAGTGGGTGACCGATCCGGAGCCTCGTCGCCACCAGCTGAGCATCGCCCTCGCGCGGCTTGAAGAGCAGCGGCGGCGCGCTAAGGGACAGTACAAGCCGATCCTGTTTGTCATTGCGGTGGGAATCAAGGACGCCCATGAAACCCAGCGTACGCTGGAGAAGACATTCGGTGTAAAGACTCTCGTCGTGACTGAGGAGTCGGACGAGCAGCAACGCCGTGAGGCCATGCACATTGGCGAGGAGAGCAGCCCGTATCACGCGATCGTCAGCGTGATGATGCTCCGTGAGGGATGGGATGTTCCCGAGGTCGCGGTCATCGCGTTGCTCCGGAAGTTCTCGTCGAAGGTCTACGGGCAGCAGGTCATCGGCCGGGGCCTGCGCAAGGTGATCCGGACGCCAGAGGAGAGGGAGATACTCTGCGTGGTCGATCATCCAAAGCTCGATCACGGCTGGCTGTGGGCCCTCATAGGCGCAAGGATCAAGAGCGGCGTCAAGGACACCGACTCCTTCGATCCGGACGAGGATCTGCCAGACCCTCAGCCGCCATTCGAGGCGGAGCTCGTCAATCCGGACAAGCTGATCGAGATCCCGGAGGCAGAGGCGGCAGAGGAGGGCCAGGTCGACTTCGGCGAGCTGCTCGGTGATGTCGGCGATGAGGAGGAGCCCCGGAAGGACTGGCCAGAGGTCCTTGCAGCGGCGACCTACCCGTATGAGGCTATCGAGATCACGAAGGTAACCGTGAAGGGCGTGAAGTCGATAAGCCTCGACCAGACAGGCTTTGTGAAGTTCAAGCCGGCTGATGATGTCGGTGGTGCCGAGCTGCCGACGGAGGCCGATCTTCCTCCCGCGGCAGAACTGGCCGAAAGGCTCAAGCAGGGCGCGCTAGGGCTCGCCGAGGAGCTTCTGTTCGAGAAGGGGTTCTCGGGCGTTGACAAGGGTCTGCTTTACGACATCGTCATGGATCACATCGACGAGAAGCTCCTGGACGGGCAAGGGCTTGCCCAGTCTTCCCGGTTCCGGCTTCTCTATGCGGTAGAGAAGCTTGCGGAGGTGCGAGATGTCTTCATGGCTCCAGGGATTGTGGGGGGCATCGTGAAGTTTCCGCGGGTTGGGGCTGGGGCATGACCCCGGCGAGTCATCACGGGCGATTTGAGAACCCCAAGAAGAGCGCCTATGCATTCGAGAAGTTCGACGCCGACTGGGAGCGGCAGTACATGGTCGAGCTCGACGCGGATCCTGATGTCGATGCGTGGACCAAGCGCCACAAGATTCGCGTCTCATATATCGATCACCAGAGTCGCAAGCGCCAGTACCGTCCCGATTTCCTTGTTCGCGGCACCGCCGGAGGCATAGAGCTCCACGAGGTCAAGGGCGGCCACTTGATTCAGAACCCAGATACCAAGCGCAAGTTCGAGGCTGCGCAGAGCTGGTGCGCAGAGCGGGAAATGGCGTTTATCGTTGTGACGAAGGAGTCGTGACAGGTGCCGAGGATGCTCCCCAGCTACACGGCGAAGAGCGTGCCCTGGCCGACGCCCGCGGCGACTGGTTCCGGGAGCTTCTCCTCAAGCGGGAGAAGCTCGGCGTCGTGACGTACAGCGCCATAGTGCGCTCTGATCAGGAGCTGGCGCACGAGGAACGTTGCCGCTCCACCCGCGTAGGTGCGAAGCTTTGCTCCCGGGAAGATCTGGGGGACGTAGCGGTTGAGGAAGCGCTCGCGCTCGGTGCGGTTCCGCGGAACCGGCGCAGCGTAGATTGAGACGTGGCGCTCGCCGGTCTCCGAGTCGCGCACCTCGATCCAGAGGCCCTTGCGCTCGGCAGGCATGGCCTCAGCGTACAAATGATCTGTTGAGGCGTGGCTTGCCTTCGATACGTCTGAACCCCTCTGAATCATGTCTGAATAGCTCTGACTCACGCCTGCAACAGTAGTCCGCGCTGCGGACGGTTCCGTCGAGACCGAAGGCTCCGGCGTCTTCTACTCAGCGACCACGAACGAGGCGGAACGCCGCAACCCGGGGGGTTCTTCGCACCCCTTCGCACCCTCACAAGCAAGAATCCACTGCAAGGGTACGAAGTCCGAGCTACTTTGCCCCTATCGGTGCCTATGGAGACGGCGGGTTCGATAGGTTCGAAACCCTGACAGGAGAACGGCTCTGGAATGCGGGATCGCCGGGTCAGGCCGAGGTGGCCCTGCGTACGCTCGGCGTACGTTGCGACTGCGAGTGAGCCAGCTCCGGCCTGTCGCGAATCGCATCCTCGACCGGTTGGCCATAAGGGTCATCACCAGTCGATCACCGTCCTGATGTCCAGCTGAAACGCCAGGTCCCGGTGAAACGCCAGGTCCCGGTCGTTCAGGCACTCAGATGTCAATGGGAATCTCGACGCCGACTTGCTGAGCGACGGGCGTCCAGATGTCCACATCTTGAGCGGGCGTCTCGATTGAGACGATCAGGGCATAGCGGGCGCCGCGGTCGCTGTGATCGCGGTCCTTTCGCTCCTTCCACCATCCGCTGACGGGGAAGACGGCGATCACCCCGCGGGCAGCTAGGTCGGCGGCGGTACCCGTCCAGACGTCGCTGTGCAGGGAGCCCGCGGTGCGCAGGTCTGGACCGAATAGCCACTGGTTAGCGTCGCTGTCTGTGGTCGGCGCCCGCTCGTCTTCGGCGCGGGCTCGGAGGTTCACACGCTTACGGAATTCCTCAGTCGTTTCGGTTGGCTGGCGAACGCCGAAGCGCAATCCATGGGAGGGGTAGCTGTAGCGGCGCGCCCAGCCGCGGCGAGCGGGGTTCGGCTCGATGAAGTAGGAGAGCGTGACGCGCATGCGCACCGCAGTCTCGCCGAGCTCGGCAAGTGCCTCCGCCGGCCACGGGAGGGCATGGAGGTGCATCTCGCGGGTTTTGCCCTCGCCGTCGAACGGATGGATCGTGTCCTGGGCGATCAGCGTGAGCGCATCGGTTGCGCTTCTGGTAGCCCGGGTGAGGTCGGGCACGCCCATTCCGTAGCGGCGCAGCAGCGCCCTGCGGCTTGCCCGGGAACTCGCACCATCCAAGCGCTGCTTCATCGCTCGAGTCCACTCCGCCGAGTGGACGATCAGCCCTCGTACGGTCTCGGGCCACAAGTCCGGCTGGTCAGCGAGGATCGAGGCTCCCATGGACGCAGCCTGTGCGGTAGCAGCGCTCGTTTCGCGGGTGACCGTCAGGAGGCGCTGATCTTTGATCGGCGCCTTTGTGGTGAGCAACTGCAGGCTCTCGGGAGTGTCGAAGGTCTCCCCGGCGGGCGAGCGGGCTGCGTTGCCGCCCTCGAGCACGACGTCGGGCTTGTGCGGCCAGCCCAGCTCGAACGCGACGCCTGTGCGGCTGAAGGGCGAGAGCTCGCCGGCGGGCGCGACCGCCGTCCAGCTGTCAAAGCCCGGCGTGCCTGTGGGATCAATCAGATCGGTGTAGGCGCCAACGGTAAGCGCGTTCCAGGCCTGGGCGGGGTCCTCGGCCGGTTCGACGTCGCTGCGTGCCAGGTGATCATCTTCAAACACGGCGACGTTGCCGGCGGCGACGATGAACAGGCGACGCGCGGCGAGCTCCGACTCATCAAGGAACAGCAGGCCGGAGTCTTCGGTGTCGATCTGAAGGCCAGCGGCGAGCGCGTCGAGCGCGGCCGACCAAGACGTCGGCTGGCCGAGCGCTCGGGAGCTCTCGGTCGGGTCAGCCTGCCACCCGGCGGTGACCGCGAGTGAGAAAACGCGCGGGCGCCCTGGGCGCTCTATCTCTACGAGGCTCGCCGCGCCCGCCGTGAGCGCACCATAGAGACGGGGCGGGTTGTGCGCCGGCGGTGGTGGCAATAGCTTGACTGACTCAAGGCGGTGAGAGAGGCTGACGGGGCCGTCGCCGAGGATCGCGGAGTCGAGTCGTTCGAAAAGGGCAAGGCCCGCCATCTCGGTACCGTGCCCGTCGTGGTCGGCCGTACCCCAGGCCGGATCGCAGGAGTGGCAATCCTGCGGAGAGAGCGAGGCGGTGAGCAGTGGGTGGTCTCGGTACGCGCCGGTGTCGAGCAGACAGGCGGCGGGCGCCTGCTGTCCGGCGGGCTGGGTTCGCTCCGCGAGGTCGGCGATCCATTCGGCCTGCTCGGCCGGGGACTCGAGGGCGATCGGCGCCGCCGGTGAGCGCGGGGCTCGAAGCTCGGCGAGGTCGTCAAGGACGCCAAGTGCGTGCGCGAGTTGCTCGGCCGAAGTCTGGATCAGCATGACCGTGCGGTCGGGGAAGCCAAGGGTAAGCGAGCCGAGCTCGGCGCCGATGGCCTCAGCGAACTGCGTGACCCTCTCGCGCTCAGCGTGTCCGTCCTCGCGGCGAAGCCAGAGCTCCCACCATGTCGATACCTCAGGGTCGGGGAAATTCTCGGGCGGGTCGGTCCACAGCTGCTCCAGGGAGGCGACGCCGATCGAGGCGATGCGGTCGACCATGTTGCGGTTCTTCGGCTGCTCGTGGTCGGCCGTCTGGGCGTAGTCTGAAAGGCGTTTCAGGAAGTAGCCGAGCTTGCCGTCGGGGACGTAAACGGTGGCCAGCTCGCGGACTCCCTCGGTGGCCTGGACGCTTCGCACGGCGAGCAGCTCGGGGTGGCGCTTGCCGCGCCGTGGGTCAAGGGACTCCAACGCGAGCTCGACCCCGGGGAAGGACTCGAATGTGATGAAGATGCCAGCGGCGCGCGGGAGCTCCTCGCCGAGACGCTCGCGCTGACCGCGCGCGGCGGCGTCGGCGTCGCGCAGCGCTTGGGTCAGCGCAGCGGCGTGGGCGGCACGGCTTTCGGGATGTGGGAGCGTCTTACCATCGATCGCGCGTGGTGGCCGCGTGTAAGGCTCGGCCTGCGCGCGGGAGTCAATGACGATGTGGCGCCGGTCGCGCTGAGCCATGGTTCAGGCGCCCGTGCGGGAGTGGCGCTCTTTCAGCGCGGAGATCAACCGTGCGCTCCCGACCGTCTGATCGCCTGCGAGGATCGTGTCCTTGGCTGCGCGCTCAGCTGCGAGGGTGATCTCGGCGTGGCTGAGCCCGGCGGCTGCGGTGTCGACGCTCCGCCAAGCGATGCGTCCGAGACGGATCGTGGCGAGACGGTTTGTGATCACCTCGCGGGCGATCGGGGCGCTCGGGAGCGGGTATTCGATGACGGCGTCAAAGCGGCGGAAGATGGCACGGTCGAGCAACTGCGGGTGGTTGGTCGCGGCCACGAGCAGGCTCTCCGATTGGTCCTGCTCCAGGAACTGAAGGAACGAGTTGAGCACGCGGCGGATCTCGCCCACGTCGTTGTCGCGGCCGCGCTCACCGCCGAGCGCGTCGACCTCGTCGAAGAGGTAGACCCCGCGGGTCTCGGCCAGGGCATCGAAGATCAGGCGCAACTTCGCAGCGGTCTCCCCCATGAACTTCGTAATGAGCCCGTCGAGGCGGATCACGAACAGGGGCAGGCGAAGCTCGCCCGCGAGGGCGGCGGCCGAGAGGGTCTTGCCGGTCCCGGGCGGGCCGATCAAGAGAACGCGGCGAAGCGCACGGAACCCCTGAGCGTGCAGGCGGTCGTGCTGGCGCTGCTCGAGCACGACACGCTGAAGCTGCACGCTGACCTGCTGGGCTAGTACAAGATCGGACATGCGTGCGGTGGGGTAGGAGACCGACAGCAGCCCGGCGAGATCGCCGCGGGGCTTTGCGACCGGGACCGGGCCGGTCCGTTTGGGCTTCTGCTCTGCGCCGTTCTGCCGCAGTTCGTCGATGAGGTCGCGCAGGTCCTGGGCGAAGTGGGCCTGGCCGCTGCGCGCTGCGCGGGCGGCTACTTGCAGAGCGACCGAGTAGAAGCGCGTGTCGTCACCCTCGGCGTGACTCTTGACGAGCGCCTTGAGCTGGTCAGCGTTCGCCATCGCCGCTCATCCGCCCTTGCCCGGTTCTTTGTGGGTCACGGTCGCGTTCCTGCACGGCTAGACACTACGCCAGCGGGCCGATGACGCCGATGCTCGCATGCGCTTCCCGGCGTGGGGGTTCGACGGGTGCGAAATCGAGGCGGAAGAACGGCTCTGGAATGCGGGATCGCCGGTCAAGCCGATGTGGCCCTGCGCACGCTCGGCGTACGTGGCGTCTGTGAGTGAGCCATCTTCAACCTGTCGCGGATCGCATCCTCGCCCGGGTGTCCGTACAAGGTCATCACGAGCCGGCCGCCGTCCTGATGGCCAAGCTGAAAGGCGACGTCCCCAACATTCAGGCCGCGTTCGACGAGCATCGTCGCGCACGCATGGCGCAGCTCGTACAGGTCGATCGGGCGGCCCCCTCGCGCTACCCATCCGGCGCGGATGTTGCGCCAGAAGTAGGCGAGCGTGCCCTTCGTCAACCTCCGGCCGCGGACCGTGTGGAACAGATATGGCGAGCCGATTCTCTCCGGGACGAGCATGATTGCCTCGGCTGCTGTGGAGGGAAGGATGATCCGTCTTGCCAGCCCGTTCTTCGGGACCTTCTCACGACCGGTCCCGTCGAGGTTGCGTTGAACCACGACCTCCAACCCGTGAAGATCCACATCTGAACGGTGCAGCGCACAAAGCTCTCCGGGCCTCATGCCCGTGTACGCGAGGGTGAGGATGATCGCCCGCGCCTCGGTCCCATAGTCCCGGGACAGCTCCGCGGCGAGATCGGCGAGCTCCGCGATCTCCTGCTCGGTCAGCGCGTCGATGTCCTTGCGGCCCTTCGGGGTCTCCAGACGGAGATTCGTCCACGGGTTCAGATCGCAGATCCCGTCGCGTACGGCGTCCGCCCACATCGTCCTCGCGACCCGTGCCGTAGCGCGCGGCCAGCCGTTCGCGATCCTTCTCGCCTCGGGACGGCTGATCTCCGAGAGCTTGCGCTTGCCCAACGTCGCCTTGATCTGCTCCACGGCATACCGATAGGAGCGCTGGGTCGACGGGGCCTCGCGCGCATAGTCCGAGAGCCACACCCTCCCCCACTGCTCCACGGTCGGCATGTCCTTCCCAGGCTTGAGAGTCGCGTCCTGCTCGGCACGGATTGCGTCGGCCTCGGTGTCGAAGCTGCCGATCCACCGGTAGCGCTTCTGGCCCCGATCCCAGACCTTGACGCCGAACTTGCCGTTGCGCGGAACCATCGTCACCGGCTGACCTCCAAGTCCTCGATGCGCCGCGGGGAAACGAGCGGCCTGTCCTTGCCGAAGACGAACGGCCCAACGCTGGTGAGCGGCTCGTGGTGCCAGCGGTATTTCTCGTCCGGCATCTCCCGTTTCGCATTGATTTCTGCGGCATCTCGCGCTTCACGAATGACCTGGTCGTCGCTTGGGCACCGAGGCGTCCATTCCACCTGACACCAGCGGTTGGGCTCTACCCAGAGCACGAGACCCCAGACGTCCTCTGGTTTGCCTTGCCCCATTGACCCAGTCCATATCGCGACGTTGTAAGTGCTTCCCGCGCTCATCCGGTCCTCCTAAGTTCAGCTACCTGAGCCGCCAACTCTGCCACGCGACGCTCCAGCACCGCGAGCCGATCCTCACGCCTCACGGCCTTTGGTCGGCCCTCGTGGAGCCATGTCTCAACCAGCCGCAGATTGTACCGGCGCCGGCCATAGCGATCCGTCGCCTGCTCCACCGGCATCCCTTCCCTGACCTTCAGCTCCACCCACCGCGCCGACCGGCCGAGATGGGCCGCGAGCTGCTTCTTCGTCACCAGCGTGTCGCCCCGGGACGGAAGCCTGACGAGCTGACCGCCCATCAGAACTGTTTGTCTTTGCACTTCTTGGATAACAAGACCATGTGATCAATGACCGAGACTCACTCGAACCGGCCAACGGATTTGTCGTCGGGCCTACGGCGGTGCTCTTTGAACTCGAGGGCGACGAGATCGGGTAGGACGACCTGCAGGCGCGGGCTCATCGTGTTCGCTCCTGTGTTGGCGGTTGAACGATGCGGTTGATGGCGCGGGCGATCCCCGGTATCGGGCTGCGGCGACTGAGCGCGAGCGGGTCGCGGAAGCCCGGCCCGTAGTCGCGGTCGGGCAGCTCGGGGTGCGCGAGCGATGGCGTCTGCGCATGGCTGCGGCGCATGTTTGCCGCGAGTCGCTGGATGCGGTCGGTGTCGTGCCCTTCCACTCCAAGGTCCTCGCGCGAGACGAACCAGGCGGTTCCTTGGCGGGCGCGGGACGCCTCGACGTAGGCGGACTCCTTGCTCGCCTGCCATCCCCCCGAGACGACCAGCGTGCGGGTGACGGTCGCGCCCTGCGCACGGTGGATGTGCTGCGCGTAGCCGAGGCGCACGCGGCCAAGGTCCTCGCCGGCGAGTGTTCGCTGCCGGCCGGTGACGTCGAACTCGATCAGCACTTCGCCAGCGGGGGTGACGTCGAGGACTTCGCCGCAGCTGCCGTTCTCGATCCGCTCCACGCCCGGCTCGTGGTGCTGGTCGATCATCGCCACCCGGTCGCCCTGGCGGACGCCGTAGTGAACGCCCGGCACCTGGACCTCCAGCTCGCCGAGTTCGCCGCGCTCTGAGCGGAAGTGCTGAGCGCGGGCGTTGAGGCGGTGGATCTCCTGGTTTGAGGCATCGGAGATCAGCGCCACCTCACTCGGGTCAAGAGTCTCGGTGAGTGCCGCCCAGCTCTCCACGGCCTGCTCGACGGCCTCATCGCGGGTGTCCGCCATGTGCAACTGCCCGCGTGATTGGTAGTGCGCCATCGCCCGGTCAGAGCGCCCGGCCCGCAGATCCGCCCACGCCCGCTGTTCGTCGGGGTCCAAGGTCCGGCGGATGTTCGAGAGCTCGGCGCTCGGCACGATGAGGGCGAGCCGGTCGAACATGCCGCCGGCGCCGATCGAGGGGAGCTGCGCGGCGTCGCCGATCGCGACGAGCTTTGACCCGGTGTGCTCGACGGCTTCGGTGAGCCGGCCGAGCCGGTCGGTGTCGGCCATGCCGGCCTCATCGAAGTAGATCGTCGTGTCCGTGTCGATGTGGAGCTGGCCGCGCTCCACGCGCGAGACGAGCGCGTCCAGGGTCAAGGTTTGACCGGCGAGCGCGGGGCTGTCCTGACCGAGTCGCTGCGCGGTGGAGCCCGACACCGCGATTCCCAACGTCTGATGGTGGGTGAGCTGCTCGGCGCGGGCGGCGGCGTCGATCACAACGCCCTTGCCTGTCCCGGCGGGCCCGACGAGGATCGCGCCGCGCTCGGGGCCGGTTATGACCTCCAGCGCGTGGGCCTGCTCGGTGCTCAGGCGGCCGCCGATCCGTTCGGCCACCTGATCCCCCGCCGCCGTCCGTGCCCTCTCCCCCACCTCGCGGCCGGCATCGCCGGCGAGCTGCATGAACCTGCGCTCGATCGCCTGCTCGCGGGCGCGCACCGCGAGCGTCGTCATCAGGCCACCCTCCAGCGAGAGGACTCTGCGCTCGGCGATCATTGTCCGCGAGAAGTCAAGCGCCTCGCGTGGTGAGAGCTCGCCGACGGACTGCTCAAGCAGGACTGCCCGGAACTCGCCGGGTGCGAACGTCGCGGCGCGCTCGGTCAGGCGCTCCTCGACCCTGTCCCCGAGCGCACGCTCAGGCGCCGGCCCACCGGCGGCGCCGAGCAGCCGCGCGGGCTCATCCCCGGCGAAGTCAAATCGCGCCGCGGTCTCGTTCCAGACCGCCTGCAGGTCGCTGCGTGTGACGGGCACCTTCGCCTTGCGGTTCTCCAGCTTGAGCCGGCGCAGCTCCCCGCGCTCGGGCGCACGACCCCACTGCGCGCGGAAGCGCTCCGCGGCCCCGGCGACATCGCGGCTGCGGGCGGAGAAGGCGTCCAGCAGCCCGCGGGGCACCCCGGCGATCTCGAAGTAGCGCCCGTGTCTGCCGGCGCCCTGCTCGATCGCATACCCCCGCTGCTGAAGCTGATGGGCGAGCGCCGAGCGGTAGTACGCGCCGAGCTCCCTCGCGGAGCGGAAGACCGGTCTGGAGGCGACCGCGACGATCCGCCCGTCCTCGCGGATCGCGCTGGTGACGACGACGTGGCTGTGCAGCTGCGGGTCCGGCGCGTCGCCCTCCATCACACCGCGGGCGGTGGTGTGGCGGTACTCGGCCGCCACGACCTCCCGTGCGGGCTCCTCCACGACCTGCCCGCCGTAGCGGCGGCGCACGACCGGCACCGTCTCGGTCAGGTGCGCCATCGCCTCGCTGACCGCGGCGGCGTGCGCGGTCTCAATGTCCCGCCGCTGGGACTCCTCCCCCAGCGCCCACACGGCGCTGACAGACTTCGGAGCGCTGAAAGTCAGATCGATCCCGCCGCCGCGGCCGCCGCCGGCGCCCTCGCGGCGAAGCCACGCACCGCTGCGCGGGTGGCGGC
>JBAQGH010000162.1:0-11290 GCA_049287685.1 Solirubrobacteraceae bacterium | reverse complement strand
CCGTCCGGCCGGCCGGCACATGTGCCGGCCGGAACAGCACAACGATCAGCCCACGGCGTCAGCCAACCGCACTGAAGAGCGCAAGCTCGTCGGAGAGCTGGTCGTAAAGACGTCGGCGCAACTGAGTGTGGATCTGGGAGACACGACTCTCGGACACACCCAGGCGAACGCCGATGTCGCGCAGCGTCCAGTGCTCCAGGTAGAGCAACACAGCAACTTCGCGCTCGACCGGCGGCAGCAAGGCGAACGCGGCGCGGAAGCGCTGCTTGGCTTCGCGGCGCTCGGCACAGAGGATCGGGTCGCTGTCGCTATCGGTGCTCTCCAAGGTGTCGATCCGCTCGATCGTGGCGTTCTCATCCGAGCGCACCGTGCGGTTGAGCGAGCCGACCTCCGCCAGCGCGACCTCGTCGAGCCGGCCCACGAGTTCTCGTGGGTCCATGTCGAGTATCGACGCCAGCTCCTCGCGACTCGGCTGGCGGTCGTGGTTTGAGAGGAACACCTCGCGCGCATGGTTGATCGCGCGCTCGTCGCGGCGCAGCGAGCGGGGCGCCCAGTCGTGGCGGCGCAGCTCGTCCAGCACGGCGCCGTGGATGCGCGTCCAGGCGTACTGCTCGAGCGTGGCCCCCTTCTCCGGGTCATAGCGCTCGATCGAGCGGATCAGTGCCTCCAGCCCACAGGAGAGAAAGTCCTCGACATCGCACTGAGCCGGCACCTCGCGCACCTTGCGGTAGACGATGTAGCGCACCATCGGCGTGAAAATGAAGATCAGCTGGTCGCGTAGGCGTAAATCGCCGCTCTGGCGGTACTCGCGCCACGTCCTGAGGGCCTCCGCCGCGGAGATCCTCACGGCCCCTTTTGCGATCGTTTCCATTTTTGCGACTCCGATTTCGAGGGAACTGCGAACAGGTGCCCCCGCGTGCGCCAAACCTGCCCGCGGTCTGAGATGCGCTATTTGCGAAGATTTCCGGGCGCGGACCGTATCGGCCGTGCCGGTCGTAATCGTTTGATTGGCTCGATCGGGGCTAGTTGACCAACTTTGCGCAAACCTACGCATAATCACCACATTTACAACTGGTTAAATGAGGTATTCGTGCGTGGGTGACGGCCGCAGTCCGCGGGTCGCGCGCGACGGGTCATCCGTGACGGTCATGCGCCGCGAGTCACGGACCGCGAGACGGGCCGCTTGCACTCGCTCAGATATCGCTCGACCCGGTCGATGACCATGCGTGAAGATGGCCTCTCGCTTCTCCACCCCGATCCCGACCGGCGACGCTGCTGCCAACGCCGCCGACCAAGCCTCATCGCCCGCTTCACTGCGCAGCGACAACAGCGCCGCGCTTGCGATCGAGCTCTCCGCGCGCGCCCAGCGACTGCTCGCCGCCGGCGAGCTTGACGACTACCGCAAGCTGTTTGGCGAGCTCGAGTCGATCGCCGACCCCCACCGCCGCTACCAGGCCGGCGTCAGCCTGATCGAGCGGGGCTTTGCCGCAAGCGGCGATGCCCCGCGCGCGCGCGTGGGGGGCATGTTTTCCGCAATTGCGACCGGTGCCGTCGAGCTGCTCGAGTCCCAGCCAAGCGAGCCCAAGCTGCTCAACTACGCCGGCGTCGCCTTCTATGAGCTGTGGAGCCTCGACGCGGCCCGAGCCCTGTTCAAGGCCGCCAAGGGCTTGGACCCACGCTCCGAGCAGGTGGACGGCAACCTGGCTGCGCTCGCGCGGCGACGGCGGCAGCTGCGCAGTGCCGGTCGCACCGCGCCACAGCATCCGGCGCTCCTCGAGCTGACCGATCGAGCGCTCGCGCTCGCGAGGCGCGCACGACCAGTCACCGGTATGCGCCTGAGCCTGTGCATGATCGTGCGCGACGAGCAGGAGATGCTGCCGCGCTGCCTGGCCTCCGTGGCCGACGCGGTCGACGAGATGGTGATCGTCGACACCGGCTCGACCGACGCCACGGTCGAGATCGCGCGCTCGTTCGGAGCGCGTGTGCTCTTCCACGAGTGGACCGGGTCCTTTGCGCAGGCGCGCAACGTCTCCTTCGACGCGGCCGAGGGCGACTGGCTGCTGTGCCTGGACGCCGACGAGGTGCTCGTGGAGGAGGACGCACCGCTGTTGCGCGCGCTCACCGGTCGCACCTGGCGCGAGGCGTTCTACCTCTCGGAGACCAACTACACCGGCGATCTCGAGGACGGCACCGCCGTCACACACAACGCGCTACGCGTATTTCGCAACCGGCCCGAGTACCGCTTCGAGGGACGCCTGCACGAGCAGGTCGCCCACTGCCTGCCCGGCTACCTGCCAGAGCGCATCGAGGCAAGCGGGGTGCGTATCGAGCACTACGGCTATCTCGGCGCCGTGCGCGACAGCCGCGAGAAGTCGCGCCGCAACATTGAGCTGCTGCGCTTGCAACAAGCCGAAAGCCCGCCCACGCCCTTCCTGCACTACAACCTCGGCTCCGAGTACGCCGCCGCGGACGAACCGCAGGCCGCGCTCGTCGAGTTCGAGCGCGCCTGGAAGTTGCTGCAGAGCCTTCCCGATCGCGACAGCTACCAGTTCGCGCCGGCCCTCATGAGTCGCATGGTCAAGGCGCTGCGCGCGTGCTCGCGTCCGACGGACGCGATCGCTCGTGCGGAGGAGGGACTGCTGCGCTTCCAAGGCTTCACCGACCTCGTACTCGAGCAGGCGATCGCCGCGATCGCGCTGGAGCAGAACGAGCGCGCGATCGAGTTGCTCGAGCGCTGCATCGAGATGGGCGACGCGCCGCGCCGCTACACAGCCACTCAGGGCAGCGGCAGCTACCTGCCGAGGCTGCAGCTGGCCGAGCTCAGACGGGCCGCAGGAGATCGCGAGGAGGCGAAGCGACTGCTCGAGCACTGCCTGCGCGAGCACCCGCGCTTCATCGGCTCGGTACTGCCTTACGCGAATCTGCTGCTGGTAAGCGGGGTCGAGCCGGGCGAGGTTGTGGCGCGGGTGGAACAGCACATGCCAGACCCGCCGCCCGCGGCTCGCTTCATGCTTGGCACCGCACTGTACGAGTCCGGCGCGACGGCCGCCGGAGAGCTTCAGTTCAGGGCAGTGCTCGCGCGCCAGCCGCATTCAAGCCGTGCACGCGTGGCACTCGGCGAGGCGTTGCTTGCACAGCGACGCTACGGCGAGGCGGCCGAAGTTGCCTGTGAGCTTGCAAACGACGACACGCTCGCGGTGATCGCCCGTCGAACAGAGCTGTTCGCGCGCATCGCCGGCGGCGACTGCGAAGGCGCGGGAGAGACACTCGAAAGAGCGCAAGCGGCGGGCATGGCCCAATACGAGCTCGACTTGTTCGCGACCTGGCAAGAGTTCGCGCGTGCTGGAGTAGGGGCGCAGGTTGACGTTGCCGCGCTCCCCGAACAGTCCACACCCCCCCTTCCGGGGCACTCTGCTCCGCAAGTCTCCGAGCAGGCCGCATCGCCGCTGCCTCAGCCGGCCAGGGCATCGCTCTCCGACCAGCCTGTGGCACCACTCTCAGAGCTTGCCTTGGCGCCGCTCGAGCTGATGCTCGAGGCGCTGCTACGCGTGCACGACTTCAAGGGCTTTGAAGTGCTGCTCGGCGCGCTCGAGCGCACGCCGCTACAGACGCGCGAGCGCCGCGAGCTACTCGCCGACATGTACCTACGACGTGGGTTCCTGGCATCCGCGGCTGGGGAGTGGATGGCCGTCTGTGAGCAGGAGCCTGACGTCCCGGCGCTACTGGGCCTCGCGCGCGTTGCCGCCGCGAGAGGCATGGCACACGAGATGAGCGACTTCGCGGCCGCGGCGCTCGTACGCGACCCCGACAACGAGGACGCCGCAAGCCTCCTCTCTCAAGCAGATGCCGCAACGGCGTAGGCGCTCCGGCCCCTGCAAGCGCGGCCTTCGCCCGTCGGCTTGTCGCCAAGCGACGCATATCCGCCCGGGCAGGTGGGTAGGCCCGAATAAAGTTTTCGCGAAAGAAGCCGATCACTTGAAGAGATATCAATCGCGAGGCGGCCCAGGGAACGGGTCGTCGCACACGTTTTCAGGGAGAAAACGCCATATGACCTCGCCGATCCTGCCATTCAGTGGCCCGCCTTCGCTTGCGGGCTTGTCGTATCCGATGTCGCTCATGAGCGACGCCGGCGATCCAGCCGCGTTTCAATCAGAGCTCAGCGCAAGCGATCGTCTGCTCGCAAGCCAAGACGGCAGTGGCACGCCGCCGCCCGAGGTGCTCGACCAGGTCGCTGCCGCGGGGAGGATAAGCCGCGAAATGCGCGAAAGCGGACATGAGCTGCGCTTCTCCGAAGGCCAGGGGGGGCGGGTAACCGTCAAGCTTTCCGATCGCAAGGGCAAAACCGTGAAGAGCATTTCGATTGCAGAGGCGCTTGAGATTGCCGCCGGAAAGCCGGTGCAAGACGTCACCGGGAAGCCCTCGGCCTAGAGCCCCATGTCATCGCTTGCAGTCAGCTCGGCGGCCGGCTCGCCGATCTCAATCTCGGGGCTCGCCTCAGGGCTTGACACGAGCTCGATCATCTCGGCGCTGATGGCCGTCGAACGTGAGCCGGTCACACGGCTCACCGACAGCCAGGAAAAGCTGCAGGGCCAGCACAAAGAGCTTGCAACTGTCCAGAGCAGCCTCCAACAGCTGGCGCTTGCCGCCTCTGAATTCAGCATGCCCTCGCTGTTTGAAACATCGCAGACGGTCACCTCCAGCGAACCCACGCGCGTCAGCGCGGCTACCAGCGAGGGCGCCGCCATCGGCGGCTATGAGGTGGAAGTCACGCAGCTGGCCAACTCGGCCCAACGCACCTTTACGTTCGCGAGCCCGGCCGCGGAAGACACGCTCACGATCGACGGCAACAGCTTCACCGTCAAGGCCGGCGAGAGCGCCAAGGAATTCGCGAACGCGATCAACTCCAACAGCAGCGCGACGGTGTACGCCGCCGTGCTCGAAGGCAACACCCTGGTGCTGTCCAACCGGGCGACCGGCAACACCGGCGCGGAATTCATCCAGGTGAGCGACCCGGGCGCGACGCTCGTCGAAAAGGCCGGGACCGCCAAGGAAGGCAAGAACGCCGAATACAGCGTCGAAGGAGTCGCGGGGACCTCGGCATCCAACACCGTCACCAATGCAATCGCCGGCGTGACTCTGACCCTGGGCGGCCTCACCACCACCGGCCCCGTCACGATCGACGTCCAGCCTCCAGGCGCCAGCGTCAGTGCCGTTGAAGCTCAGGTGCAGTCGTTCGTCAAGCTCTACAACTCGACGGTCGAAGCGATTCAGAAGCAGCTGACCACCAAGCCGATAGCCAAGCCGACCAGCGCCGGCGAATTCGGCACGGGCACTCTCTTTGGCGACTTCGAACTGGAGAGCCTGCTCGGGAACATGCGCCAGAGCATGTACGAACCGATCGTCGGGCTTGCCGCCGAAATGTCCAACCCCAGCAATATTGGAATCAGCACCGGTGCGGCTTCGGCCGGCGGAGCTTCGCAGTCCTCAATCGAAGGGCTGTTGACGGTCAACTCCACCAAGCTCGCAGAAGCGATCAAGACCAATCCGGCGGGCGTACAGCAGATGCTCGAGAAGTGGTCCCAGGGCCTGCAGAGCACGCTTGAAAATGTGGCTGGGCCCGGCGGGACGCTCGAAGCGAGGGCAACCGGCGACACGACGCAGATCACCGAGTTGACCAGTCAGATCACGACGATGAACGAAATGCTTGCCGTACGCGAAAAGGCGCTGCAGGCCACCTACGCCGAGCTTGAAAGCGCGATATCGCGGAACACCTCACAGGCCGACTGGCTCACCTCCCAAGAAGCCTCACTGGTGGCCAACAAGGCATGAGCAACCTCACCGCCACGCCAAACGCCTACCGCAAGGGCGCAGTGCTTGCCGCCACGCCTGGGGAGCTGGTCGTGATGCTCTACGACGGTGCGCGGCGCTTCCTGCGCCAGGCGAATGTCGCGATGCGCGAGGGCCAGGTCGAGCGCGCGCACAACACGCTGCGCCGGGCGGAGCTGATCATCGCCCACCTGGATGGCATCCTCGACTTCCAGCAAGGCGAAGTCGCCGATCGCCTACACGCGATCTACCAGTTCTGCCTTGCCCATCTCAACGCCGCCCGCAACAACCAAGATCCCGGCAAGCTGGAAGAGGTCAGCGAGCTGCTCGGCGAGCTGCGCGAGGCTTGGGCCCAGGTAGCCGAGGAGATCGCCCGCGCGTGAGCACCCTTGCGGGCACAAGCGAGCAAGCGACGCTGCACCCCTACGAGGCTATCCACGAGCACGCCGAGCTCGAACTGGAGCTGGTAGGGCGCGGCGAGATAGAACGTCTGGCCGCAATGGGCGAGCGCTGGGAGCAGCTGACGCGCGACCTGCCTGCTCGCCCGCCCGTGGCAGCTGCGCCGCTGCTGCGAGCGGCCCGGCTGATCCACGAGCGCACACATATCGAGCTTATTCGCCTGCGCGAGTCGCTGCTGGCTGAGATCGGCACCAGCGCGCGCGCCAAGCGCGCGGCCGATGGCTACGCGGGGCAGCTACCGCGTCGCTCCCGTCTGGATCGCAGCGCCTGACTTCGGACTTAGGCCTAAAGACCCAGGCAGGGCGGCCGATCACTAGGGACGATATATGGCTCCCGTCGATTCGACCCAGCAGCTGCTCGAGGCCGCGATGCGCGGCTCCTGGCAGCGCGAGACTGCCCTGACGAGCAACATCGCAAACGCCGACACACCCGGCTACAAACGCCAGGAAGTCAACTTCGAGTCCGAGCTGCAGAGCGCGATGAACAGCGGCGAATCCCTCGAACAGGTCGAGTTTAAGACCGAAGTGCAACCCGAAGAGGACGGTCCCAACGGCACCAGCGTCAGCGTCGATCAGGAATCGGCGAAGCTCGCCGAAAACGGGCTCGACTACCAGGCCCTTACGCAAGTGCTCGGCGCCCGCAACAGCATCCTGAGCGCGGCGATCGGAGTCACCTCGTGAGCGCGGCCGACATGTCGCGTCATGGGCGCCGCTGTCGATGTCACCTACCAAACACGACCGATGGACGGGCCTGATGGGGCTCTTCGAAGCGATCGGCATCGCCGGCAGCGGGCTGACCGCCGAGCGTGTGCGCATGGACGTGACCGCCGAGAACCTGGCCAACGCCGACACCACGAAGGCCGCGGGCGAACAGCCCTACCAGCGCCAGGAGGTCGAGCTCGCACAAGCCGGCGAAGGCGGCTTCGGCAGCGCGCTCTCAGGAGCCATCCAACAGGCAGAAAGCTCGGCTCCCGCCGGCGGTGTCCAGGTGACGGGGATCGTCAGCGACGCCACTCCCGACCAGCAGGTCTATGACCCTGGCAATCCTGAAGCCGACGCCCAAGGCTACGTGAAGATGCCGAACATCAGCACCGTCACCGAAATGACCGACCTGATCTCCGAGTCGCAGTCCTATCAGTCCGATGTGACCGCGATGCAGACAGCCAAGTCGATGTTCAGCGCGACGCTCGGGGTGCTCAAATGATCGTCCCGGCGGTCAGCGGACTGGCTGGCAAACTCTCCGAAGGCCTCTCCAACAGCGCCTCACCACAGACGGTCGGCGGCCTGACCCAGGGCGGCCAAAGCGCTCAAGCGACAAGCTCGGGGCTGGGGTTGGAAGGCAGCAGCGGCCTCGAAGGGACACGCGGAGTCGAAGGAACCGGAGGGGTCGGCGGCGCGTCCAGCGGCGGATCGGGCAGCTTCGGCAGCGAGCTCTCAGAAGCTATCTCCTCGCTCGAAGGCACACAGTTGAGCTCCGACAGCGCGGCCCAGTCGCTTGCCACCGGCACCGCCAAGGATCCCGAGAGCGCGGTCGTTACCGTCGAGGATGCGCAGATGGCGATGGACTTGGCCTCGCAGCTGCGCACCAAGGCCGTCGAAGCCGCCCAGAACCTCTTCCAGACGCAGGTCTGATCGGTGGCGCTCACACGACTCCCCTCGCGGTTCACGACCCGCGGATCACAGGTCTAAGCCGTGCCGCTTTCCCAGCTCGCCTCGCGGCTCACCACTCGCGGATGGCTGATCATCGGCGGTGCCGCGGTCGGCGCGATCCTGTTCATCTATCTGTTCCTGCACATGGTCTCCGCGCCCAGCTACACGACGCTCGTCAGCGGCATCGACCCCTCCCAGACCGGCAAGATGACGAGCACCCTCAGCGAGCACGGCGTCAACTACGAGTTGCAGAACAACGGCACCGCGCTTGCCGTCCAGTCCAACCAGACCGCCGAGGCACGCGTGGCCCTGGCCGGAGCGGGCTTGCTCGGCAACACCCAGCCGGACTTCTCGCTGTTTGAAAAACAGAATCTCGGCGAAAGCAACTTCCAGCAAGAGGTCACCTACCAGCGTGCGCTGCAGGGACAGCTTGCGGAGACGATCGACTCGGTGCAAGGTGTCTCCGGCGCACAGGTCGAGCTGGTTCTGCCCAGCTCCCAGAGCCAGATATTCGGCGAAAATCAAGGGGTCTCCTCGGCCGCCGTGCTGCTCTCCGGTACCACGTCGATGCCACAAAGCTCGGTGCAGGGGATCGCGCAGCTGGTCACCTCCAGCGTGCCCGGCCTGCAGTTGAGCAAGGTCACGATCACCGACGCCTCGGGACAGCTGCTGTGGCCGCAGGCCGCCGGCAGCGCTGGTGGCGGCGGCAACGGCGTGCAGGAAGCCGAGCAGCGCTATGACCAGAGCATGGGCGCGAGCCTCGACGCGATGCTTGCGCAAACCCTTGGTCCCGGCAAGGCGCAGGTGTTGGTGTACGCCAACATGAACGTCAACTCGACCACCCAGGAACAACTCAGCTACGGCAAGGCCGGTGTGCCCCTGCAGCAGAGCAAGGACATCGAGACGCTCACCGGCAACGGCTCTGGTGCCGGCGGCGCCACCGGCACCGCGAATCTTCCGACCGCGACCAGTACGGGCGGTAAGTCCAACTACAAGCACGAAACGACGAGCAGCACGCTGGGCGTCAGCAAGACCGTGACCCACTCCACAATCGCACCCGGGACGGTCGAAAGCCAGCATGTCTCGGTGCTACTCGACCATTCCGTTCCCGCCGCCTCGCTGCCCGCGATCCGCGAAGCGATCACCAACGCCGCCGGCATCCAGACCAAGCGCGGAGACACGATCTCGATCGGACAGGTCGCCTTTGCCAGCCCGACCACGAGCGCTGCGAGCTCGACCAGCAGCATGCTCGGCTACGCCAAGTACGCGCTGCTCGGCATCGCTTCGCTCCTCTTCCTGTTCTTCACGACACGTTCGCTGCGCCGCCGCGAATCGGACACGATCGACGAGCCGGTCTGGCTGCGCGAGCTGGAGACGCCGATGCGCCTCTCCGAGCTGCAGCGCGAAAGTGCGCCAAGACCGGTACCGGCCATGGCAGGCGTAGCGCCTCCCAATGGGAACGGCAATGGAAATGGCAACGGGAACGGAAACGGGCACGCCGGCGGCGACCAGCTGCGCCGCCAGGTCGAGCAGCTCGCCGACAGCGATCCTGACCGCGTCGCCCAGCAGTTGCGCAACTGGATGCAAGAGGAGTAGGCGGCAATGGCCGGCGAGCCCCCCACAGAGACGCTCCCAGAGGCGTCTCCATCCGTCGAGCGCCTACCCGGAGCGCGCAGGGCCGCCGTCCTGATGGCGGCGCTTGGACCCGAGCGCGCGGCGAACGTGATGCAGCGCATGGACGAGGAGGCAATCGAGAGCCTCTCGATGGAGATGGCGCGACTCTCCTCTGTCGGCGCTGAGACGACCGAGTCGGTCTTCGGAGAACTGGCCGCCGAGGCCGGCGAGGGCCAAGGGGCTGTCAGCGGCGGGTTGGACTTTGCGCGCGGAGTGATCGAGCGCGCGCTCGACCCCGAGCGCGCGACCGATCTGCTCGGGCGTCTGGAGAGCGCCAGCGAAACACGACCTTTCGAGTTCCTGCGTCGCGTACCGCCCGAGCGGATCGCTGCCCTGCTGCGCGGCGAGTCGCCCCAGACGGTTGCGCTCGTGCTCGCCAGCCTGCACACGAATCTCGCCGCCGGTGTGCTCGCCCGGCTGCCCGAGTCCGAGCAACCGGACATCGCGCTGCGAATCGCGCGCATGGGCAACGCCGGCACGCGCGTCATCCAGCAGGTCGAGCAGATGATTCGCCACAAGCTTGGGGCTACGGTGGAGCGCAAGTACTCCGCCAGCGGCGGAGCCAAGACGCTTGCCGGCATCCTCAACCATGCCGACCGCACCACCGAGCGCAACGTGCTCGAGCGCCTTGCCGGAGCTGACAAGGCGCTTGCGGACGAGGTGCGCGGGATGCTGTTCGTGTTCGAGGACATCGTCAAGCTCGACGAGCGCGCGATCCAGCAAGTGCTGCGCGAGGTCGACCAAAAAGACCTTGTCCTAGCTCTGCGTGGCGTTCCGGAGAATGTGATGGAGGCCGTGCTTACAAACATGTCAGAGCGCGGCGCGGCGATGCTCAAGGAGGAGATGGAGATCCAGCAGCCCCAGCGCCAGCGCGACGTCGACGAGGCGCAGAGTCGCGTGGTCGCGGTCGTGCGCAAGCTGGACGAGGCCGGCACGATCGTGATCGCCGGCGGCGACGAGGAGGAAGGCGAAGCGGTTGTCTGAGCTGGCCGTGGTCGCGCGCGGCGATCAGAAGGCGAGAACGTTGTTGGAGGGCGCCACAGCGCGCGACTATCAGTGGGACAGAGCGGTTGCCTGACACCGTTGTCAGCTATGCCTTCGAGCAGCTCGAGCCCTCGCAGCCCCAGCCACGCGACGCGCCCGCGCGCGCGCTTGCCCAGGCCCAGCTCGAAGCCGAGCAGATCCGCGAGCAAGCCCGCTCCGAAGGTTATGCCGATGGGCGCAACGCCGGCCACGAGCAGGGCGCCACCGAAATCGCCCTCGCGACGCGAGCGCTCGGCGAGGCCAGGGACGGCATCGAGTCGCTGCGCGTCGAGCTGGTGCAGGAGATCGAACACGACGCCATCCAACTGGGGTTGCAGCTGGCCGAGAAGATCCTAGGAGGCACCAGACAACTGCCCAACGAACGCATACTCGAAAGCGTGCGAGGGGGGCTGCGGCGCGTGACAGACCGGCGCAAGATCGCCGTGCTCGTCAATCCCGCTGAGCTCGAGGCGGTGAGCTCGGCCATCGGCGAGCTGGCCGGGGCGGGAAGCGGCGTCGAGCTGTGCGACATCCAGCCCGACGAGCGCGTCGAGCCCGGCGGGGCAATTGTGCGCACCGCCGAGGGCGAGGTGGACGCCAGCGTAGGGACGCAGTTGGAGCGGGCGCGCGAGGTGGTCGAAGCCTCGCTGGCGGCCGAG
>JBAQGH010000161.1:0-29525 GCA_049287685.1 Solirubrobacteraceae bacterium | reverse complement strand
GCGCCGCCGCTCCGTCGCTGCTGCCTTGCGCCGCGCTCGCGCTGGTTTGGACGGTGGCAGTCGCTGCTTGCGTCGAGCTTGTCGTGCGAGGCTCGGTGGCGCTGTTGCCACCATCCTCGGATGGTGTGTTGTCTCCCGCGGACGGGTCGTCCCCCGCGGAGGGCCGGTCCGATCCTCCGTCGCCCTCGGCGAGCCGAGCGATCACCTGCCCGACGCCGACCGTGTCGCCCTCCTCGGCCAAGATCTCGACAACGGTCCCGCTGGCGGGCGAGGGCAGCTCGACGTCCACCTTGTCGGTGGAGATCTCAACTATCGTGTCGTCGACCTTGATGAAGTCGCCGACCTTGACATGCCATTCGAGGATCGTTCCCTCGGTGACCGACTCGCCGGCGGCAGGGGTCACGACGTCGATCATTTGATTGATCGTAGTGCCGGACGCCATCTGCTGTCACTCTAGCGTGCCTGCCCGCCGGAATTAATCCAGGGCGAGCGGAGCCCGCGTCTCTTCACGTTGCCTAACAGTCGCCCGGCAAACGCGCGGTTCGCTTGCCTGCCTGCGCCCCAGAGGGTGTGCCCTCTGGATATGTCCTTTGGGTGCGCACGAACTCGGCGCTACCAAAGAAGGGCCCGATGCCGCCCAGCACAGCGACTGCCACGGCAAGGCGCAGCGGGACGATTCTCATGCGCGCCGCCGCGATGCAGGCAAGCGACATGCCGATCCATAGCAGTCCGTGTGTCCAGCCAAGCAAAAGCGTCTCCGGCTGCGGTTTGCCGAGCGCAAACGCGCAGATCAGCAGCGAGGTGTACACGCACGAGTGAAAGAACGAGGTCCACTTCAGGCGGGTGAAGGCGGATGAGGGCCGGGATGGGCCGCCGGCTGGGGCGCCGGTGGTTGCGCCTCGCAAGTTCTCGCCGTCCGCGGCGGCCGTGTCCGTAGCGTTCGGAGCGAGGTCCTGGCGCGACGGTGACGTCGCTCCGGCCCGGCCCGAGTGCGTCACTCCGACAGCCAGCGCGCCATCCTGCGCAGGCTCTCCTCGGCCTCAGGCGGCCATTCCTCGACGTCGCTCGGCCACCATGCGTACTCGTCGTGCTCGTGGTCGGGGGTCACCTCGGCGCCCTCGTGGAGCCAGGCTTGTCCGACGAACATCACGAGTTGGTGGGGCAAGCGGATCAGCGCCTCTCCGCGCACGCGCGCGGGCGAGACCGACCACTCCTCGTTCAGCTCCCTGACCAGTGTGTCGGCCGGGCTCTCGCCGAGATCTACGGCGCCGCCCGCTCCCAGCGCCCAGCGCCCAGCCCAAGTGGAAAGCCACGCTGCGCGCCGACCCGCCAACCAGCGCCCGTCAGCGGCACGCGTCAGACAGAGCCCGGCAACGCTGTCCGAAGCATCGGCGCTCACCAGGCGCAGCGCCCAACGCAGCGGCTGCAGCTCGAGCTCTATGCCGTGTGGCCCCTGTTTAAAGTCGACCAGTCGTCCCGCGAGACCATCGTGGCTGGGCGAGCCGCGCTGTTGCAAGCTGGCAATCTCGGCGTCCGCGACCTTGGTGTGCTCGGACGAGGGCTCGAAGTGCTCGCTGCGCCAGCGCGTCTTGACCTGGCTCAGCTCCCAGGGTCCGCGCGCCAGCAGCTGCGGCAGCTCGTTCGTCGTCGGCTGTGCTCTTGTGGCCATGCGTAGAAGGCTAGCTATCGGGAAGCCGTGGCGAGTAAAGATCCGCTCATACGGGGCGGGAAGGTGGGGTGGAAAGGCGGGAAGGCGAGAGTGGATGGTTGCTCTAAATCACCGATGCCCCCCGCGCGCGCGGGGGGCATGCCGGTTTTGGAGGACATCTCCCCGTAAGCTCTTCGACGGTGAGCCCCTAAGCTCTTCGACGGTGGGCATCCGTAGACGCAAGCACTGGGGTTGGGGCTTTGAAGACGAGCAGCCTTCCCCCGAGGAGGTTCGTGCCGCCGCCGGCGGTCTGGCGGCGCACCTCGGCTTCCCGCCTGTCGAGGTGGAGGACCCGGTGGACCTGGATGCGCTCGCGCTGCCAGACCCGCGGATCGTGCCGCCGCCGGCGCTCGCCGAGATCTGTGCAGCCGACGCATACGCTCGCGCTTCCCACGCACTCGGCAAGTCCTACTCGGACATAGTGCTGGGCTTCCGGGGCCGCTTCGAGCATCCCCCGGACTTCGTCGCTTCTCCACGCGACGAGCGCGATGTGGAGCGGCTGCTGGAGTGGTGCACAGACAAGCGCGTCGCCGCGATCCCCTACGGGGGCGGCACGAGCGTGGTGGGCGGGGTGCAGCCTGTCGTGGACTCCGGCTACAACGGAGCGATCTCGATCGATCTCGCGGGACTGCGCCAGGTAGTCGAGGTGGACGAGGTCTCGCGTGCCGCGCGCATCCAGGGTGGCGCCACCGGGCCGGATTTGGAGGCCCAGCTTGCCGAGCACGGCCTCACACTGCGCCATTTCCCCCAGTCGTTCGAGCTCTCCACGCTCGGCGGCTGGATCGCCACGCGCGCCGCGGGACACTTCGCCAGCGTGTGGACGCATATCGAGGACTTCGTCGAGTCCGTCCGCGCGATCACGCCGACGGGCACGTGGGAGTCGCGCCGGCTGCCGGGCTCCGGCGCGGGCCCGAGCCCGGATCGGCTGCTCGTCGGCTCGGAGGGCACGCTCGGGGTCATCACCGAGGCATGGGTGCGAGTCCAGCCGCGCCCCACCTTCCGTGCCTCGGTGGGGGTGCGCTTCCCCACGTTCGCGATCGGCGCCGAGTGTGTGCGGGCTCTTTCCCAGTCGGGCCTTCACCCGAGCAACTGCCGCCTGATCGACCCGGCCGAGGCGCGCTTCACGATGTCAGGCGATGGCACTTTCGCTCTGCTCGTGCTCGGCTTCGAGTCCTGCGATCACCCGGTTGGCCGGTCGATGGACCGCGCACTTGCCATCTGCGCCGAGCACGGCGGCCTGGCCGGAGAAAGGCGCGACTCCCCCTCCAAGGACAGAGATGGGTCCCACGGCGGCGTCGGTGCGGGGGCCGGTGCGGGGAGCGGTAGTACGAAAAAGGACGATGCCCCCCGCGCGCGCCCGGGCACAGCCAAGGCGGGCAATGCCGGTGGCAGCGTAGGGGCGTGGCGCGAAGCGTTCCTGCGCGCGCCGTATGTGCGGGACGTCTTCGTTGCTATGGGCGTCCTCTCAGAGACGTTCGAGACGGCAGTCACCTGGGATCGCTTCCCACGTTTTCACGAGCGCGTGATGGCGGCGGCGCGCGCCGCCGCCGAGGACACAAGCGGTGCGGCGCATGTCTCCTGCCGCTTTACCCACGTCTACCCAGACGGTCCTGCTCCTTATTACACGGTGCTCGCACCCGCCCTGCGCGGCGAGGAGGTCGAGCAGTGGGCGGCGATCAAGGCGGCAGTCTCTGAGGTGATCGTCGCCGAGGGCGCCAGCATCACCCATCACCACGCGGTCGGGCGCGACCATCGGCCCTGGTATGACCGTCAGCGCCCCGATCCGTTCGCCGCGGCCTTGCGCGGCGCCAAGGCGGCCGTTGATCCTCAGGGGGTCATGAACCCGGGCGTGCTCGTGGACCCGCTGCCGTGAGGGTCGCACCGAACGACGTCTGTGCGGCGGTGAGCGTGAGTCGCGCTTTTGCGCAGCAAGTGGTAGGGCGCTCGTCATGAACGTCGCCGTGCTTGGCCCGGGCGGCGTTGGCGGCCTGGTTGCCGGCGCGCTCGACCGTGCCGGCACGCCTGTGACCGTCGTGGCGAGAGCCGCGACGGCAGAGACGATCTCCGAGCGGGGTCTCAGCGTCAGCAGTGTGCTGCTCGGGAATTTTCTCGTTCACCCGCTGGTCACGGCACGGCTGGAGCAGCCGGTGGTAGATGTCTTGATCGTGGCCACCAAGGCCGCCGGACTGCGAGAGGCGCTCGAGCGGATCGAGGCAACGCCCAAGCTCGTGCTGCCGTTGCTCAACGGACTCGACCACGTAGCCGTGCTGCGCGAGCACTTTGCCCCGGAGACGGTTGTGGCAGGCACGATCCGTGTCGAGGCCGATCGCCCCGAGCCGGGTGTTGTCGTTCATACGAGCAAATTTTTGCGCGTGGATATGGCTTCCCGCTACCCGTCGGCGCACGCGGCGATGGAGCGCCTGGCGAGCACGCTCTCGGATGCCGGCATCTCGGCGCGCGTCTATCCATCCAACCAAGTTGACTCACTGCCCGCGGAGCGGGCGGTGTCTCTGGCCGATGGGGGGGAGGCACAGGTGATGTGGTCCAAGCTCGTGCGGCTCAATGCGCTTGCCTGCACCACCAGCGCATATGACCAGCTGCTCGGAGCGATCCGCTCGACACCGAATCTGCGTGCCGACCTGGTCGGAGCGATCGAGGAGGGCTGCGCGGTGGCGCAGGCGGAGGGGGCCGCGATTGCGACTGGTGATCCGCTCGGCGAGCTGACGGCGGCCCACGACACGCTCGGCAGCTCGATGCAGCGCGATATCGCCGCAGGGCGCCCACCCGAGCTCGACGCGATTCCGGGTTCGGTGCTGCGCGCGGCCACGCGGCATGGGATCGAGTGTCCGACTATCGAGCGGCTCGTCGCGATGATCGCCGCGCGCGCCGGCGTCGCCTCACCGAGCGTCTCTTGAGCTGACGTCGCGGGCTCAGAGCTCGCGCGGAGCGGAGCCGGGAGAGATCATCGGCAGCGCCTGAGTCGAGACCGCCTCGACGACCTCTTCCTTGGACTCGACCGCGCCCTCGTCGTGCTGTCCGTCGCACAGCACACGGAAGTTGGCGCTCTGGCCGCTGTCGGCGTGAATCGTGATGCCCGGCAGGATCTCCTCGCCCTCCTCGAGGCCGAGGCGCTCCATGTCGAAGTGCGCCAGCCCGATCCCATAGGCGGTATGCGTCGGGTTCTCGCGGTCGTGGGCCGCAACGGCCTGCGCGAAGCGCTCCAGGTTCTTGGCGATCTTGCCTGTGTCAGCCATCGCTGGCAGGAAGGGTAGCGCCGGTGTCGCTCACGGAGCCTGCAGGTGGGCCGTTGCTCGCCGTGCTCGTGCCGGTGTCGTTTGCTGGGTCGCCCACGCCGAGCGCGGCGCGCACGCGTGGGGCTACCTCCGTCGCGAACAGCTCGGTCGCGCGCAGCGCCTTCTCGTGTGGCAACACACCGACGCTTATGTGGCCGAGGAAGCGGTCGTGGGCGAACAGCTCGTGTTGGGCGAGGATCTTGGCGGCCACCTGTTCAGGCGTGCCGACGAGCAGGTGGCCCTCCGGCGCGCAGCCGGCATCGAACTGGGCGCGGCTCATCGGCGGCCAGCCGCGCTCGCGACCGATGCGATTCATCATCTGCGAGTACGGCCCGAAGAACTCGTCGGCCGCGCGCTTGGCGTCCTCGGCTATGTACATGTGCGAGTTGATGCCGACCGCCGGGCCGCCTTGGCCGATCGTCGGTTGGGTTCGGTGCGCGCCGTCGTGCGAAGACGTGTCGGGATCGTCGCCGCTCGCTCGCGCTCGCTCTTGTTCGCTGCGGCGCAACGCCTCACGGTAAAGCTCGACCAAGGGCGCGAACCGGGCGGGTGCGCCGCCGATGATGGCGATCATCAGCGGCAGCCCGAGCATCCCGGCACGCGCCACAGATGCGGGCGTGCCGCCGACCGCGATCCATACGGGCAATGGTTGCTGAAATGGGCGGGGATAAACGGCGGCTTCGTGCAGAGGGGCGCGATGGCGCCCCGACCAGGTGACGCTCTCAGAGGAGCGCAGCGCCAGCAGCAGCTCCAGTTTCTCGGCGAACAGATCGTCGTAATCCTCCAGGTCGAGGCCGAACAGCGGGAAGGACTCGGTGAATGAGCCGCGGCCCGCCATGATCTCGGCGCGTCCGTTCGAGAGCAGGTCGAGTGTGGCGAACTCCTCGAAGACGGTGACCGGGTCGGCCGAGCTGAGCACGGTCACGGCGCTCGACAGGCGGATCTTCTCGGTGCGGGCGGCCGCCGCGGCGAGCGCAACGGTGGGGGCCGACACCGAATAGTCGCGCCGATGGTGCTCGCCGACGCCAAACACGTCGAGACCGAGGCGGTCGGCAAGCTCGATCTCCTCGAGCAGCTCCCGCAGGCGCCCGGCGACGCGTGTTGGCGAGGCGCCGGGGGCTACGTCGGCGAAGGTGGCTAGGCCTAGTTCCACAAGTCCCGCCACTATACGAACGGCTCAGCTAGCGGGCGTAGCGCTCGCGAGCTACCCTTGCTCGATGATCTCGATCCGATACCCGTCGGGGTCTTTGACGAAGCACAGCCGCGAGCCGCCCTCACGCACCGAGTAAAGGGGGCTTCTCGGGTTGAATGCCCTGTTCGGCTAGGCGAGCAAGCACTCCGTCCAGGTCGGAGGCGGTGATCGCGATGTGGCCATAGCCTGAGCCGATGTCGTAGGAGTCGACGCCGAAGTTGTAGGTCAGCTCCAGGCGCGGCATGTCGCCGTCGCCGGGCTGGTTCATGAAAACGTTGATCGCCTCGTCGCCGATCGGGATACGGCCGACCTCTTCGCAGCCGAGTGCTTTATAGAAGGCAGTCGAGCGGTCGATGTCGGTGACGCGGTAGCAGGTGTGGATCAGGGGCATGTACGGCAGTCTAGGCCGCCGAGCCGCTGTTCTCGGGACCGTTGCCGAACAATGCTCATTCATACATCTCGAAGTTCAGCCGTTCGAGGTATTCTGGGTCTGGACGCTGCAACGGGTCGGATGGAAGCCGCTCACTTGGGATTGGCCCTACGAACCGCTCAAAATAGTCAAGGTCCATGTTGTATAAATCCGCGCTGGCATTGACACAGTCTGGGGTCGAAACGTAATAGCGCCTGTCGTTGTGGTCGATCCGAAGCACACCAGCATCAAATGCCCAGTGGCATAGCTTGCTCAGGCATATGCCGTTTTTGAGGGTATTGAGTTCATATCTCGCCCAAGGAAGAATATGAGCACCGTCCACGCCGGGTGAAAGGGTGCAGGGAAGCTTTGGGAGCCTTTCGCCTGATATGGCGCAACGGTCTCGATAAGCGGTGCGGACACCTTCGGAAAACGCTCGCGCTGCTGCGCCGCGTTCTGCTGTCTTGCGCCATTTGGAGACAGCCCGTCTTGCTGCGTCTGCCGGATCTGTTTCGTCTTCCTCGCCTCCTGCGGGAAGTTGTTCCAGCTCAACAACGGGGATCGCGATATCCGCCTCGGCACCCAAAGCTGCTGCTACTGCCCCGATTGCATCTCCGTCAACCTGACTGGCGGCCTGTAGATCTGCCGAAGCCTTCTCGATGCGCTTGTGGCCTCCCCCGGCCACTGCAGTCTCGTGTGCCTGGACAAGTATTGCTATAGGAGATGTTTGAGTACGTGCTGCGTCCCAAACTTCCTGAACGAGAGCCATCCGATCGGCGGCATCGACAGCCCTAAGGAGGCCTGAGGCATTCTCCAGCCAGAGCCTTGTGGGCCGCAGGCGGGTCGATGTCTTGGTGCTGTCGACCACGTCAACGTCTATCCCGGTCACCGCATACTCGTTATCCTTCAGGAAATCGCTGCCGGGGGATGTTGCTCTGAGCTCCCGCTTCGGGCGTGGCAGTATCAGCGTCCCAGCGAGGAGCCGATAGGCATGCAGGTCTTTAGTTCTGTCATCGAGGCGGATCCGGGGCTTGCCTTGAACCCGATGTGCCGCCTGGCGCCCAGGCAGAACCAGTTCCGGAGTGATCTGGAATGCCATCTCCCGGTCGAAAAGATCGGAGGCTCGAACGCTGCCTTGACGGCCGGTGAGCTCGTACTCTCCACGTCCTCCACTGGGGCGCAGCGCGATTCGCACGCTTTAAAGTCTACATCTCCTAGCTGTCAGGCTACTGCGACGGCATCGGGCGCGTGCTCGGCCTCAAACTCGTCCTCTTGACTCAGGTACAGCTTGATGCGATTAGCGAGCCACTCAGCCACTGGGGGAGTCACTGCGTTGCCAAGCGCGTGGTAGCGGGCGGTATCAAGGGCTTCACCCTCAAGCGTAGCGTGAAGATCTGTCCAGCCGGGAGGGAACGCCATAACGCCCTCACACTCGGCGGGGGTCAGTCGACGTACGCTGCCCTCCTCGGGATAACACACATAGTTGCGGCTCCAATCCGTGCCGGTGTGTCTCGCCGACTCCGCATAGAGACAGTAGGCGATAGCCTTGGTTACTGGTCTCTTTGGGCCAGGATGCTCAATGACTCTTGCAAATGGGGAAACAGTTTTCGTCCCATTCTTGCTGTTCTGCGCAAGCACCCCTGTGCTGCGTTCGGGCTCAAAAAGAATCTGGGGTGGACCTCCCCAGTCTCGATCAGACCCAACAACGAAGACTCGATTGCGAGACTGGGGGACGCCGAAGTCTTTGCTGTCAAGCAGACGCCACCCGAGAGAATACCCGAGTTCGGCCAGCGTCCCGAGAACAGTTCCGAAGTCTCGTCCACCGTGCGAACTGAGTAGACCCGGCACGTTCTCGATGACAAAAAGTCGGGGGCGGCCTTCTCCAACAAGTCGAGCAAACTCATGAAAAAGCCCTGACTTGCTGCCTCGGAGCCCGGGTCGCTTTCCCATGCGTGCAAGAGAGACGTCTTGGCAGGGGAATCCTGCGACCCAGACATCGGAAACGGGGACATCTGCACTTGTCAGCTCCTTGATGTCTGATGCTCTCGGCACCTTTGGCCAGTATTGATGAAGAACGTCTTGGCAGAAGGGCTCAATCTCGCATTGGAAGGTGATTTCGAACTTTGCGCGCTCAAAGCCGAGGTCAAAGCCGCCGATGCCTGAGAACAACGACGCAACCCGATAGCGGTCTGACGTGTTCTGCCCGGTTTGAGGGACGAAGTCTGGATCTCTGCGAGCCACAGTCCCGCCATCTTCGCAGCGGCTTAGGACGGATGGCCGTGCACGCGCGCCAGCGCTCGAGCCTAGTGCGTCAGAGCCGCTTCGATCTGGGCGATGCACTGCTGGGTTTCTTTGCGGACTTGAAAGTCCCACAGCCTGATGACGCGCCATCCGAGCGTCTCCAACGCTCTGTTTGCCCTTTCGTCCCGGGCCATGTTGCGAGCAATCTTGGCGTCCCAGTAGGCGCCCGACTTCCCGGGCTTGAATGCCGTCGGATGACCGTGCCAGAAGGCGCCGTCCACAAAGACGGCTACCATGCGGCGCGTCCAGGCCACGTCGGGCTTGCCTGGCAGATGCCGCACATGGAGGCGATAGCCTCGCAAACCGCTGTGCCACAACGCTCGTCTCAGTATCAGCTCCGGTTCCGTATCCACGGCTTTGATATGACTCATCGTGCGAGACCGCTGCTCCGGCGTGTGATTGTCGGCACGCATCTTTCCTACGCTGTCATCGGGCACAATCGCAGGCTATAAGAAATGCCGACAGCGTGTCATTTGGATCAGACGGCCCCTCAAGAACTGTGCCGGCGCCGTTGACGTGAGAGCCGTTCTTTGGTTGAAGCGGGCGTAGCGCTCGCGAGCTACCCTTGCTCGATGATCTCGATCCGATACCCGTCGGGGTCTTTGACGAAGCACAGCCGCGAGCCGCCCTCGCGCACCGAGTAAGGGGGCTTCTCGGGCTCGATGCCTTGCTCGGCCAAGCGCGCGAGCGTTGCGTCGATGTCGGAGGCCGTAATCGCGATGTGGCCGTAGCCGTCGCCGATCTCATATGAGTCGACGCCGAGATTGTAGGTCAGCTCCAGGCGCGGCATGTCGCCGTCGCCGGGCTGGTTCATGAAAACGTTGATCGCCTCGTCGCCGATCGGGATACGGCCGACCTCCTCGAAGCCGAGTGCTTTATAGAAGGCAGTCGAGCGGTCGATGTCGGTGACGCGGTAGCAGGTGTGGATCAGGGGCACGGCGGCAAGTGTAAGGTCTCGGCGCTGGACAAGCGCCGAGCTGAATCGCCGGCAGCCCGCTGCAAGGGCTGCCGGCGACCGGGGTCTCTCAGTGTTTGCCGGATGTCTTGGTGGCGTGCAGCGTGAGGCTGTACGTGTTGACGACGCTTGGTTCGCCGCTGGCTTGCGTGGTGAGCGTGAGCAGTACGCGCAGCGACTTGTGGCGCGCCAACTGGGAGCGCCCGCTCTGCGAGAGCTTCACCCTCACGGTCTCGCTTCCGTGGGGGGAGATCGAGAACGTGCCTGTGCCCAGCGTGATGCTCTTGACGGCGGTGTGTTTGGCAGATGCCTTCCCCGCTTTGGCGAGTGTCAGCTTCAGTTGTCCCTGCACGGGTGAGACGTCGGGGTTTGTGAGCAGGAGCGAGACTGTGCCGCCGTGGCTCACCGTGAGCAAGGTGCCTCCCGGCTTGACCGATACCAGCGCCGTCTTGGGGGTGCCCGCGATGACGCCTGGGCCGGTTTTGGCTTTTTCGGCTGCTTCCCGCGCCTGGCGTTCTTTCAGTTCTCGTTCGGCCTTTTCAGCGGCTTCTTTTGCCTGTTTTTCCTTTGCTTCCTTTTCGCTTCTTTCCTGAGCTTCCTGAGCTTCCCTTGCTTCTCTTGCTTCCTTTGCTTGCTTTGCTTCCCTTTCGCTTCTTTCCTGAGCTTCTACCTGTTCGTAAGTTCTGATCCTGGTTGCGGTGAGTTTGGCGGTCAGTTCCGTTGCGCCGACAGTGAGCTTTCCTGTGCCGGACATCGCGCTGTCGGCGGATTCGACTGTGATTTTCGTACCTGTGAATACGGCTTCCGGGTACGGTCCAGCGGCTTGGATGGCGATCGTCACTGACGCTTCGCTGCCTTTGAGCGTGCCGGCGAAGCTGCCGAGGACCACGCTTTCGAACAGCGCGCTGCTGCTGGTGAATTCGTTCGTGGCGTTTGCCGCCGCCTTGACGAGCGCGATCCCTTTCACGGTTTGAGCGGATTCGAGCGTGAGCGCCCATTCACCCCGAATCGCCAGCCTGGCTTGCGCTTCTTCGCGTTCTTTCTGTTCGCGCGCTTCTCGTTCTTGCACTTCCAGGTAGGTTTTTGTACGTGTGCCGGTCAATTCACCGGGTATCGCGACGGAGCCGAGGTGGAACTCGCCAGGCGCGGACACCGTGTTGTTGAGGGTGTTGATCGTGGCCGAGCTGGTGACGAAGGTGATGGCTCCGGAGGGCGTGGGTACCGTCGCGGTCATCGAACCAGTGTTGTTCACCAGGGTTCCTTCCAGCGTGACCGGTGCCTGGGTGCCGGTCGCCAAAAAGTTCCCGGAGAATGCGCCGGTGCTGAGGTTCATCTGGCCGATGACACCGGTCGCGGCCAGCGTGGGCTGCCCTGGAGATGTCAATTCGATCGACCATTCTCCGCGCATGTCGTAAGGAGCGGCCGATGCCACTGGCGCAAAGGCGGCCAGCATGCACGCGAGTACGAATCCGAGCGACGCTGTCAATCGCGTCCAGCGCTTGAGGCGTAGCCCACCGGGCCACGTCGAGTGGTGCACCATGATTTTAAAGCCCTCCCCCAGTTATGTGGTCAGGTCCTGATAGGACCCGCGTCCACAAAACCATACGGCGGTCTGTATGTCAAGGCTTTCGTGAGCCGATCCGCGCGCCGCTGGACGAAAACGCGAGTGTGAGCAATACATGTTCGATAGGTCTGTTGCACCGGATATTCGTGCCTTCGGACTCGGCATCCCGCCCCCAGCTACGCATCGCCGGCGAGCCGGGACTCGGCTCGGCGCGAGGGACGGGCGCGCCGCCGGCGAGGCTTGTGACATGCGGCGCGAGCGGCAACGTGGGAGGATGCCCGGATGATCGTCGAGCGCTCGTTGAACGAGCAGTTCCTGTCGAACGCCTACCTCGTCGCCGACGGCGCCGGCGGCGACGGCTTCTTCGTCGACGCGGGTGGCCCGGCGGCCCCGCTGATCGAGGCGGCGGGCCGCGCGGGGGTGGAGCCGACGCACGTGCTGCTCACCCATCATCATTTCGACCACGTGAGCGAGCTGGGGGCGCTTTGCAAGCGCTGGCCGCGGCTGCGGGTGCTGATCCACCCGCTCGAGCGCGAGCCGCTTGTGGCCAGCGGAGTGCTGGCGGGTGAGGAGGCGCGGCTTGATGAGATCGAGGCCGGCCAGACGCTGCAGTTCGGGCAGCTCGAGGTGAGGCCGTTGCGTACGCCGGGGCACACGGCCGGGATGCTCTCGTTTCTCGTGGCGCGCCCGAGCGGGAGCACCCGCCCGGGCGCGGGCGCCGGCCCCGGCGGCTTTCAGGGCGGCGAGGCGGTCGTGTTCACGGGCGATACGCTCTTCAAGGGTTCGGTCGGGGGCGTGAGGGCTCCGGGGCACACGACCTACACCGACCTGCGCGATTCGATCATGGGCACGCTGATGGAGCTGCCCGGGGAGACGATCGTCTACCCGGGTCACACCGATGCGACGAGCGTGGCGCGGGAGTGGGAGCAGAACGCGTTCATCCGCGTGTGGCGCGGCTTGGACCCGGAGGGCGCTGAGCCCTGCACCGCGCTCGGCGAGCCGGCGACGCTGATCCTGCTCGGCGAGGACTACGACGGCGGCAGGAAGGCCTGGGTGCGCTGGCCGGACGGCAAAGACGACATCGTCCCTGGCTCCCGCGTAGAGGTGTCTTCTTAGCAGCACCCCTCCAGCGCCTTCCAGACATACAACCTTCAGGTTGTAATCCGGGTTTCTCTCTAGGCCAAAGGCGGTCCCCCGGGCGCGGCAACAACAAGTATCCGACCTCTTTCGCGGTTTTACCCCGCGCACGCCACCGCGGCGCTCGTAAACTCAAAGGGTGGCGCAGGAGAAGATCCCAACATCGAGGGTGCGTCGCACCGCCACCGTGGGCAGGCTCGCCGCGAGCGAGAGCGTCAAGCGTCTCGGCACCAAGGCGGCAAATGTAGGACGCAGCGAACAGGGTGCCCAGGAAGCGAGCGCTCGTCGCCAGCTGGAGACCGCCAAGCAGATCGTGGCGGCGCTCGGGACGATGAAGGGCGCGGCGATGAAGTTGGGGCAGGTGATGTCCTTCCTGGACGTCGGGCTCGTGCCGGAGGAGCACCGTGAGGAGTTCCAACGCGAGCTTGCCAAGCTGCGCGACGCGGCGCCGACGGTGTCCTTCAAGCAGATGAAGCGCGTGATCGAGGACGACCTCGAAGCGAAGATCGCAGACGTGTTCGCCGAGTTCGACGAGCAGCCGATCGCGGCGGCGTCGATCGGACAGGTGTATCGGGCGAGGCTCGATGAGGATCCCCCATCGCACCCTGAAGGGCACAAGCGGGAGGACACCGATCGCGGAGGACGGGCAGGTGGGCGTGAGGTCGCCGTCAAGGTGCAGTATCCCGGTGTGGCGGCCGCGGTTCGCGCGGACATGCAGAACCTGGGGATGATCATGCGGCTGCTCAAGCGCATGACGCCGAGCCTCGACGTGAAGGGGGTGACGGCGGAGATCCGCGACCGTATCGGCGAGGAGCTCGACTACGAGCTCGAGGCTCAGAATCAGCGCTCGCTGGCACGCATCTTCAAGGGCCATCCCTTCATCGTGGTGCCAGAGGTCGTGAGCGAGCTCTCGCGCGAGCACGTACTGGTTACCGATTTCGTGCGTGGGGTCGGCTTCGAGCAGCTGAAGGAGTATCCGCAGGCCGAGCGAGACCGGATCGGGGAGATCGTGTTTCGCTTCTTTCTCGGCTGCCTGTACCGGCACCGTCAGTTCTCGGGCGACCCGCACCCCGGTAACTTCATGCTGCTCGAGGACGGGCGCGTCGCGTTTCTCGACTTCGGCCTGTTCAAGCGTCTCGATCGCGAGCCGGTCGAGCTGGAGCTTGCCTGCCAGCGGGCCGTGGTCGAGGGCGATGCGCAGACGCTGCACACGCTGCTGGCCGAGTCGCGCTTCCTGCCCGAACCGGAGCGCGTCGATCCCGACCACCTGCTCGCCTTCATCGAGGATGCGATCTGGTGGTACACGACCGCCGATGAAGAGGTGCAGCTCAAGCCCGAGATCGCGACGGAGGTGCTGATCGAGAGCTCGGACCCGCGCTCCTCCCATTTCCGCGAGATGCGCCACCAGACGATCCAGCCCGAGCACCTCTTCGGGCGGCGCATGGAGATGCTGACCTTGGCGGTGCTCTCACAGCTGCGCGCGCGCAACAACTGGCATCGGATCGCGCGCGAGTGGATGTATGGCGACGCGCCCGTGACAGAGTTGGGGCGCGAGGAGGCCGAGTTCTACGAACGTGCGGGCGTCGGCGCTGCGTAGCGGCTTATTTTTAGGGAAACAAGAGCCGCCGGTGCGGTCGAACAGGTCCATCGAGGCCGGTTGCAACGGCGAGCCTCGTAATTGTGTGCGCGACTAGGACATCCTCTGAGCAAGCGAGGCAAGGACGCAGGGAGCGTAGTGTGCTTTCAGCACATGAGCGACTGAGGACACAGCCTCGCGCCGCTCAGAGGATGTCCTAGAGCACCTGTATCTGCATCAAGCTCGTCGTCCCCGGACGCCCGCTCGGCAAGCCCGCGGTGATGCCGACGCGCTGGCCCTTCTCACACCAGCCGAGCTCGACCACGCGCCGGGCGGAGTCGGCGATCAGCTCCTCGGTCGTCTCGTGGCGACGCATCGAGGAAGCCTGTACGCCCCACATCAGCCCGCAGCGGCGCACGGTCTCGCGCCCAGGGGAGAGTGCATAGATTGGGACCGTGGGTCGGTGCGCGGACACCAATCTCGCCGAGCGGCCCGAGAGCGTTGGCACGATCAGTGCGTCGAGGTGCAGTTCCCGCGCTGCCAGGCACAGGCTGTGGGCGACGGTGTGAGCAGGGTCGCTTTCGGAGCGACGCACGCGGCTGGTGTTCCAGTCCTCATAGGGGGCGATCGCCTCGGCCTGGATAGCGACCGCGGCCATCATTTCCACTGCTCCCACCGGGTAGGCGCCGATCGCCGTCTCCTGGGAGAGCATCACCGCGTCGGTGCCGTCGAGGATCGCGTTGGCCACGTCTGCCACCTCGGCACGCGTTGGCCGTGAGGAGGTGACCATCGAGTCGAGCATCTGCGTCGCGGTGATCGAGGGGCGGGCGAGATAGCCGGCTTGCTTGAGCAGTTGCTTCTGCACAGCCGGCACCTGCTCGATCGGCATCTCGATGCCGAGGTCGCCGCGCGCGACCATCACGCAGTCGGCGGCGCGGATGATCGCCTCGGCGTGTTCGACCGCCTGGGGCTTCTCCATCTTCGCGATCAAAGGCAGGCGCGTGTGCTCGCGCACCGTTTCCACGTCGGAAGGGAAGCGCACGAACGACAGTGCCACCATGTCCACGCCGATCGATTCGCCGTGGCGCAAGAGCTCGAGGTCCTCCTCGGGCACCGAGGGCAACGTGTGCGCCGGCCCAGGGATGTTGAGCCCCTGGCGTGAGGCCACGGCGCCGCCGACCTCGACCTCGGCGTCGACCTCGCCCTGCTCTACGCGCACCGTGCGCACGCGCAACCGCACGCTGCCATCCGCCAGGTAGAGGATCTCCTCAGGCGTCAGTGCCGCGGCAAGCCCGGGCCAGGTGATCGACATGTGGCGGGCGTCGCCGACTTGCTCCTCGCCACAGCTGAATGTGACTAAGTCGCCCGGCTTGAGCTCGACGATGTCCTCACGCAGCGGGCCGATGCGCAGCTTCGGCCCGGGTAGGTCCTGCAGGATCGCGACAGGCCGCCCCGCGCGACCGGCGGCGTCGCGCACGCGACGCACCGTCTCCTCGTGCTCGGCCAACGTGCCGTGCGAATAGTTCAGCCTCGCCACGTCCATACCGGCACGCACCATCGCGAGCAGCGTCTCGGGCTCGCGCGAGGCGGGACCGATGGTGGCGACGATCTTTGTGCGGCGCATTGTCTCGCCACGGTAGCGGTCACGGCGGGCGCACGCGGCGCCCGGGTGTGACGTTTGTGTTATGCCTCAGCCATGACGCTCGGCCCGACAAGACCGCTCCCACGCGTTGGGGCGTCCGCGCGCATCAAGCACTTCGGCGGCGGCGTCGAGCAAGGCGTGATCGTCGCGGTCAACGACGAGGGCAACCGTTTGAGTGTCGAGGGTGATGACGGCGAGTCCTACGAGTTCGTTTTGAGCCCGGCCAACGCACGCTTCGTCTCGGCCGGCAACGCCCACGGCCCGCGTTTGGAGTTGCCCGGCGAGTCCGGCTGACAAGTCCCGCCAGTCGCTCCAAGAATGTCTTTCAAAATGAGCGCTGCGGCAGGAGTGCATGGCCGGGGTATGGCTCATCTTTTGAATGATCTGCTGCCCAACACCCCCTTTCGCCGACGGCTTAGATAAAGGTTAGGTACCTAAATAAATCCCCCGGCTCCACACAAAGGGGTATCGATACGTGCAGGTCATTTTGAAAGACTTCTAAGGCGCCTGCACATCCGGGAACCACTCGGCGCAGTGCTCGCGCAGCGTGTCGCGCACCCAAGCGCGCTCCTCGGCGCTGGCTACACGCAGGCGCGCGAGTAGCTCCTTCTGGCGCTCGATCGGGGCGCCTGAGATGTTCCAGCGCACGGCCAAACGCTCGAACAGCAGCTCGACGGCGCGTTGCCAGGCGTCCTCCTGAGTGGAGGCAGCAGGCCCGCTCATACCCGCCAGCGTCTCGGCGTACTCGCGCCTAGCGCCCGCGGTGAACGATCCGCGCAGCGTCAGCACATTGCCCCGCGCGTCGCTGTAGTCGCTGGTAGGCGCGCTCAGCTTCTCGCGTTTGCGGGTCTTCTTGGCCATGGCTCTACCTGTTCGGTGTCCGGTGTGATCGCGACCGCGCGAGCGCCGACGCGTTTGTGTGCTTGGGCGTGGGCTGCCGTCGGCAGGGCGCCACCGTGGCCGCCGGCCTGCCGGGCGGGTAAGGCGCCACCATGATCGCCGCCTACATTGTCTCCGCGGCCTCGAGCAGTTGTGTGCGCACGTCGCCGGTGACGGGCTTGGCGTGCCCAGGCCAGGCCGCCGCCGGCTCCATCTCCGCGAGCTTGCGGATCGAGGCCTTGGCCTGTCCGGTGTCGTAGTTGAACATTCGCTCTGCCACGTGTGGCGGGCAGCTACGACCCCACATGTCGAGCGTGTAAAAGGTGTCGCTGACGAGCGCCAGGCGATCGGACTCGCGCCACAGCCCGATCTGGCCCGGCGCGTGACCGGACAGGTCGATCACCTCGAAGCCGGCAACCTCGTCGCCCTCCTGGAGGGTGCCCGAGATCTTCACCGGCCCGCCGTCCCAAGCGAGTCGGTGCAGCACCCGGTGGATCTGGCGTTGTGGCGTCGGCAGACCGACGAGGCCCTCTGGCCAGTAGCGAAAGCCGCCGCTGCCTTCGGCGTCCTGGACCTCGTCGGGGTGGCAGAGCACGGGCACGCCAAGCGCGGGCGCGGTGCCGCGATGGTCGGTGTGGCCGTGGCTGAGCACGATCCGCTTGATCCCGCCGAGCTTGGCTCCGGCTGAGGCCACGGCGCGGACCATCGTGCGCGCCCCGGCGTCGTACATCGTCACGCCGCCCACGCTCTCGTCCTCGATCAGGTACACGTTGCAGCGCCCGGGCTGGCCCTGCACGACCCACACGCCCTCGGCGACCAGCTCGGCATCGCGCGCGGCCATGCCGGTGAGCCTTGTCTTCACGTTGAACGCGCCCATCAGACGCTGCTCGGCGCTCGAGTCCTGTGGCGGCATCAGCCCGATCTGGCGGGCCGCCGTCATGCCATCCGAGAATGCGTCGTTGGCCTGCACCTTCCCGTCGCGTACCGTCAGCACGTCGACGCCTTCCAGTTTCAGTGGGCTGCCGGTGGCCCGCACGCCGTTCAACGCTCCCGGCCCGGCGAACGTCCCTGTGATCGTCCAGCGCACCGCGCAGCGCTCGCCCTCGGTGGTGGTCTCGACGACCTCCATCTTCATGTCCGGCATCGCTTCGATCAGTCCGCCGATGAACTCGCGCACGCCCTCGGGGGCGATCACGTCCACCTGACCGCGCACGTGCTCGCGCCCGCCGTCGGCCCAAAGCGCCACAGCCGCCTCGACGTCGCGCGCCGCGATCGCGGCGAAGTAACGGCGCGCCACCGCCTCGGTGCCGCCTGCGCCCGCCTCGTTGACGGTGGGGGTCTTGACGGCACTCGCCTTGTGGACGTGGGCGGCCGCCTCCTGCACCTTCGCCGCTGCCTTGCTCGTCCCAGCCCCGTCGTCGTCGACCATCTCGTCTCCTTCCGCTTGCCTGCCTGTGCCCTTCGGATATGCCCTTTGAGTGTGCCCTTCAGAGCATCCTTTTCGGGTGCCTCAGCTTGGCCGACCGTCCCCGCTCACGGCCGCGGTCGGCTCCTGCAACGGAACCGACTTGAAAGGAGTCTAGGGCGCCCAACCTCCAAACGCGAGCCCCGCTAGTAGTCTCAGCGGCGGTGAGTGAGCCGGCCCGTAAACGCGAGCTTGGCAGGGGTGAGCGCGTCCTGGCGGGCGTCTACCGCCTGCGCCTGCCCTTGCCTTGGCCTGGTGTGCCGCACGGCAACGCCTGGGCGGTCAAGGCGGGGGATGGGGTCGTGCTTTTCGACACGGGTTATTACACCTCGCCTGGTCCAGGTGAGCCCGGTTCGATGGCGCAGCTCGAGCGTGCGCTTGCGATGTGCGGGCTCGTCATCGAGGACATCCGCCTCGTGGTCTGCACGCATGCCCACTCCGACCACTATGGCCAAGCGGCAGCGATCGTCGAGCGCGCTGGCTGCGAGCTGTGGATGCACCCCAAATACGAGCACATGTCGATCGGCGAGCAGAACCCACAGGCGACACTTGCCAGGCGCATCGAAGTCGCGCGCCAGTCGGGTGTTCCCGAAGAGCCCCTGCGGCGCTTCGCCGAGGAGCGCGAGCACCACGAATCTGGCATCTCAGCGGTGATCGCGCCCGACCGCGAGCTGCTCCCCGGTGTCGTTGTCAACACCGACCTCGGCCCCTGGAGCGTGTACGAGACGCCCGGCCATGCACCGTCGCACGTATGCCTGTTCCAGCCCGAGCGGCGCCTGTTGATCTCCGGCGACCACCTGCTCGGGCGCATCTCGCTGTTCTTCGACTTCGGCTACTCGCCGGACCCGGTCGGCGAATTCGTCGACTCGCTGGGTGTGGTCGAACGCCTCGGCGCGCGCCTGTGTCTGCCGGGCCATGGGCGCACGTTCACCGACGTGCGCGCGCACATCGACGGCAACCGCGAGCTGGTCGCCGAGCGGCTGGAGAAGGTGCGCGGCGCGGTCGTGGCCGAACCGCTCACAGCCTTTGAGATCGTGCCGCGCATCTTCAGCGACGAGCTGGCTACTCACGGTGGCCCATGGCTGCTCTCAGAGACGCTCGCGATGCTCACGCACCTGCAGGTGGTGGGCCAGGCTGAGTGCGTGGGAGACGACCCCAAGCGTTGGAGTGCGACTACGCACGCCACCGCGTAGGCCCGCGGGGCCGGAGTCAAGCCCCAAAACCCCAAAACCCCAAGCCCAAACCCCAAGCCCAAATCCCCAAGCCCCAAGCCCAAAACCCCAAAACCCCAAAACCCCGAGCCCAAATCCCAAAGCCCCAACCCCAACCCAAAACCCAAACCTTGACACGCTCGTGTTAGGCTTTGTCGATGCGGATCGATCAGCTGCTGGCCGGGGAGGAGCCAGTCTTCTCGTTCGAGTTCTTTCCCCCCAAGACCGAGCAGGGCGAGCGGAACCTCTATGCGGCGCTCGCTGAGCTGCAAACGCTCGAGCCGGCGTTCGTGTCGGTCACCTACGGGGCGGGCGGCTCCACGCGCGAGAAGACGATCGCGATCGTCAAGCGCATCAAGGAGCAGTACGGCCTGGAGGCTATGGCCCACTTCACCTGCGTGGCCGCGACGGTGCCAGAGCTGCGAGCCACACTGGAGGAGATGCAGGCCGCCGGCATCGACAACGTGCTCGCGCTGCGCGGCGATCCCCCCGCCGGCCAGGAGGACTGGATCAAGACCGAGGGAGGGCTGGAATACTCGTGCGAGCTGGTGCGGCTGATCAAGGCTGACTACCCGTTCGCGATCGGCGCCGCCTGCTTCCCCGAGACGCACATCCACGCGGTCTCCCCGCAGGCGGACATCGACTATCTGGCCGAGAAGGTCGCCGCCGGCGTGGACTTCCTGATCACACAGCTGTTCTTCGACAACGCGCTCTATTTCGACTTCGTGGCCCGTGCGCGTGCGGCTGGGATCGCCGTGCCGATCGTCCCGGGCATCCTGCCGATCACCCAGATCGGGCAGCTGGAGCGCATGACCAGCATGTGCGGCTCCTCGATTCCCGACGGCCTGCGCCGAGAGCTACACGCCCGCGAGGACTCACCCGAGGCCGTGATCGATTTCGGCGTCGCTTACGCCACGCTGCAGTGCGCCGAGCTGCTCGCAGCCGGCGCGCCGGGCATCCATTTCTACACGCTCAACCGCTCCCCGGCCACGCGCGCGATTCTCGGCGCTTTGAAGCTGGTGCGGCCGTGGGAGAAGGCGCCGAGTGCCACCGTGCCCGCACGCGGGGCTGCCGCGGCGGCTCCGGTGAGCTGAGGTCGACGCAGGCACGGCGGGCGACCGCCTCGAGCGAGCACCGCATGCAGGCGAGGTGCTCGTTACACGGCTTCTATATCCAGCGCCTCCGCCACGCGCGGCGAGCCGTCGGCGGCCTCGTAACGCACGTCGACCGAGTCGTCCTGTTTGTAGGTGCCCACGCCCCACGCGCCCAAGAGCCAGCGGCGCTTGGAGATGTGGTCCTTGCGCAGCTCCCGGTCGAACATCAGGGTGCGTCCCTTGACTTGGAAGTCGTGCCCCTCGCGCTGGGGCACGCCGTTGACGAAGACCTCGTAGGGCTCGCGCACAGCGGCGGGCAGTTGCACGATCGACCTGGCCATCTGCCGGATTATCTACCCGACGCAAGCCTTACGCTCTCGGCGTGGACGAGATCGAGTACACGGTGCGCCGCTCCAAGCGCGCGCGCAGAGTGCGCGTCAACGTGCGCGCCCACACCGACGTTGAGGTCGTGCTGCCCGCGCACGCCCCAGAAAAGGCGGCCGCGGCGGCTGTGCGCGAGCTCGCCCCGTGGATCGAGCGGCGACTTTCGGAGGGCCGCCGAGCGCTGGCACTCCTAGCCGAGCGAGCCGGGACTGTCCCCTACCTCGGTACCTCGCTCGAGTTGGTCCCGCAGCCTGGGCGTATGCGGGCTCATCGTCGTGGAGGAAAGCTGTTCGTGCCTGTAGGCGATCATCGCCCGGCTGTGGAGCGCCTGTACCGCCGGCTCGCGCGAGCGGAGGTGGCAGCGCGCCTGGACGTCGCGGTCGCGCAGGTGGGCGCGTCCTACAGCGGCCTCGCGATTCGCGCTCAGAGCACGCGCTGGGCCTCGTGCTCGGCAAAGGGCGCGATGAGCTTCAACTGGCGGCTGCTATTGGCCCCCGAGCCGGTGCTGGGTTACGTGGTGTGGCACGAGGTTTGCCACCTGGAGATCCGCGATCATTCGCCGCGCTTCTGGGCGCTTGTCGAGCAGCGCTGTCCCGGCTGGCGTGAACAGCGCGATTGGCTGCGGCTCTACGGCGCGACTTTGGTGTTGTAGCGACCGCGGGCGGTACGCCATTTGCAAGGGGCACGAAAATAACCTTTAGGTTGTTTTCGTGCCCCTTTGTCAGGGAGCAATCGTCTTTGCCGAGTGACGTCTTTGCCGAGTGACGTCTTTGCCGAGTGACGCCTTTGCCGAGTGACGCCTCTGCCGAGCGACGCCTCGGTCGTGCGATCGCTCAGCCCCGCTTCGCGATCGGCACGTAGTCCTGGTCGCGCTCGCCCGTGTAGATCTGGCGCGGGCGAGCGATCTTCTGCTCGGAGTCCTCGACCATCTCGAGCCACTGGGCGATCCAGCCGCTGGTGCGCCCGATCGCGAACATGACCGGGAACATCGCCACCGGCAGTCCGAGCGCCTCGTAGATCAGGCCGGAGTAGAAGTCCACGTTCGGATAGAGCTTGCGCGAGGTGAAGTATTCGTCGTCGAGGGCTCGCTTCTCAAGCTCCGTCGCGATGTCAAGCAGCGGGCTGGTGCCGCGCACCTCGAATACCGCGTCGAGGTGCTTGCGAATGATGCGCGCGCGTGGGTCGTAGTTCTTGTAGACGCGGTGGCCAAAGCCCATCAAGCGCTCGTTGCCGGCCTTCACGCTCTCCAGGAAGTCGGGAATGTTGCGCGGCGACTCGATCCTGCGCAGCATGCGCAACGCCTGCTCGTTGGCGCCGCCGTGCAGGGGCCCGTACAGCGCCGCCACGCCGGCCGCCACGGCCGAGTAGGGGTCCACCTGTGTGGAGCCGACCGACCTGACCGCGCTGGTCGAGGCGTTCTGTTCGTGGTCGGCGTGCAGGATGAAAAGGACGTCGAGCGCCTTCTCCAAGCGAGGATCGGGCTGGTACTTCAGCTCGGTCATCTTGTACATCATCCCGAGGAAGTTGCCGGCGTAGGCAAGGTCGTTGTCGGGGTACACGTAGGGCTGACCCATATTGTGGCGGAACGCGAACGCGGCCAGCGTCGGCATCTTCGCGAGCAGCCTGGTGATCTGCATGGCGCGGACCTGCTCGTCGTGGATCTGGCCGGCGTCCGGGTAGAAGGTCGACAGCGCGCCGACGGACGCGACCAGCATCCCCATCGGGTTCGCGTCGTAGCGGAAGCCCTGCATGAAGTCCTTGACGTTCTCGTGCACGAACGTGTGGATCGTGATCTCGTGGACCCAGTCGTCAAGCTGTTTCTGCGTTGGCAGTGCGCCGTTGATCAGTAGGTAGGCCACCTCCAAATAAGTGGAGTGCTCGCACAGCTGCTCGATCGGATAGCCCCTGTGCTGAAGAATGCCGGCCTCGCCGTCGATGTAGGTGATCGCGCTGCGACAGGACGCTGTGTTCATGTACGCCGGGTCGTAGGCCATCAGGCCGAAGTCGTCCTCGCCGGTCTTGATCTGGCGCAGGTCCATCGCGCGCACGGTGCCGTCGGTGACGGGCAGCTCGTAGGTCTTGCCGGTGCGGTTGTCGGTGACGCTCAGCGTCTGCGCTGTCTGCCCGCTCGCCTGCTTGTGCCCTTCAGGGTGTGCCCCAGCGGGTGTGCCCTGGGGGTTACCCCCCGTGGCGGGAGCACCGTTGGTCGTCTCATGCTGAGTGTGTATCTCGGTGCCCATCTTTCCTCCAGTCGCAGTTGCTGTCTACCCGATTATGCGACACATCGCTCAGTAACCGGTGCGCAAGCTGTGAAGTGGCGCGTTTGAGCCGTTTAATGCTGGCTGAGCCGGCTGCGCGCCGCGACCGTGCGCACGCGCGCGGGAGGCGCGAACGGTGCGTCTCCGTGCGGACCGCGGCGGGGAGAACGCGGCAGTCGCGTGCGTGGATGGCGCGGATCGTGCGGGTGCGAGGAGTCTGGACGTGGGCCGATCCCGCCGTCCTCGCTCGCGGCCTCGGGCGTCTGGCGCACAGCCCAGCGCACAATCAGGTAGAGCCCGACGATCGGGATCTTCAGAATGAACATCAGCCAGATGAAAGTCCAGGCATCCACCTCTCTTTGATCCTATACCCGCCTTGCGGCGGGCACAAGCGTTGAGAGGGGTTATCCAGCCGCGGTGGTGCAAGCATCGGGTGCGTTTATGGCTGCCGGCACGGCCGCGGCGGGTGAGCCCCTACCTGCGCAGCGCGTCACGACGCGCGCTGATCCACTACGCGGCCCCATGCGAAGAACCCCCGACGATGACTCAGCCCTCTCGGCCTTCATCGCCGATCCGGTCAACTTCAAGAATGTGAGGATCCCCAATGGACAGCCAAGCGAATCTCCTTGATCGCCCAGACGACGCGCTCGAGCGAGCGCGGTCGGGCGGCGGTCTCAGCCGCTCCCAGTTCCTGCGCAACGGCGCCAAGGGTGGGATCGCGCTTGTGGCCGGTGGCGCGATGCTCGGTCAAGTGACCGGCATCTCTTTCGCCGCCTCCGGCGGTGTGAGCGACAATTCGACACTCCAGGCCGCCTATGGAGCCGAGAGCCTCGCTGTATTCGTCTATTCGGCGATCATCAAGAACTTCCACTCCTTTAAGCACCCCAAGCTCCAAGACATCGACTACTTCAAGGCGGCGCTCAAGAACGAGGAAGACCACAAGGCCCTGCTCGCGAAAGCGCTCGGCTCGAAGACCCCCACCGGGCTTGAGCTGAAGATCCCTTCGAGCGCGCTCGCCAGCGGGCACGCGCTGCTGAAGACCGGCGTCGCGCTCGAGACGGCTTTCGTGCAGACGTATCTGGGCGCGGTGGAAACGCTCAGCTCGAATGAACTGAAGATCATCGCGGCGAAGGTGGCCACCAACGAGGCGAGCCACCTCAGCTTCATCAAGGATCAGTTCGACGACAACGCCGTGCTCCCGTCGTTGCCCGCGACCGGCACGGTTGCCGAAGCCGCCAAGGCACTCTCTCCGGCGTTCATCCCCAACCTGGTCCCGCGTCTGGAAGCCGCTGGCTTCCCCAACGCCTGAACGTAGTTTGTCCGCCCAAGTGGGGGGAGCCGTGTACTCCTGATCGCGGCTCCCCTCCGCGTCGCAACGGTTCTCAGCCGCGCAGCTTCAACGGGATGCCGCTGAACTGGGTGAGCTCGCGTAGCTCCTCCACGCGGGTGGCAATCTCCTCCCCTGTCAGCCGCTCGATGCGCTCGGTGCCGAACTCCTCCACATTGAAGGAGGCAAGTGCGGTGCCGTGCGCCATCGCGCGGCGCAACAGCGCGTCTGACAGCTCCCCCTCGGGATGGGCGGCGATGTAGCCGACGAAGCCGCCGGCGAAGGTGTCGCCGGCGCCGGTCGGGTCGATCACGCTCTCCAGTGGATAGGCGGGCAGGGCGAAGAAGCTCTCGTTCGTGATCAGCGCCGCGCCGTACTCGCCCTGCTTGGCGACGATCACACTCGGTCCGCGCCGCGGGGTGGACGTTTGCTCAGGCGAAGCTTCATCGGCCTCGCTGGAGTCATTCGCGGCGGGGCCACCCCAGGAAAGGATCTCCCGTGCGGCCGAGACGAGGTTCGGCTTGCCCGTCAGCTGGCGCAGCTCGGCGTCGTTGAGGATCAGGCAGTCCACGCTCTCGATCGCTCTCACGAGCTGGTCCTTGGCGATGTCGATCCACAGGTTCATCGAGTCGAGCGCGACGAAGCGCGCGTCGGGGAGTTGCTCGCGCACCTCGATCTGCAGGTCGGGCACGATGTTCGCCAAGAACAGCACGTCGCTTGCACGCGAACGATCGGACAGCTTCGGCTGAAAGCCATCGAACACGCCGAGCTGGGTGTCGAGCGTCTCGCGGGAGTTGAGGTCCCAGCCGTACTCGCCGCGCCAGAAGAATGTCTTGCCGCCGCTCACACGCTCGATGTCTGAGACGTTCACGCCGCGGCGGCGCATCACATCGAGCTGTGGCTCGCCGAAATCGTCGCCCACCGGGCCCACCACGAGCACCTCCTCGAAGAACGAGGCGGCTAGGGCGAAGTGCACGGCGGCGCCGCCGAGCATCCGCTCGCGCTCGCCAAAGGGGGTCTTCACAGCGTCATATGCGATCGATCCGACAACGGTTATTGGCATGGCCAGACCCTATCGGGGGATGCGGTGGGATGGTGCCCTGGCATATAGGGCGGGATCGTCGAGGCTCTGGGGCCGCGATCTTTAGGGCTTGGATGTCTCGCAAAATGGCGATGCCCCCCGCGCGCGCAGGGGGCATCGCCATTTCGGTGATGTAGCCTCGGCCCCGATGCGCGCCATCCAGATCAGCGAATTCGGTGGGCCGGAGGTGATGAAGCTCGTGGAGCTGCCGACCCCCGAGCCGGGCCCCGGCGAGCTCCTGATCCGCGTCAGCCGCGCCGGGATCAACTTCGCCGACACCCACACGCGCACCAACTCCTATGTGCGCAAGGCCACGCTTCCGCTCGTGCCCGGTGGCGAGGTAGCCGGCACCGTCGTCTCCACGCCGCCCGGCAGCGGCTTCAGCGAGGGGCAGCGTGTGATCGCGCTCACCGGTGTAGGCGGCTACGCCGAGTATGCGCTTGCGCCGGCTGAGCACAGTTTTGCGATCCCCGATGCGGTTGACGATGCGGCGGCGCTGGCGGTGCTCATTCAAGGGCTGACTGCCTGGCACCTATATCGCACCGCTGGACGTGTGGCAGGCGGCGAGAGCGTGGTGGTGCACTCCGCGGCCGGGGGCGTTGGCTCGCTTGCCGTCCAGCTCGGAAGGCCCCTCGGCGCGGGGCGTGTGATCGCGGTGGCCTCGGACGAGCGCAAGCGTGAACTTGCACTCGAACTTGGCGCCGACGTCGCGATTGATTCCGAGCCTGACGGCCTCACCGAGCGTTTGATCGAGGCGAACGAGGGGCGCGAGGTGGACGTCGTATTCGACATGGCAGGTGGGGAGGCTTTCGAGCGCTCATATCGAGCACTGGCCCACTTCGGGCGGATCGTCATCTGCGGAATCGCCTCGCAAGAGCCAAACGAGGTGCGTACGGGCTCGCTGCTGCGCCACTCGCGCTCGGTCGTCGGCTTCTACCTGTTTCATTGCCTGCCTGTGCCCGGAAGGGTAGAGCGCCCGGCTATGGTGGCCGACGCACTTGACGACCTCTTCATGCGGCTCGCCCGTAAGGAACTGCACGTGGTGGTAGGGGGGACATATCCACTGGAGCATGCGCCGCAATCGCATATCGATCTGCGCGAGCGGCGCACCACCGGCAAGCTGCTGCTCGACCCCACCGCGTAGGTCTTCTACAGCGAGGCGGACTTGATGGCGCGCTGTTGGGGCTGAGGCGTTCGCGCGGGCCTTGCGAGCGACTCCACAAATCAACCCTTGCGCGGCCGCGGCGCCCGAGCACGTAAGCTGCTGTCGCGCATGCCCAAGACCTTCGCCGAGCTCGGCCTCTCCGAGCAGACCCTGCAAGCCCTGCGCGACGTCGGCTACGAGTCGCCCTCGCCGATCCAGGAGCAGGCGATCCCGCCGCTCTTGGAAGGGCGTGACGTGATCGGCCAGGCGCAGACCGGCACCGGTAAGACCGCTGCCTTCGGCCTGCCGATCGTTCAGTACATCGATCCCGAGGTGCACGAGGTGCAGGCGCTGGTGCTGACGCCGACGCGCGAGCTGTGCATCCAGGTCACCCAGGCGCTGCGCACCTATGGCGCACACAGCGGGCTGGACGTGGTGGCGGTCTTCGGCGGCGCGCCGATCCGCACCCAGCAGGCGCAATTGCGCGCCGGGGGACACATCGTCGTCGGCACCGTCGGGCGCGTGCTCGACCTGATCTCGCGCAACTCGATCGTGCTGCACGACTGCCGCTTCGTTGTGCTCGACGAGGCCGATGAGATGCTCGACCTCGGTTTTCTGGAGGACGTCGAGAAGATCCTCTCGATGACGCCCTCGGGACGCCAGACCGCGCTGTTCTCAGCGACGATGCCGCCGCCGATCCGCAAGCTCGCCGATAAGTACATGTATGACCCGGAGATAATCCAGGTCGAGGCGGCGACGCTCACGATCGACACCGTCGCCCAGTTCCAGCTCTCGGTGGAGACGCGCGACAAGGCCGCCAAGCTTGTCGAGGTGCTGCGCGCCGAGCGGGCGGGTGGGGATCCCAGTCAAACGATCGTGTTCGTGCGCACCAAGGTCCGCTGCGACCAGCTTTTTCGCACCCTGCGCGACGGGGGGATGAACGTGCGTGCGCTGCACGGCGACATGTCCCAGGGCTCGCGCGACGGTGTGATGCTGGCCTTCAAGGGCGGGCGCGTGCCGATCCTCGTGGCCACCGACGTTGCCGCCCGCGGGCTTGACATCTCGACCGTCACGCACGTGGTGAACTACGACGTGCCCACCAGCCCCGACACCTACGTGCACCGCATCGGGCGCACCGGCCGTGTGGGGCGCTCGGGACGGGCGATCACGTTCGTCGAGTCGCGTCAGACGCGCGAGCTGGAGGCGATCGAGCGCCACATCGGCACGAAGATCGCCGCCTGGTCCAAGGACGCCGAGGCTGCTCCCACGCCTGTGAAGGAGCGCCCGCGCCGGCACTCAAAGCCGCAGATCTCGCGCGACGCCGCCGAGCCTTCGGCGAAGCTGGTGCTCGGCGGCGGACGCGCTGCCGGGCTGCGTGTGGCGGACATTGTTGGTGCGGTCACTTCGGCAACCGGGCTCGACGGCGAGGCCGTGCGCGACGTCAGCGTCCTGGAGCGCTTCTCGTTCCTGTCGGTCCCCTCCGCTGAGGCCGACCGCGTGATCGAGGCGCTCGACGGACGTGAGCTGCGTGGCAAGTCATTGCGCCTGGAGCGAGTCAAGGGTTAGCCGATTCGCTGTGCCCCCACACGGGAGCACGGTTCGAGGTGAGTAGCTCGGGCGGTTCACATTGCCTGCGCCTTTGGCGGTGGTTGGCGCCGAGGCTGGTCCTCATGGTATTCTGTAATGACCATGGCAAAGCGACTTGTGATATCTAGCGGGGGGCAGGTGTCCGTTCCCGCGGCGGTGCGCAAGCGATGGCGTACCCGGACCGTCCTTGCCGAAGATCGCGGCGACCACGTTGTGCTGCGCCCGGTCCCAGACGATCCAGTAGCGGCCGCTGTAGGAGCATTCGCGACGCAGATCGGCGTGCTTGGCTCCGAGGAGGCCAAGCGCTTGGACCGCGACGAGGAGCTGGATGCCCAAGAGCGCGATCGCCACTGACGCGGCTGAGCTCTCCTGGGGCACTCTGATCGACGCCTCGGCAATCATCGCCCTCCTTGGGGCCGAGCCGGCGGCCGGTGAGGTACAGGAGATGTTGAACCACGGCGCGGCGCTGACCACCCTTAATCTCGCTGAGGCGATAGACCGACTCAAGCGGCGCTATGACCTCGAGATCGAGCGGACACGACCGGTGATCGAAGGTCTTCTGGCAAAGAACCTGATGCTGCTCCCGCTCGGGCCCGCCCAAGCCTGGCGTGCTGGCGAGATTCGCGCTGCTCATTATCATCGCTCTCGCTGCCCGATCTCGCTCGCCGACGCCGTTCTTCTAGCCAGCGCTCCAGGGGGTGGGCGGATAGCAAGCTCTGACGGCTCCTTGCTGCGCGTCGCCGCGAGCGAAGGTATCGCTACCGTCGCCCTGCCCGACTCAAAAGGGCGCCGAGCAAACGTGCGATAGGTACCGCTATCGTGCGTTTTCCACCGCGACCGCGAACAAGGGAAGGGCCAGCATGTCAGTAGCAACAATGCAAACCACCGAGGGCACGATCGTCTTCGAGCTGTTCGACGAGGATGCGCCCAAGACGGTTGAGAACTTCCGCAAACTTGCCTCCGATGGCTTCTACGACGGGCTGAACTTCCACCGCATCATCAGCGACTTCATGATCCAGGGCGGCTGCCCGCAGGGCACCGGCACCGGTGGCCCCGGCTACACGTTCGAGGACGAGATCAACTCGCACAAGATCGTGCGCGGTGCGCTGGCGATGGCCAACGCCGGTCCCAACACGAATGGCTCGCAGTTCTTCATCGTCACCGCCAAGTCGTGCCCGTGGCTGGACGGCAAGCACACCGTCTTCGGCGAGGTGCAGAGCGGGATGGACGTGGTTGAGAAGTTGGAGGGCGTCCCGACCGACGGCGGGGACAAACCGGTCGAGCCCGTGGGGATCGCCTCGATCGAGCTGTCTGACGC